>JBGSOR010000028.1:0-1863 GCA_041738985.1 Chromatiaceae bacterium | reverse complement strand
CATGGCGGGGGACGGGGAGCGACTCGGCGTCCCGCCAACGGGACTCCAGGTCTCGCAGGGCCGAGGCCAGGCGCCGGGGGTCGGTCTCGCGGTCGGCGCAGTCCAGTGCCTCGTCGCACAGGGTCTCCCGGACGGAGAGGTTCTCCTGGAGCTCGCCCCGGTGGGCCTGCTGGATGGCGGCGCGACGCTGAAAAACCGCGTCGCATCCAGCCCGAAATGCCTGCCAGAGCCGGTTCTCGTCTCGTTGACGGGATGGCACCGTCGTGTGCCACTGGCGCTGAAGCGCCTTGGTCTCTTCGATGGCCACCTCCAGGTCCGGCAGGGCGGCAAGCGCCTCTACGCGGGTCACCAGCCCCTGCTTGAGTGCCTGGTTGCGCTCCCGCTCCGACTCCAGTCGGTGATCCAGCTCTTTGATCCCTTTGTGGAAGCGGCGGTCGAGTCGAAAGCGCGCCCGGGCCTCGCAGAGACCGATGAGGGACCAGGCGTGGCGGATCTCGCGCTCCGCCCGCATGACGCGTTTCCAGTCCACCCGTTCCCAGTCGATCCGGGAGAGGAAGTCCTCGAGCTGCTGGCAGACCTGCTCCCGGGCGGTGCGGTTGCCCTCCCACTCCTTGGCTTGGGCTGCGAGCAGGGGTTGGATGCGCGACTGGACGGCATGCGCCGCCTGGTGGAAGCGCTCCCAGAGGGTCTGATTGGCAGGGGACCCGGACTGATCCAGCTCCTTCCAGTCGGTCCTCAAGACATGCAGGCGCTCGGCTACCGCCGCCAAGGGCAGGTCCTGATCCCGCAGGGCACGCATGGCCTCGCACAGGGCCTCCCGGTGCTGGTCCGCACCCCAGCGGCGCCAATGATGCAGGTCCCGCAGACGGGGGGTGAGTGCACGCATGCGGGCGCTAATGGCCTCGGTCGGCTCCCTGGGGAGTCCGCTCGCCTGAATCAGCTCCAGACCGGCCTGGATGCTCTGATGCACGGGGTCCGCCTTCTTAAGCTCCCCGGCATCCACCAGGGTCTCCAACTCGTCGAGCCGGGCGGGCAGCTCTGCCAGCCGCTGCTCCGCATGGCGGCGCTGGGACTTGCCCCGACCCTCCAGGCGGGCGGACACCTCGGCGAAGGCGGCAACAAGACCCTCCCCGGCCTGGCTCCCCGCAAGCCCCGCCGACAGGGCCCGGCCCTGGTCGGCCAGCGTGCGCGCCTGCGCCAGATCCAGGGGCTTGGACTCGGCACAGAGCTTCTCTAACCGAGCGACGGTCTTGCGCAGGCGCGAGACGCTACGACGCTGCTCAGCCATCGACTGCTCCGCGACATCCGCCGCGCCGACCAGCCTGGCAAAGCGCGCGTCGAGCCCCCGCTGCTCCGACTCGGGCAGGGACCCCAGAGCGGACCAGGCAGCGGTCAGGCGCTCCCGGGCAGTGCGGATGGCCACCTCTGTGTCCAGGGCGGCGAGTCCTGTGGCCTCCTCCAGGAGCCCCTCGCGCCGAGCGCGCAAGGCGGCAAGCGCCTCCTGAGCGGCAACCTGGGCGGCATTGGCGCTACGGTGGGCCTCGTAGGCAGCGAGGAAGCGGCCCCGGGCCGCGGCGAATCGCTCCCGCAGATCGAGCTCCGCCCGTGACTCGAGCTCCGTCCACTGCCGATCCAGGTGCTCCAGCAGGGCGCGGTCCTGGGTCCAGTTTTCCAGATGACCCAGGCGCTCGGCCCGCTCGCACAGCTCCGCGCACTGAGCGCGGATGCGCTTGGGCTCTTCGTCCCGCTCGGCGAGCAGCCGCAGCTTCTCGCGCGCGCTGCGGTAAACGGCCTTATCCTTCTTGGCGACGCGCCTGGCCACTTGCTCCAATGCGGCGCGGTCTTCGACGCGGGCGATCGCGA
>JBGSOR010000014.1:0-32102 GCA_041738985.1 Chromatiaceae bacterium | reverse complement strand
GGCCCGGGATGACCTCTGTCATCGCTCGTCGCCCTCCGCCAAGACTTCCTCCAGACATGTGGCCGTGAGCACCCGCGCCGACCAGCGCAACAGGGTGTCCGGCGCGGCGGCCTGCACGCGCGCCCGCACGGCCTCGCTCGGGGGGCCGAATTTGAGGGTTAGGAGGTGCAGGAGAATCAGGGCGCCTTCTTCCTGGCGCCCTTCCTGGCGTCCCCGATCGATGAATCGTTCGGCGAATCCGCTCATGGCCTCGGCCTCCGGCGCGCAGCGCTGTTGATAAACGACCCGCTCGTTCTCGGTGAGGTGGGCATAGATGTCGATGAAGTCGAGATATTCGAGCCGACGTTCGGGGTCGGGTTCAAGCTCCAGCAGGCCGCGCACGGCTTGGGCATAGACGTCGATCTTGTCGCTCGACGCATAGGCCATGTTGGGCAGATTCAGCCGCGCGACCAGGTTGGAGCTGTCGAAGTAGGCGCGCGCGGGCGTCTGGAAGAGCGGGCAGGCGAGATAGCGAAACTCCAGATAGTGCTGGCGGTCGCCTCCCAGGGTGAGCTGCGTCGGAAAGCCGCCCGCGTGCAGGAAGATGACCACCGGAACCACGCGCTCGGTCCCGATGAGCTCCGCCAGATCGAGACAGTAATGGGCCAGCCGATGGATGCAGAAGCGGCGCGGCTCGGTCTCCTCCTCGAAGACGAACAGCAGGGCCTCCCGGCGGCCATCGGGCCATTCGACCAACAGGGGGACGTCCAGCTCGCGAAAGCGCTCGCCCAGGCGCTCCTTGAGCTGTTCCTCGCGGAGCGGAAGGAGGCGGGCGCGCCGATCGACCATCATCGCTTCCGGCGCGGCGAAGAACCGCACCGATTCGCGCGGGTAGTCGACGATCAGGTTCTTGAAGTTCTGGTCGTGGCTCATGGTGTCGTCACGGGCCCCGGCGCCGGCGACGTCCCTCCGCGACGGGCCGCGGCGCCACCGCCCGGCTGGGCGGTGTGGGTGTCAGCTCAAACTTCCGGTCGACCGCGGTCGGTGCGCGCGTGGACGAGGACCCGACGAGACACCTGGCCGCGCCGGCCATCCATTGGATTCGGATGGCGAAATGCTACGCTCTTGTCCGACGAAGGAGAGGGTTTGTTTCTCGGCCTGTGACTGACCGGTCCAACTCGGGACGCCTGACCCAGACTTCCTCTACATGAGCCAACAGCATCGCCTGGCCTACTCGGTGCTGAAGTACAGCGTCCTGCAGCAAGCGGGATTCACGGTGATCGCGATGTCGGCTGCGGCGAGACCACCCTCCTCCGACGCCTGGTGGAAGACCTACGGCTCAAGGCCGCGCTTGGCCTCCTGGACAACACCCACCCGCGCCTAAGCAACCTGATGGAGTGGGTCTCCATGGCCTTTGGGCGCGAGTACAAGGCCAAAGACCCCGTCGATCTCTATGACTCCTTCGTCCAGTTCCTCGCGGCGGAGCAACTAAAGCACCGACGGGTCATTCTGGTCATCGATGAGGCCCAAGACCTCGACAACGAGACCCTAGGAGCTCGGCTGTAGGCACTCCGATACGATGGGCTCGGGTTCTGCAGCGCGTTCCTTTGCCGCGATCGCCAACATCGACGCCGTTTTCGCGCGCCCGGAGACCAACGATCAGGAGGGGCGCTTCGCCCGCTGGCGACCGCCCGCCGCGTGCGCTCCAGCTCGCGCGGCCGAGGAAGTGCGCCGCCGCCGATTGTCCCGGTCCCCGATCCGCCCTAGACTCCCGCCGATGCGCCACCCCATCGACCCCAAGATCGACTGCGTCTTCAAGGCCCTGTTGGGCTCGGAGGAAAATCGTAGCCTGAACAAATTCGCCGCCGAGCGGGTCGAAACCGAGCAGCAGCGCTGGCTCGCGTTCTTCCGCGACGGCGAGCGCCTGGACGACGCCGCGTTGCCGCCCTGGATGCAGACCCCCGAGATGAGGCAAGCCATGAGCACCCTGAAAGCCTTTTCCGAGAAAGAACGCGCCTATCACGCCTACCAGGCGCGCCAGAACTTCCTGCGCGAGCGGCAATCCATTCAAAGCGAGCTCGAAGACGCACGCGCCGCGCGGGCGGCGGCCGTGCAGGAAAAGGATGCCGCGCTGCAAGCGAAAGAGGCCGAGCGGCAAGCCAAAGACGAAGCCCTGGCAGAGGTCGAGCGCCTCAAAGCCCTGCTGCGAGGTCAGGGGACGGTGCGGTAGGCGACGACCCGCGGCGCACGACTTGAGAATAAGACAAAGAATCCGTCCGTGAAATTCCGCGTTCTTCCGTAGCCAAGATCCGATCGCACCAGCGTCTTCGCCCAATATAGGATCCTGGTCGAGGACCACGACGCGCTCCAGGCCCGCCTGAACGCCGCCGGTATACCGACCGCCGTGCACTACCCGAACCCGCTCAACGAGCAACCGGCTTACGCGCACCTGGCTGGCACCGACGGTGGTGCCCCGGTCTCTGCGCAGATCGCCCGCCAGGTCCTGAGCCTCCCCACGCACCCCGATCTCCGCGCGGGCGACCAACAAGACATCGCCGTTGAGCTGGTTGGAGCGTGAAGGGTAAGATTGCCTGATCGAGAACGAAGTGCCCGCCAGGGCGGCCTCGAGAACTTCCATGAGCGCACATCCGAGCTACGACCAAGACTATTACCTCTGGTTTGTTGACCAGGCGCGGCTATTGCGATCGGCGATGTGGCATCAGATCGATGTCGAGCACCTTGCCGAGGAACTGGAAGATATGGGCAAGCGCGAGAAACGTGCCCTGCGCAGCCGCACCGTGGTATTGCTGGCGCATCTGCTCAAATACGCTCACCAGCCCGAACGTCGCAGCCCAAGCTGGAGCGGCACCATTCGCGAGCAGCGCAAGCAGTTGGATGAGCTTCTTCATGACAGTCCAAGCCTGAAGCCCCGTCTCATCGAAGAACTGGAAGACAGCTACATCAGTGCCCGAATGCTGGCCGCGGGCGAAACCGGCCTACCCGAAAGCGTCTTCCCCGCAGGCTGTCCGTTCTCGCTGAGCCAATTGCTGGACGAGGGTTTCTGGCCCGACGTCAGCCCGTCATAGCGATGAATCTGTCGAGCACGGGCAAGCAGCACGGGGGACGAGAGCGGGCAAGGGGCGAGGGTCAGGTCTCCCATAGCACACAAAATTGTGCCGCGCACCTAACCCGACGGGGCTTGATACGCAGATCGAACCGAAAACGGATTGAGAACTGGCACGCCAGTTCACTCCACATCCCGTTCATTGCGGGTCACCAGAATCAGCTCATGCTCAAGGGCGGTTGCGGCCAGCATGGCGTCGATGACGAGTAGGGGGTGGGGGTCTGGCACCCCCCAGCCGACACCAGCGATCCGCGATCCCGGTCGTCACGGGTAGCATCCGACCGGCCAGATCGGTTTGCACGCTTGCCAGCCAGGTTTCCAAACGTACGGCGGCCACGGGATCGAGGGGTGCGGGTCAGGTCTGGAAAAACGACATCGGCCCGGGATGACCTCTGTTATCGCTCGTCGCCCTCCGCCAAGACTTCCTCCAGACATGTGGCCGTGAGCACCCGCGCCGACCAGCGCAACAGGGTGTCCGGCGCGGCGGCCTGCACGCGCGCCCGCACGGCCTCGCTCGGGGGGGCCGAATTTGAGGGTTAGGAGGTGCAGGAGAATCAGGGCGCCTTCTTCCTGGCGCCCTTCCTGGCGTCCTTCCTGGCGTCCTTCCTGGCGTCCTTCCTGGCGTCCTTCCTGGCGCCCTTCTAGGCGTCCTTCCTGGCGCCCCTGATCGATGAATCGTTCGGCGAATCCGCTCTCATGGCCTCGGCCTCCGGCGCGTAGCGCTGTTGATAAACGACCCGCTCGGTCTCGGTGAGGTGGGCATAGATGTCGATGAAGTCGCGATATTTGAGTCGACGTTCGGGGTCGGGTTCAAGCTCCAGCAGGCCGCTCACGGCTTGGGCATAGACTTCGATCTTGTCTGTCGACGCATAGGCCATGTTGGGCAGATTCAGCCGCGCGACCAGGTTGGAGCTGTCGAAGTAGGCGCGCGCGGGCGTCTGGAAGAGCGGGCAGGCGAGATAGCGAAACTCCAGATAGCGCTGGCGGTCGCCTCCCAGGGTGAGCTGCGTCGGAAAGCCGCCCGCGTGCAGGAAGATGACGGATGGCAACGCACTCAGTTGTAAACCAGCTCGGACCAGCGCTTCTCGCCGATCAGTCGCTGTTTCGCAACCTTCCACGCCTCGCTAGACCCGGCCTGATCGGCCATGACCTTGTCGAGCACGGTGGCGATCCGCCCGAGTCCGGCGACGAAGACGTGGGTCTCGGGCTGCTGGATCAGCCCCCAGGCCTCCGCCGCGTGCTCGGCGAGCCCTTGCTCCAGGGCGTCGGAGGAGCGCATCAGGGGACGCTGGGCCAGGGACTTGAATGCCTTGAAGGTCGCCTCGTCGTAGTAGTGGGCGAGATCCGTGGACTCGTCGTTGGCATACATAAGGTCGAGGCCGGTCCGGCCGCCGTAGAAGAGCCGCACCTGTCCCTCCCAGCCGCGGCGGCGCTCGAAAATGAGCTGGACGAAGGCGCGGAAGGGGGCGATGCCGGTACCTGTGCCGATCATCAGGAGATTGGCGCGACTGTCGAGCGGTATCTTGAAGGGGCTGAGATACGGGCCGCTGAGCGTGATGCGATCACCCGGGCGGGCATCGCAGAGGTAATTGGAGGCGATGCCGGGGTGCTGCTCGCCGCTCACCTCGTCCAGGTAGAAACATCGCCGTACCAGGATGTCCAGGTCCACGCCGGATTCCTTCGGCGCGCTACGGGCATTGGCGATCGAGTAGCGCCGCACATGATAGGGATTGCCGAAGGGGTGGGGACCGGGAACCACGACCCCGATACTTTGACCTTCGACGAACTGAAAGGCCGGGTCCAGGACCTGGAGCGCCAGGTGGCGCACCTCGTCGGCGTCGGTCGGGGTGATCCGCCTCGTTTCTCTGACGATCGCCTCGGTGGTGGGGCCGATATCGGCCGGAAGATCGCTCATTCTTTGCTCCGAATCGCCTGGGCTTGATTGCGCCTGACCGGGCGCGTGGAAGTCGTTTCTCGACGCGAGCCGTCCGATAACCCGACGGTCCAGCTCGCGTCAATCCCGCTCGCAGCCCCCCTTGCCGCAAGCGCAGCCGCCGCCGCACCCGCCGCCGTCGCCGCGGAATGGCCCGAGCTCGGGATGACGGAGCGCGAAGCGGGCGTAGGCCGTTTGTACCCAGAGCCAGCCCGCCATGACCGCGAAGATCACCGCTGCCGCCGCCAGTGCCTTAACCATGGGACCCACCCAGCCCTGCAAAACCCATAAAGGCGAGCGACAGCAGGCCCGCCAGCATCAGGGACAGGGCGGCCCCCTGACTCACGTCGGGCACGCGCGACAGGGCGAGGCGCTCGCGCAGCCCGGCCATCAGCATCAGGGCCAGCACGAACCCGGCCCCCGCGCCCAGGGCATAGACCAGACTCTGGATGAAGTCGTACTCCTTCTGGGTCTGGAACAGCGCGAGCCCCAAAACCGCGCAGTTGGTGGTGATGAGCGGCAGAAAGATCCCCAGGGAGTGGAACAGGGCCGGGCTATGGCGTTTGACGAACATCTCGACGAGCTGCACCGCCGAGGCGATCACCGCGATGTAGCAGATCAGCCGCAGAAACTCCAGCTGAAGCTCGACCAGGAGCCAGTTGATCCCGAACGCCGCGGCCGAGCTCACCAGGAGGACGAAGACCACCGCCAGGCCCATGTTCCAGGCGGTCTCTTTCTTCGCCGAGACGCCCAGGAAGGGGCAGATGCCCAAGAACATCGCCAGCACGAAGTTGTTGACGATCGCGGCGTTGAGGAAGATCGACGGGAGCGACTCAGCGTGCATTGGCGGGGATCCCCTGCGGCGTCTCGATGCGGCGCTCGCGCCGCAGCTTGATCCAATTGAACAACAAGAGCCAGGCCCCCAGCACGAAGAAGCCGCCGGGGGGCAGGACCATCACCACCCAGGGCTGAAACCCCGCCCCGAACAGATGGATGCCGAAGAGGGTACCGCTGCCCAGGATCTCCCGTACGGATCCCAGCGCGAACAGGGCGATGGTGAACCCAGCGCCGACCCCAAGGCTGTTGACCAGGGTCGGCACCAGGCGCTGCTGGGAGGCATAGGCCTCCGCCCGTCCCAGGATAATGCAGTTGACCACGATGAGCTGGATGAAGGCGCCCAGGGCGGCATAGAGGTCCAGGCTGATGGCCTGAATGGCGTAGTCGACCATGGTGACGAAGGTGGCGATGATCACGATGTAGCTCGCGATCCGCACCTGCTTGGGGATCCAATGGCGCATCAGCGAGATCAACGCCCCAGAGCCGACCAGGACCACGGTAGAGGCGAGCCCCATGGAGATGGCATTGATCGCCGAATTGGTCACGGCCAGCACGGGGCACATCCCGAGCAGCATGACGAATACGGGGTTCTCCTTCCAGAGACCCCTAACAAAGGTATCCAGGGTCAGGTCTTCCTGATATTTCGGCAGATCGGCCATGGTTCACTCCGTGCCGCGACGGTTGGCCGCGGCGAGCTTGGCGAGATCGCGCTGGATGGCCGGCACGGCCCGCTGAGCAGCGGCGTTCGCCGCCTTGCCCATCGCCTTGGAGGAGATAGTCGCGCCGGTGATGGCGTCGATCTGCCAGGGCTGGGTCTTGGTGCCATGCTTCACAGTCACGATGGGGTTGGCGAGTGCCGTCCCGTCGGCATTCAGACGGGCATCCAGTGCCTTCAAGTTCTCGAGGAACTCCGGATCGGTCTCGAGCTTGTCGCCGAAGCCCGGGGTCTCGGTGGACTGGAGCACCTTGCTTCCGACGATGCATTGGCACGCCGGCTCGTAGTTGAACAGGACCTTGACCGGCCCCCCATATCCCCCACCCACGCCGGCAATGGCGATGCCCTTGAGGCGGCCATCCTTGTCGTAAGCGGCATAGACCGGCTCCCCCTGAACGCCCGCCCCCACTGGCTCCAATCCCTGGCCGGTCAGGACAAAGTCCTGCTTAGAGACGGCCCCCGGGACGACCTGGAAGACCGCCCGCTCGGTGCGCAAGCGCTGATTTTCCGTGATGATCGGCAGCGTGAGCTGGTAGGCCAGCACCACCAGCAGACCCGAGATGAGCGAGATCCCTCCCAAGGTCCGCAGCATGGCGAAGGTGGGTGTGGCGCCCGGCGGGGCCTCGACTTGTACTTCGTTCGTCATGGTCGGCAAAGAACCCAGGCGATTCCGAAAGGACCCCGATCGGCCCGGTCGCGGACGCGCAAGCGCCGTCGCGGCCTGGTAGATCAGGACTTGGCTCGCGCCTTTTTCACGGCGCCATAGACCCGCGGCTGCGTCCAGTCCGAGATCAGCGGACCGGCGGCATTGGCGAGCAGGATCGCGTACATCACCCCCTCCACCAATCCACCGAAGAGCCGGATAAACACGGTCAGTGCGCCGATGAAGACCCCGTAGACGATCACGCCCCAGGGCGTCACCGGCGAGGCGACCATGTCGCTGGCCATGAACCAGGCGGCAAGCATCAGCCCGCCGGAGCAGAGCACGAACCAGGGCGAGGGATAGAGTCCGGGGTCGACGAGCCAGAATGGGAGCGCAACGAGTGCGGCGCCCGCCAGCACGCTAGCCGGTATCCGCCAATCCAGGCAGCCGCGCCAGGCCAGCCAGAGCCCGCAGACCAGGATCAGGGCGGCGGAGGTCTCGCCGGCAGAGCCGGCAATCAGGCCGGTGAACATGTCCATCGCCGGCTCTTCGATGTGCTGGAATTTTTGGACCGCAAGCGGGGTGGCCCCGGTCCAGGAATCCACCCCCAGCCCGGCCACCCAGTCCTTCACCGGGTTCGGCTGCATGAAGGGCGCGGTCAGGGTGGACGGGATCAGCTCGACGAAACGGTCCGGTGCAAAGGCCGGGGTCCAGGTGGTGATCGCCACCGGAAAGGCGGCCTGCACGAAGGCACGGCCCACCAAGGCCGGATTCATGACGTTATAGCCCAGGCCCCCGAACAGGGCCTTGCCCAGCCCGATGCCCACGAAGGCCGCCACCGCCGCCATCCACAGCGGAAAGCCGGGCGGCAGGGTCAGGCCCAGCAGGATGCCGGTGATGACTGCCGACCAGTCCGCCACCGTGTTGCCCGCCCCGCGCAGCCGCGAGAAAAACGCCTCGGTGGCGACCGCCGCCGCGGTGGTGGTCGCCAGCAGCAGCGCAGCACTGAGCCCGAACTGCCAGATCGCAAAGGCGCAGATCGGCAGCATGGCATACACCACGTTGCGCATGATCTGCTGCACGTTCAGCGCCCGCTTAAGGTGCGGCGAGGTCCTGATTTCGATGCCTTTGACCATGGCGGGCTAGTTCTTCCTTTCCCGGTTGATCGACTTGGCGATGCGGAAATACTGAGTCAACGGGATATTCGAGGGGCAGACATAGGCGCAACTGCCGCACTCGAAGCATTGGTCCAGGTAAAACTCCTGAGCCATACGCCCGTATTCCCGCGCCTGGGCCAGCTCGCCCAGCGTGGAGGGGTTAAGGTTGATCGGACAGGCCTTGAGACATTCGCCGCACTTGATGCAGGCATAGACATGGCGGCGGGCCGGGTCGTCCTCTTCGCGCTCCAGGGCCACCACCCCGGAGACCCCCTTGGTCACCGGCACGTCGACAGAGGATACGGACATCCCCATCATGGCCCCGCCCAGGATGACCTGACCCAGGCTTCCTTTGATGCCCACGTGATCCAGTAGAAAGCGCACCGGGGTGCCGATCGGGACCATGAAATTGCCCGGGTTCGCCACCGCCGGGCCGCTCACGGTCACCACCCGCTCGATTAGACCGCGGCCCTTGGGCAGCAGGTCCCCCATCTGGGCCAGGGTGCCAACGTTGAACACGGCGACGCCCACATGGGCGGGCAGCCCGCCGGCCGGGACTTCTTTGCCGAGCAGGCTCTTGATGAGCATCTTCTCGGCACCCTGGGGATACTTGCTCTCGACCGCCTCGGCGGTGATCGGCTGGCCCGCGGGCAGGCGCGCGCGGATCTGGTCGACGGCGTTGAGCTTGTTGTCTTCCACACCGATGATGGCCCGCTTGGCCCCCGTGACCTTGAGCACCAGACGGATGCCGCGCAGCAAGGCCTCGGTCTGCTCCAGCATCACCCGGTGGTCGCAGGTGAGATAGGGCTCGCACTCGCATCCGTTGACGATCACCGTATCGATCACCGCGTCCTTGGGCAGCAGCTTCACGTGGCTTGGGAAGGCGGCCCCTCCCAGGCCCACCAGGCCGGCGTCCTGAACGGCGGCAACGATCTCGTCGTTGGTCATGGCGTCGATGTCGTGACCCGTGTCGAACAACACCGCCTGGGTGGCCGCCTGGTAGACCTTGAGATAGATGGCGGGCTTCTTGGGTCCCTCCGGGGTCGGTGCCAGGTCGATCGCCTGAATCACCCCGGTGGCCGGGGCATGCATGGGCACCGAGACGAATCCCGCGGCGCGCGCAATCGGCTCGCCGCGCACCACCTCCTGGCCCACCTGGACCAGCGGCTCCGCCGGATTGCCCCGGTGCTGGGACAAGGGGATGACCAGGACTGGCGCGAACGGCAGGCGCCGGATCGGCTTGTCCGCCGTCCATTCCTTGTGCTCCACGGGATAGATCCCGTGGGGGAAGGTCTTGCGCCGTCGGAAGATCCGGAGCAGATCCGGACCGTGGGCGCTCTTCCCGCCGCCTGGGCGGGCCAACGGGCCGCGCAGACCGGAGAGCACCCGCGCGATCATCGGGCGCCAGGCACCGCTCCCCGTCGTCGGAGGATCATGTGGCGTGACCTTGCTCATGGCTACTGGTATTTCTCCGCCCGCTTGATGAGTTTATCCACACCTGCCTCGGCTGGGTTCCAGGGCATCCCCGGATGGATGCACCCGGCCGTGCACTTCTCCGCCGCCTTGACGATATCCTTGAACGGACCGCCCCGGGGATCCGCGACCTCGGCCTTCTTATCCCCGTTGTACTTGAAGATCTTCGGGTTGATATTGATGCACTCGTCGCAGGCGGTGCACTCGGGGGTGTCGATCCACAGGGGCTCCCAATTGCCCGCACCGGCCCCGTTGCCGCCGCCGTCGGCATGAACGGCGCCGCCGTTCCCGCCCAGGGCCGCGAGCGCACCCGCATCCCCGCCGGCCATCGCAAGCAGGCTAGTGGTCAGCTTCTGGGCCATCTCGGCCTTGGCCTGGTTGCGGATCTGCTCCACATCCACCTTGCCCAACTCGCCGCAGATACCGCGCAGCTGGGACCAATAGCCCCGGCGCTCCTCGGTGGAGCGCACCAGCTCCTCGGCCACCAGGACACGCATCAGCCGGTTCTTGCCATCCACCCCCCAGATATAGGGGAAGAGTCCCTCGCGGTCGTCCGCTGCCAGCTCCAGAAAGTCCGCAAGCGGCACCATGGAGTCGTTCCAGGTCTCCGGCGGGGCCTTGCGGAAGTGCTTGCGGAAGCGCCCCTCGGTCATGGCGAAATCGGCGAAGGTGAAGGGCACAGACAGCTCCGCGGGCGTCCCCTTGTCGTCCGTGTACTTCAGTGTCCAGGAGATCCAGTCCTGATCCAGGTTGGGATTGCCCTCGACCGAGCAGCACTCCTCGAAGGTGGTGCCCGCATCCGGGTCGAAGCGGAACAGCGGATAGGCGCGGGACTCCACCGCCATGCGCGCCTGGCGGGTGGACATGTCGTCGCCGATCCCATGCTCCGGCTGGCAGGAGCTGTAGACGTTGAACAGGGCCGGACGGCGGCTGTTCAGACCGTCGATATAGCCTTCCAGCAGGTGGGTCATGTGGGAGGTCGAGCT
Source organism: Chromatiaceae bacterium (assembly GCA_041738985.1). Lineage (GTDB taxonomy): Bacteria > Pseudomonadota > Gammaproteobacteria > Chromatiales > Chromatiaceae > Thiodictyon. The sequence continues at coordinate 21,255 of JBGSOR010000014.1, read as the reverse complement.
GGACAGGACGAAGCAGCCGCGGTGCGCGGCGCCGATCAGCGACACCTCCTTGCGGATCTCGGTCTTGCCCTTCCACACCTTGCCATAGGGGGACATGTCCGCCACCTGCCCGATGAAGCCGGAGGTACAGGCCTGGCCGCCGGTGTTGGAATAGACCTGGGTGTCGAGCACCAGGACCTTCACCGGGTGGGCGGAGGCGAGTACGCGCGAGAGGTTCTGGAAGCCGATGTCGTACATGGCCCCGTCCCCGCCCACCGCGACCACCGGCGGACAGAGCCGCCATTCCTCCTCGCTGAACTGCTTCCAATCGAAATAGGTGAAGAAGCCCCGGTGCTCGGCCTCGTTGTACTTGCCCTCCAGCTCCAGGCGCGCAGTGCGCACCGCCTTGAAGCCCTCCGCCATCTTGCGCATATGACCCTCGAAAAGGCCCAGCGCGATAGACGGCGAATCCTGAAACAGGTGGTTGGACCAGGGGAAGGGATAGGGGTTATAGGGCCAGGTAGAGCCCCAAACGGAGGTACAGCCGGTGGAGTTCACGATGCCCATGGAGGAGCGTGGCTGAGCCTTGGTGTACTGGGCCTTGAGGTGCCGGAGCTTGTCCAGGAGCCCGGTGACCCAGCGCAGCCATTCCGGGTCCACCGGATGGGCATGGCGATCCAACTGGGCGGAGAGGTCCGACAGGGTCAGGTCCGCATCCTTACGGCTATCCAGGGCGCGGGCGATGGCGGCGCTGTCGGTCAGGTCCACGCCGGCGGCGAGCTTGAGCCGCACATGGGTCTCGAGCCGGTTAACGAGATCGTCGATCTCGGCCAGATGGGCCTTGACCCGCGGCTGCATCAGGGCGGCGACGGTGGCGGTGAAGAGATGGATGACCGTCTTCTCGCCGCAGCCCATGCAGGAGCCGTCGCCCGAGACCATGGATTGGTAATTGGCCTTGTCCAGCAGCAGCGTCTCCAGGGCACCCACCTTGCCGTCCAGGTCGTCGATGCGGATGAACGCCGGATCGGTGGTCGGCAGATCCAGCCAGGTCTTCCAGCGCGCCTGCATCTGCACGATGCTCTCCGCGGTCTGGGGCTCGGCCACCAGGGCGCCGTCGCCGCAGACCTCGATGCACTCCATGCAGCCCTTGCAGGTGTAGGGATTAACGGTGATGCTGAACAGCCCGCCCGAGCCCTTCTGCTTCTTTTCCCGGTTGGTCCAATAGGGCTTGGTGACGGCAAACTGGTAATCGCCCAGGGCCGCCAGCATCAGGCCCATCTCCTTCTCCAGGACCGGCTTCTGCTCTGGATCGCCGGCGAAAGCGGCCAGGGTCTCCAGCACTGCCCGGTCCATGAGGGTGCGCATGTCCGCGGCCTCGCCAGCGCCGTCGATCAGCTCGCGCAGGCGCTTCTCCACGTTGCGGGTCTCGCGGCGCAGGTGCTGGGTGGGCAGGCCCCGCTCCACCCGCGCGATCGCCATGGCGAAGATGTCGGAGACGCTGTTCACCAGGCCCGGGATGGCGCTGTCCGGACAAACCACGAAGCAGTTGCCGCAGGCGGTACAGTTTTCCGGGATGTACTTGGGGTAGTCGAAACGGATCTGGGTCATGTCCCGATAGACGCCCGTGGAGGCGGGCATCAGGGACAGGGCCATTTGCGGGTCGACCAGGTTGTCGCTGCCTCGGCCAGTGGCATAAAAGACGCCGGTCTGCTCCCAGAACCGATGCACGTCGGTGATGCCGCCGTCACCCTCGGGAAGCGCCTTCAGCATCACCGGCAGACCCGGGGCCTTGCGCGAGACGAGCTGGCCAGCGACCGCGGGCTTGTCCTCGATCTCCACGATCTCGTCGAAACCGCGGCGCACGATGCGCAGGTTGTCCTGCACCACCCGCTCGCCCTTGCCGCCGAATTTATCGCGCAGCTGGTCGCCGATCGCCGCGAACAGACCGGACTCGGTGAGTCCGGCACGCTCCATCAGCGGGGAGGCAGCGAAAAAGGCGCCCTGAAAGACGTTACCCTGCATACGGTATTGCAGCTCTGGATCGGACGCCTCTTCGCGCGCGATCTTGAACCCGTCGATATAAAAGACACGGATCTCGTTATCGACGATGTACTTGCGCGCCTGGGGCGGAAAGCTCGCCCACACCTGCTCCGCGTTGTCGAGGCTGGACTGGACGATGAAGGAGCCACCCCGGTCGAGGCCAGACAGAGGGTTGGAGTGGGTGAATACATTGGGGTCGGGCGACATCACCACGTCCACATAGGTGTATTCGCAGTTGAGTCGGATCTGCTCGGGGGCAGCGGACAGGAAATAGGTCGTGGGCTGACCCTTCTTCTCCGAGCCGTACTTGGGATTGGCCCGGATATCGAAGCCCAGCAGCTCATACAGGGTCATGGCCAGGTTTTTGCCCGTGGTCACGGCACCCCAGCCGCCGACCGAGTGCATACGCACCGTGATCGCGCCTTTGGGCAGCAGGTTCGGGTTCTCGCTGCCGCGCAGGGCCAGGTCGCCGATACCGGGATAGGCGTCGGCGATCCGGTGGATCCGGATCTCATCCTTGGGGTCGGCCGCCTCGCGCTGGAAATCGACCGAGAGATAGTAGAAGGTCCGCTGCTTGCCGCCGGGGAGCATATTCTCCACCGCCGCAATCAGACCTTCCGGCTGGAGGTCGCGGGAGCCCAGGCCGAAGCAGCCGGAGTAGAGCCTGGGCAGGTCGCCCGGCTTATAGGTCGGATAGTGCGGATAGGGGCCCGCCTCGCCCTTGGCCATGGCGCCGTTCTCCAGGCACTTGGCGAGTGCGGCACGGACCTCGCGCATGATCGGCAGGTCCTCGGCCAGGGGCTGATCGGTGCGCTCGAGCACCGCCACCCCGCGCTTACCTTGGAGCATGCGGGCAACCAGATCGCCCGGGAAGGGACGCCACATGGTGAGATTCACCACGCCGACCTTAAGCTTGCGGGTCTGGCGCAGATAGTCGGCCACGGCCTCGGCCTGGGTAATCATGCTCCCCTGGCCGAGGATCAGGTATTCGGCGTCGTCTGCCGCATAGCCGCTCGCGCGCCGGTAGCGTCGGCCGGTGAGCCCGTAGAATTCGTCCATCGCCCGATCGGCGATCCCCTCGATGTGATCGAAGAAATAGGGGCGCTGGCCGGCCACCGCCTGCATGTAGGCGTCCTGGTTCTGCACCGGACCGGACAGGGCCGGGTTATCCACGTCCCACAGCAGCGGCACGCGCCGCCGGGTCTCCCCGTAGACCATCTTCTGTGCGGGGGTCGGACAGGGAATGATGTCGTCCGGACGGCCCAGGAACTCGGCGATCAGCTCCCGCTCGGGGACCATCAGGGGCTCGATCAGGTGAGTGGTGAGGAAGCCGTCCTGGCCGACCGCGGCTGGGGTGAGCGAGAGCTCTGCCACCTTGCGCGCAATCAGGCTCAGGTCTGCGGCCTCCTGGGCGCTCTTACCGAAGACCTGGAAGAAGCCGGTATCGTCGATGCAGTGATAGTCGTCGTGGCCGCAGTGGACGTTCAGCGACGCCTTGGTGATCGCACGGGCGCCGATATTGAGCACATAGGGCAATCGCTTGCCGACCGCCGCATAGAGCGACTCGTGCATGAAGGCAACGCCCTGGGCGGAGGAGAAGTTCACCGCCCGCAGGCCGGTCATGGACATACCCGCGGTCACCGCCGCAGCGGCATGCTCGGATTCCGGCTCGACGAAGATCAACGGCGTGCCGGAGATATTGATATGGCCCTTGGCCACCTCCTCGGCCCAATACTCCCCCATCTGGGTCGACGGGGTGATGGGATAGGCACCCGCGGCGTCGGACGCCTCCCGTTCGCACATGATGACGGCGGAGTTGCCGTCCATCGCCATGCGGATGCCGGGATACTTGAACTGCTTGTCGTCTTTCTTGGCGGCCATGGGATGTCTCGTGTGGTGGTCTTTCGGTCATTCATCTTCGGCGGACCGCCCGTGCCGTCCGCAGGATACGAGTCGCCGAGGCGCCCGGGGGTGCCAAGGGCCATCGAAGCCTTCCCGACCTCGCCCTTGGGCCTGCGGACTCCCGCGGCGCGCCGGAACGATGGGCCAACCCGTGCCAAGACTGGCAGCGTGCGCTCGAAGGGCGCGACGCCGCAAACCGGGGCAAGGTCAGATCTCTACCGAGCGATCGGAGATGAGGTGCGGCGCGAAGTCCGGTAAGACGCGCGCTGCCCCTCGAAGGGCGCGCCCTGGTGGGGCGCGTGACCTGGGGTTTGGCCTGGGCCGCAAACCAGCGCGTAGCCGCCCGTGCCGAGTGTGCAAAACAACCGCCGATGGCGCCCGCGCTGGGGCGCGCCGGGCGATTCCGTGCCGGATCAGGCGACGGGCAGGTCCGCCTTGCGGATGACCTTTTTCGCGTCCCGGCCCTTCGTGACGGAGCCGTCCATCTCCAGCCAGAGAATGGCGCCCGTCGGGCAGCGTTCGATCGCCACGTGGGACGCCAAGGCGTTCTTCGTGTAGTCGATCACCGCCAGGTTATCCTTGATCTCGATGAGTCCCTCCGGCGAATCCTGGGCACAGCGGCCGCAGGCGGTGCATACCACCTGGCACTGGTGCTCGGCCTTGTCCCCAGGCTCGCGGTTCAAGCAGGCGATCCACAGACGATGGCTCACCGGCTGCAGGCTAAACAGGCCTTTGGGGCAGACCTCGACGCAATCGCCGCACGCCGTGCATTTCGCCGTATCCACCACCGGCAGCCCGTAGCGATCGAGCCGAATGGCATCGAACTCGCAGACCGCCTCGCAGTCGCCAAATCCCAAACACCCCCAGGCGCAGCCCTTACCCCCGCCCGCCACCAGGGAGGCAGCGCGGCACGACTTGACGCCTTGGTACGAAGCCCGGATATAGGCCACATGCCGGCCCCCTGCACAAGCGAGACGCGCCACCCGCCGATCCGTGGAGCCCAGATCGACTCCCAGGAAGTCCGCGATCATCTGGTTCATGGTCCCGGCATTGACGGTACAGGCGGCGGGCTGCGTCTCGCCCCGGATCAAGGTCTCGGCGAACTGCCGGCACCCGGCGCTCCCGCAGGCACCGCAGTTGGCCCTGGGCAGCAGCCCCTCCACCTGGTCGATGCGCGGGTCCTCGAACACGTACAGCCGCTTATTGGCGACGACCAGGATGCCCGCCAGGGTCAGACCCAGGGCGGCCATGAAGCCGGAGGCGGCGAGGATAGGCTCAATAGGCATCTGGCGATACTTACCCGGGTCTAGCGCGGGTATTGGCCCGAAAAGCCGGTGCGGGGGTCCGGTGCCGAGATCGGCCGAGGCATCTCAAGACCGAGAATCGGTCGCCCGGCTGTTACCTCGATGTGACTGGATAGTAATGTTTCATGGAAGGAGATATTCCCATTTCTCTAAATCGTCACTATTGGTCTGTCTCGGACTTGGTGCGCGACTTGATGGTCTTGGGGTCCGCGATCAGCGGACGGTAGATTTCCACCCGGTCGCCGTCCTCCAGCGTGCTGTCCAGGGCCACGACCTTGCCGAAGATCCCGACCTTCTGATACTCCAGGTCGATCTCGGGAAACTGCTGGAGTATGCCCGAGCGGTCGATGGCCTCCCGCACAGTAGCCCCCTCGTGCATATCGACCGTCAGCCAGACCTGGCGTTTTTGCAGTGCGTACGCGATGCCGATGTTCATCCGCGCATCCTCACACGCTATGGGCGCCAGCCATCTGGATACCCTTGCCGGCGCGGATATCGAGCAGTCGCTTGCCGACGATCAGGAGCCCGGTGGCCAGGAAGCCGCCCGGCGGCAGGATCATCAACAGGACACCCATGTCCTCGGGCAGCACCTGGGTCTCCAGGAACTTGAAAGCCGGACCCAAGAGGAGCGAGGCATCCGCAAACAGGGTGCCGGAGCCGACGATCTCGCGCACCGCGCCGATCATGGTCAGCGACAGGGTGAATCCGATGCCCATAAAGGTCCCGTCCATCAGCGAGGGCAAGACCGGCTCCTTCGCGGCGAACGCCTCGAGCCGAGCCAGCGGCAGACAGTTCGACACAATGAGCGGGATGAACAGGCCCAGGACCTTATAAAGCTCGTGCATCCAGGCGTTCATCATCAGGTCCACGAAGGTCACGTTGGCCGCGACGATCAGGATGTAGACGGGGATGCGCACCTCGCGGGTGATGTAATTGCGGAAGGTGGCGACCATCAGGCTCGACGCGGCCATTACCACCGCCGTGGCGAGCCCCATGCCGAACCCGTTGGTGGCGCTGGTGGTCATGGCCATGGTCGGACACATGCCGAGCAGCATGGCGAGCACGCCATTGTTGTCCCAGAGTCCGTCGCGGGCGATCCGTCCGTAAGTGAAAGATCCGGACATTAGTTCGTCTCCAGCAGCTTGGTCTTGTTGGCGGCGAAGAGCTCAAGCCCCTCGCGGATCGCACCGACCACGCCCCGGGGGGTAATGGTCGCCCCGCTGAACTGGTCGAACTTGCCGCCGTCCTTCTTCACCTTCCATTTCTCGATCGGCGGATTACCCAGGGACAGACCGTCGAACTGGAGGATCCAGTCGCCCTTCTTGGTATCGATCCAGTCGCCCAGTCCCGGCGTCTCTTTGTGGGCCAGGACCCGCACGCCGAGCGCGCGGCCCTCCGTATCCACGCCGAGCATGAGCTTGATCTTGCCCGCATAGCCGGTACCGAAGATCTCGTAGGCGACGCCGGTGACGCGTCCCCCCTTGAGCGCGCGGTAGACGGTCAGCTCGCGCCCGTCGGCATCGGTCAGGGCCATCGTGTCCAGCACCGGGTTATTGTCGTGGATTGCGGTGGGGATGACCTGCCCCAAGGATGCCTGGCGATCCTCGATGGCGCGCGCGGCGATCGCATCGGAGGTGGCCAGGTTGGTAAGCGCCAGCAGGACCGCAAAGCCGAGACAGAAGGTCCCCAGGATCAGGGCATGGGTCAGGGTGCCCTCTTTCAGCTTCATCCTTGACGCTCCAAAGGCAAGGGCTCGCCCTTACGGGTGCGGCCGAACATCCGCGGTCGGGTGTATTGGTCGATAATGGGTGTGAGCGAGTTCATGAGCAGCACTGCAAAGGCCATACCCTCGGGATAGCCGGCGAAACTACGGATGACCCAGGTCAGAAGACCCACGCCGAACCCGAAAACCAGCTGACCGGTCTTGGAGACCGGGGATGTCACATAGTCGGTGGCGATAAAAAACGCGCCGAGAAAGGTGGCGCCGGTGAATACATGGAAAAGGCCCGGCGCAAAACGGGCCGAATCGAGCGCATTGAAGAGGGTCCCCATCACGAACAGGGTGCCCAGGACCATCGCCGGGATATGCCAGGTGATGATGCGCTTGCGGATCAGGAAGAGCCCGCCGAGCAGGATCAGGATCGCCGAGGTCTCCCCCAGGCTGCCCGGCTCGAATCCGGTGGCCAGATCCATCAGGTCCGGGGCCCAGGTCATGTTGCTGTCGCGACCGAGGGCCTCGAGCGATTCATGGACTGGAATGCCCCGCGACAGCTCGGTCTTCACATAACCCAGCGCCGTGGCCGCGCTGACCCCGTCCGGCTGCCCGGCGCCGAAGGTAATGGCAACCGATTGGGCGAGACTGGGTGCGCCAGCGGAGAAGATCGGGTGAGGCGCGACCCAGGCGGTCATGGCCACCGGGAATGAGACCAGCAAGGCGACACGGGCCACCATGGCCGGATTAAACACGTTCTGACCCAGGCCGCCGAACGCATGCTTGGCGAGCGGGATGGCGAAGACCGCCCCCAGAGCGCCGATCCACCAGGGCGCCCAAGGCGGCAAGGTCATCGCGAGGAGCCACCCCGTCAGGATGGCCGAGCCATCCGACAGGGGATTCAAGGGCCGCCCGGCCAGCGCCAGGCAGGCCGCCTCGGCCAGGAGACAGGAGCCGATGGTGACGCCGAACAGCAGGATGGCGGGCCAACCGAACAGGAAGAGATCGAAGACGGTCGCCGGTACCAGCGCCAGCAGGACCATGAACATGGTCCGCTGGACCGTGTTTTCGGTGTGCGCGTAGGGACCGCTCTTAATTAGCTCGCCGACAATCATGCCCGGACCTCGTCGGCCGCGACGCCCTTAGGCTTCCGCGCCAGGTTGGCCGCCCGCTGCGCCGCCAGCTTTTCGAGCCGTGCGGCGCGGGACTCGACCAGTCGCTTGGTCCGTTCGTTCTTGTGACGCTCCCGTTCCAGGGCGTGCAGCGCACCCTTCGCATAGTTGAAGTAGTGAACCAGGGGGATGTGCGAGGGGCAGACCCAGGAGCAGCTGCCGCAGGACACGCAGTCCATGACCCCAAGCTTCGCGGCCCCTTCCAGGTCGTCGTGGCGGATATGGGCCGCCAGCTCGACCGGCGTGAGCCCGCAGGCGCAGATCTCGACGCAGGCCCCGCAACGGACGCAGGGACCGGCGGGCCGATCGTTGATCTCTTCGGCGGTCAAGGCCAGGATGCCCGAGGTGCCCTTGACAACCGGCACGTCCAGGCTCGGCAAGGGTGTGCCCATCATGGGGCCGCCCTGGACCAGCCGCTCCGGCCTTTGGGAGAAGCCGCCGCAGAAGTCGATGAGGTCCGACACCCGGGCGCCGATGGGGGCCAAGACGTTCTTGGGCTCGCGCAGGGCCTTGCCGCTCACGGTCACCACCCGTGCGATCAGGGGACGCCCCAGGCGTACCGCCTGATGGACCGCGCGGGCGGTTGCCACATTGTGCACCACCACGCCCAGATCCGCGGTCAGCTTGCGCGCAGGGGTCTCCTGGCCCGTGACGACCAGGGTCAGGTGCCGCTCGGAGCCCATGGGATACATAGCCGGGACCTGCGCCACCTCCACGTTGGCGAACGCGGTGGCCGCCACCGTCATGGTGGCCAGGGCCTCGGGCTTATTCTCCTCGATCGCGACCACCACCCGGGGTGCCCCCAGGGCGTGGGCCATGATGCGGGCGCCGTCGATCACCTGCGCCGCGTCCTCGCGCATCACCCGGTCGTCGCAGGTGAGGTAGGGCTCGCACTCGGCCCCATTGAGCAGCAGGGTGTGAATCGGCTGGCGGATACCCAGGCTCAGCTTCACCGCAGAGGGGAAGGCCGCACCGCCCATCCCAACGATACCCGACTCGGCCACGCGCTCCTCGATCGCGCGCGGAGAGGCGGCAAAGGGATCGGCGATCGGCTCGGGCAGCGACGCCCACTCGTCCCGGCCGTCGGGCTCGATTACGATGGTCGGCTGTGGCAGGCCCGATGGGTGGGGCGCGGGGATCTCGGTCACCTCCACCACCCGCCCGGAGGTCGATGCATGGTGATGCACCGACACCTGGCCCTGGCGGCGCGCGATGACCTGGCCCTTTTTCACCAGGTCGCCTTCGCAGACCAGGACCTCGGCAGGGGCGCCGATGTGCTGCTGTAAGGGGATGTAAAGCCGGGCCGGCAACGGCAGCGCCTCGGTGGCACGCGCTCCGGTCAGCTCCTTGCGGTACTCCGGATGGATACCGCCGCGGATCGGGTGAAGCTTCATTTGGTTGTGTGGCTCCGTAATGGGGGCGGGCCTTAGGCCAGGGCGATTTCGCCGGGCTCGGCGGCTGGACGTCGCGCGCGGCGCCGACCATCCGGGGCAGGTTTTGGCCAATGCCAGCCGGACAGGGTGGTCGGAACCTCGATCATCTGGATGCCCCCGGTGGGGCAAACCGCGGCGCACTTGCCGCAACCATGGCAAACATCCACGATCACCGCGTGCATCAGCTTGTTGGCGCCCACAAGGGCATCCACCGAGCACTCCTTCAGGCAGCGGGTGCAGCCGATACAGAGCTCTTCGACGACATGGGCATACACCGGTACCCGTGGGGCCTGTCCGGCGAGATCGACCGTCACGCCCAGGCGCTTGGCCAGGGCCTCGGCGACGGCCTTGCCGCCGGGGGTGCACAGGGTCGGCGGGGCTTCGCCCCGGGCCAGGGCGGCGGCGGCCTGGGCGCAACCGACGTATCCGCATTGCCCGCATTGCGAGCCGGGCAGCATGGCTTGCAGCTCGACCTCCAGTGGATCCTCTTCCACGGCGAGCCATCGCCCGGCGAGGCCCAGCATTCCACCCAGGCCGAGGCCGATGACAGTGAGGCTACCGATAGCAATGAACATGGCGACAATGACCTCAGTTGGTGCTGATACCCGAGAAACCCATAAAGGCCAGCGCCAGGAGGCTAGCCGTGACGAACCCGATCGGGGGACCGGCGAACAGGCGCGGGACCTCCGCGAGGGCGAGGCGCTCGCGGAGCCCGGCAAAGATCACCATGACCAAGGTGAAACCGACTGATGAGGCGAAGGCGAACAGCACGGCCTGCAGGAAGGTCATCTCGCCCTCGACCAACAGCAGCGAGACACCCAGTACGGCGCAATTGGTGGTGATGAGCGGCAGATAGATGCCCAGCATCTGGAAGAGGGGGGGCGACACCTTGCGTACGGTCATCTCGGTAAATTGCACCGAGGCGGCGACCATCAGGATAAAGGTCACGGTGCGCAGATAACCCAAGTGATAGGGCTCTAGCAGGTATTGCTCGAAGGCCCAGTTACCCATGGCCGAGACGGTTATACAGAACGTCGTGGCGAGCCCCATACCGATGGCGGTGTCGACCCGGGTGGTCACGCCCATAAAAGAGCACAGGCCGAGGAATCGGGCCAGAATCACATTGTTGACCAGGGCCGCGCCGACCATTAAGAGGATGTATTCCTGCATGTTCCGTGACCTTGAGGACGTTGATCTGCGGGCCTTGATGGAAGGCCCTTTAGCTTAAGAACGTTAATCGAAAGAGTGCGGATCGATTCGACAGCTCTCGCCGGGGCCGGTCCGGCGGAGAAAGCGGGGCGCCAGCTGGCCGCGGGCACTCAGCCAGCGGGCACCCCATCGGGCGGCCAACAGGCCGAGGGCCAGTCCGGCAACCATGGCCGCCATGGTGATGCCGTCGCTCCCCGCAAGCCATTGGGCGACCGCGCCCGCACCGAACATGACAACCAAGGGAAGCGCATAGGCGGTGCCCGATGCCTTGAGCAGGGCGCGCTCGCTGACCCCGACCACCACGCGCTCGCCGACCGCAAGCCCAGGCCGGTTATCCAGCGGGAAGCGGCGCCGCTCGAGCCGGCTCGCGATGGTGCCGATCCCCTTGGCACCGCACAGCCCGGAGGAGGCGCAAGAGCCGCAGCTCGTGGTCTGCTCGGGCTCCAGCCAGGCCACATCGCCCTCCACGGCGACCACGCGCGCAGTGCCCTCGACCAGCGCAGGCTGGCTGGGGTCGGTCGCGTCCTCGGAAGAGAGGCCATCGTTCGGTATACCCACTGTCTCAGACCTCGAAGAGTCGCCGTCGCGCCAGAAGCCGCGACTTACACAGGGGTCCAAGACCCGGAAACAAGACGCCAACGCAACCCGCCGCGGCGCTGCACGTCGCGCATGAAGGCCATGGGGCAAATCGCCGCGGCAGAGAGCCGCGGCAAATCCGGACAGAGACGGACATCGGCGATGCGGCCGCTTCCCCGGGAGCGGGAAAGAACGCACCCATTCCTTGCCGCTAGTACCCGCCGATCGTCAAAGCAAAACACGTTCCAAGAATCGATGCCGCGACGCCGAAGCTACAACACGGGCACGACGAACGACCTCGACAGGACACGGGACTTAGAAAGCGGCGCGGCCGGCGATTGCTGCGATGCACAACTAAAATGTAAGCCGTCTCCGCGCGGACATGCAAGGGTCCGCAGTCACGCGGAAAATGTTGGAAATCCGACGAATTTCGGGGGCGGTCGGCCGATTCGGACCCAGGCCGGCCGGGCCCGCTGCCGAAGCGGCTCCCCAACCAGACTGAAATCCTTCTGTAAGTAGTTGTACCTAAGATAAAAACATAAATGTCATAGGTTCCCGACGGAGACCGTCCGCAGGTCACGAAGCCGACATCCCCCGGGCCGACAGGGAGCGCGATCCATGACAATTCGCATACTTAAAAATGTCGATCCTCAGAATAGGAGAAGACAGGGGGTCCTCGGGTCCGATAGGGCTATCGAAACCCGCGGCGCGGTGGCACTGCCTGGGGCCGGGCGACCGGGCAGCCCGGACCGGATCGTCCGGCCAAAGGGGTACCGTGCTGGTGTCAGGTAGCGGCTGAAAGGCACTACCACGCCTGCTACCGAATGAGGGCCGTGACGGCGACCGAGGCGACAACGCCCGGCGACCCGCAGCGCGGTGCGGCCCGCGGACCGCGCCGAAAAAAAAGGCCCGCCGTGTTGAAGGCGGGCCTCAGCGATGCTGCAAAAACAACCTACACACTTGTAGGGTGGATCAAGGAGCGCAGCGACGGATCCACCGACGGCGCCGCGGTGGAACCGCTTCGCTTGTTCCACCCTACGTTGGTTGTGCTTAAGTTGTTCTTGAACCGTTCCTTAGGGTCAGTCCGTTCCCCCCGGCGGGCCGACAGCATTGGCCGAGCCGAAGGGCGGAACCGCCCGCCGACCTCTTACAGCGACCGGTAATAGTCCATCAGGATCTGCGCGACCTCGGGCCGCGAGAACTCGGGCGGCGGGGCGATCCCGTTGCCGAGCAGCTCCCGCACCTTGGTGCCGGACAGGAGCACGAAGTCGTCCTTCGTGTGGTCCGGGGCCTCGCACATCATCACCACCCGGTTGAGCTTCTTGGAGTAAGCGGTGTGGTCGGCCTTGAAGATCTCGATGGCGAGCGCGCCTGGCGGCACTTCCTCCTCGAAGACCGTCTGGGCGTCGAAGGGACCGTAATAGTCCCCGACACCCGCGTGGTCCCGACCGACGATGAAATGGGTCGCCCCCATGTTCTGGCGGAAGTAGGCGTGGAGCACTGCCTCCCGGGGACCGGCGTAGAGCATGTCGAACCCATAGCCGGTCACCATCGCGCTATTGGGGGGGAAATACAGCTCCACCATCTTGCGGATGGCCGCATCGCGCACCGGGGCCGGGATGTCCCCGGCCTTGAGCTTGCCCAGCAGCATATGGATGACGAGCCCATCGCAGTCGAGCCGCTCCATGGCCATATGGCACAGCTCCTCGTGGGCGAGGTGCATGGGGTTTCGGGTCTGAAAGGCGACCACGCGGGTCCAGCCGCGCTCGGCGATCTCGTTGCGAATCTCGACCGCGGTACGGAAGGTATCCGGGAAGTCGTCCTGGAAATACGAAAAGTGCAGGACCTGGATGGGGCCGGAGATGGCGATGCGCCCCTGGCCATTGAACGCGGCCACCCCGGGGTGCTCCGGATCCTGGGTGCGATAGACCTTTTCGGTCATCAGGGCCATCTGGGCATCCGTGACCTCTTCCACCGACTCCAGATCCATCACGGCCAGGACCGGGTTACCCTCCATGTTGGGGTCCCGGAGCGCGATGCGTCGGGCGTCGCCGATGGCGGCGGCGCTCGGGAGCAGGCACAGCACGGGTACGGGGAAGAAGAGTCCGTCCGCGGTGCGCATGGTCTCGGCCACACTCAGGGCATCCGCCAGGTTCATGAAGCCCGGCAAGGGACTGAAATAGCCCCCACCCATCATGACCGCGTTGCCCGCAGCCTGGGAGCTGATCAACACGGACGGCAGGGTCTGCGCCTCGTGCACCAGGGCATGGTGGCGCTCCGGATCGTAGACGAAGAGGGGTCGCAGCTCGGCTGAGCCCACAGGTTCGATCATGATGTACCTCTCCTCACGACTCGGCCCCCACCGGGCGGGGCGGCGGGGCGGTCGAGACAGATTGTTCGGAATGGGGTTCGGATTGGAGCTCGGTCTCAGAGGCTGTGAAAATACCCGTTTTCGACGGGCGAATCCGCGGTTTCCCGTAGGTTGGGCCGACGCAGGAGGCCCAACGGTCAGAGGGTTACATTGACCTCGTCGTTGGGCCTCGTTCCTCGGCCCAACCTACAGGGGGTCTTTTCACAACCTCTCAGCAGCGCGCAGGCCAGGGGGGACGACCCGCATCCGTCCGGGCATCGGGCGCCCGGGAGTCCGGCGCGACTGCGCGCGAAACCTTACCATGCCGAGGGGTTGGGGCGTCCCAGGTTATCTTTATGGGCGCAACAGCGACTCGCAGGTCAGACCCGCAGCAGGTACACCCGATAGTGGCGCAGCTCCGCGATGGACTCGCGGATATCGTCCAGGGCCAGATGCTTGGAGGACTTCTTGAAGTCGCTCGCCACCTCGGGGGCCCAGCGCTGGGCGAGGATCTTTAGCGTGCTCACGTCCAGGTTGCGGTAATGGCAATAGGCCTCCAATCGAGGCATGAACCGGGCCAGAAAGCGCCGGTCCTGGCAAATGCTGTTGCCGCACAGGGGCGAGGAGCGTGCCGGGACATGGTCGGCAAGGAAGGCCAGGGTCCGCTCCTCCGCCGCCGCCTCGTCCACGTCCGTGGTGCGTACCCGCTCCAAGAGCCCGGAGGCCCCATGATGGCTGCGGTTCCACTCGTCCATCCCCGCCAGCACATCCTCCGGCTGATGGATGGCGATGACCGGACCCTCGGCCAGGATCTTCAGCTCCTGGTCGGTCACCACGGTGGCGACCTCCAGGATGCGATCTCGAAAGGGGTCGAGACCGGTCATCTCCAGGTCCAGCCAAATCAGGTTCTGCTCGCTCTTCGTCATGTCCTCGAATCCTTGTAGTCGTCGCGGCGGCCGCCACCTGGCAGTCTACCAGTCCGGGACCGTGCGCAGGCCCCGGCCCCTGCCTACAATGGCGCACCCGCGAACCCGGAGCCAGACCATGATTGCAAGCCGCCGACTCGTCGCCCCTGCCCTGCCCCTCCTCCTCGTGCCGCTCCTCGCTGGCCCCTCGGCCGCCGCCGACTCGCCGGACCCCCATCCGCTCTACGAGCAGAACTGCCTCAAGTGCCATGGACCCGAGATCTACACCCGTGCGGACCGGAAGATCGACTCCTACCCTGCACTCGCCCGTCAGGTGCGCCAGTGCGAAACCAATCTGGAGCTGCGCTGGTTCGACGACGAGGTCGAGGCGGTGACCGACTACCTGAACAGCGCCTTCTACAAGTTCAAGCCCTAGCCCAGCCCATGCCTCGCCGGCGGCTCTCCGAGCGTCAGATCCAGCGCATTCAGACCATCCAGGAGCGCCGCCGACAACATCTCGCGGATCGGGCGGAGAACGCGCTGGCCCTCGTCGAGGACGAGCTCGACGCTGCACCTCGGTCCGGCCGCGTCGTTGTTCGCCACGGGGCCAATCTGGCGGTCGAGTCCGTAGACGGCCAGATCGTGCATTGTCTCGCCCGCCGGAACATCGGGCATCCCGTGTGTGGCGATCGCGTGGTCTGGCAACGCACCGCTGACGGCAAGGGGGTGGTGACCGCCATCCAGCCCCGAGAGACCGTACTGAGCCGGCCGGATTACAGCGGACGGGACAAGCCGCTCGCCGCCAACCTGACGCGGCTCGCCGTCCTGATCGCACCGGAGCCCGAGCCAAGCGGCTATCTGGTGGACCAGTATCTGGCGGCGGCAGAGCTGATGGGGGTCGAGGCCCTGATCGTCGCCAACAAAATGGACCTGCTCGCCGGCCCCGCCCAGGCCGATTTCTGCGCCCGCTTCGCCCTGTACCAGCGCATCGGCTACTCCATTCTCTGGACCAGCTTGCGAAGGCCGGACACCCTGGCGCCCCTGATCGAGGCCCTGAGCGGCCAGACCAGCATCCTGGTGGGCCAGTCCGGGGTGGGAAAGTCGTCCCTGGTCAAGACCCTGCTGCCGGACTTGGAGATCCAGATCGGTCGGCTCTCCAAGGCCACCGGACTCGGGCGCCACACGACCTCTGCGGCGACCTGCTACCGGCTATTGGGCGGCGGGTCGCTGATCGACTCCCCTGGGGTACGGAGCTTCCGGCTGGGCGACATCGGACAGTCGGACCTGGAGCGCGGTTTCCGGGAGTTTCGCCCGCACCTGGCCAGGTGCCGATTTGCCGACTGCCGCCACGACCGGGAGCCCGGCTGCGCCATCCTGGCAGCGGTGGACATGGGAATGATCGCACCCGAGCGGCTCGCCAACTTCCGCCACCTGGCGGCAGGGATGGGGCCAAGCAGGACCTGAGTGCGGGGACCGGTCCGGAGGAAGCGCTCGGCGTACCTGGACGCGCCCAACCGGTAGAGGAGCCGCTCCAGGGCGTAGCGTGTCAGGACCAGGTTGAAGTCCTGACCGTCGATCTTCGCCTTGGCGAGCAACCGGGCGCGGATCGATGCCCCGATATCCGATCCGGTCATGCCAGGGCATCCAAATATGGGCGCATGACGTTGGCAACCCGATCAAGCTGGGCGTAGTGCCAGATCTCGTCGACGCTCGCCCTCCGCCCCCGACCGCCCTGCCCCTCCTTCAGGGCATCCTTCAGCGCCTCCAGCGCCACATCGAGTCCGATCTTGTTGCGGTACTTGAAGCAGTCGGCCACGGTCCGGGCGATGCCGGTGATGCGCACCGGCACCCCGTCGATCTCGTACTCTTCGACGCCCTCGGTCAGACCGGAGTCGGAGAAACGCACGACCCGCAGGGGCGGGTAGTCCAGCCGCGGCGGGCGCGCCTTGTTGGGGATCGCCAGCCACACCTCGAAAGGGGCCTGGGTCGTAAGCTCATGGAAGCGCAGCGCCGAGAGCAGACAGACCACCGCCCGCGGATGCCGGAGCGCCACCTCGGCCAGGGCCGAGTGCTCGGAGACAGGCCGGTCGGGAAGTGCGTAGAGCCCACGCCCGATCCGTGCGAGCCGGCCCTGGCGCACCAGCCGTGTCAGTGAGACCCGGGGTAGACCCCGAGCCTCCAGATCGAGGGGCCGGAGAATCCCGCGGCTGCTCGCGAGATCGAGGATGGATTGCTGGGTTTTTTCCATGCCGGAAGCATGTTTCAAAATGCCGGCAATCGTCAACACAAACCGGCATTGCGCATCGATCTCCGCTTTGCGGCAGATGGTTGAGCGCTGCATCCAGCGGGAAGACACTCTCCAGACCCCGCCCTCCATAGCCGCGGCGGGTGACAATCACCTCCCCGAAGCGGGTCTCCAAACGCCGCTTGCAGCCTTCCCGCCGCTGGATCCGCGCGATCCCGTCCGCGCCGACCCGCTCGCGCTGCGGCGCCTCGCTCCAGCGTTGGTCCAAACGCCGTTGGATCAGCCGACGCAACAGCTTGCTCCCTTCCGCTTGCGCCATGGCCTCCAGCTCGCCGTAGCTCGCCCGCTGCGTTTCCTTGCCGGTGAGTCTGCCCAGCAGGTGGTCAAACTGCGCCAGGGCATCCGCATAGTGCTCGATCGCCGTGGCAGTGATGGCATAAGATCTCATCGGCGGGGTCTCCTTGGGTGTGTTGCAAGAGATGCGTCTCTTAAGTTTCACACCCCAATAGAGGCCCCGTCTTCAACATCTTTCCACGACCGCCTCACTAACCGCTTGTTTGTAAAAGTGCCTAGCGTCGTTCCAAAAGAGCCGCACCCGATGGCCTATTGGCTCATCAAGTCCGAGCCGGACGTCTTCAGCATCGACGACCTGAAGGCCCAGGGTAAGCCCGGGACCCCGTGGGATGGGGTGCGCAACTACCAGGCCCGCAACATGCTGCGCGACGCCATGCGCATCGGCGACGGGATCCTGTACTACCACTCCAACTGCGCCGAGCCGGGGATCGTGGGCCTCGCCGAGGTCGCCAGCGCCGCGTACCCGGACCCCACCGCGTTCGACCCCAAATCCGACTACTATGACCCCAAGGGAGACCCCGAGAGCCCCCGCTGGTACCTGGTCGATGTGCGCTACATCCGCCATCTGCGCCGTCCGCTTCCGCTGACCGAGCTGAAGACCCACGCGGACGGACCCTTGGCGGAGCTTGCCCTGGTGCACCGCGGCAATCGACTCTCGGTCATGCCGGTGACGCCCGAGCAATGGGCCTTCATCCTAGGTCTGGAGAGCCGGGCGCCAAGCTAAACTGCGCGGGCACGGTTCAGCACACGACAAGCGCGCGGAGCGCAAACGCGTACCCGCTGGGTCGCGCGTCGCATGCACCTGACACTCGTTGGACTCTTCTTCCGCACGACCCCCAAGCGGCTAACCGGTACTGTGGTCGGGCAGATCCCCTATGAAATCTCGACGGCGCGTTGGGGGCGGAGAGTCGTACCGCGGCGCCAGGCCGTTCGGAGACTCAGGTTTTTCTGTTCTTTGTACGAGAGAAAAGCTGCCTGGCATCTTCAACACTGAATGGGTGCAGATCGGGCTTCGGCGGCATACCCTCCGACGCGGGAATCTTGCCAGCTTCGCGGATTGGTTGTGACGATTCGCAAATGGAGCCTCGCCCCGCTGACGGAGTGGCGTCTTTCGTCTCCAGCCCTGACGCGGCGGGGGCTTCCATGCATAGGCCTGCTGCACCGTCTTTAAGTACCGCCCGCACGATCTCGACACCCACATGAGTAGCGTCTTCGGCGTACGCGTAAACCAAAGAGGTCTTGCAGAGTATGTTGATCAAGCGGGGCACGCCTTGTGAATGCCGATGAATCAGGTGACAAGCCTGATCGCTGAACAGACCCGGCTGCCCCCCGGCGTGAGCGACTCGATGATGGATGTATTCGAGGGTTTGATCTTCGGAAAGCGGCTTTAGCTCGTAGTGAGTTGCCACGCGCTGCAAGAGTTGCCGAAGCTCTGGCCGGGACAACGTCGCCTTAAGCTCGGGCTGGCCGATGAGAATGATTTGAAGGGCCTGGCCACGTCCTGAAGTGATATTCGAGAGTGTGCGGATCTCTTCAAGCATCGCGACATCGAGGTTCTGCGCCTCGTCTACCACAAGGATCGCGCGGCGATTAGACGATTGCTCGCTCGCTAAGAATTCGACAAGCGCTCCATAGAGAACAGTAGGACTTTTAGCATCGTACTCCAGGCCGAAGGCCAGCGAAACCCATTCCAGGAGATTCGTGAGTCGCTGATGCGTGTGGCTTATCAGGCCCAAAGCGATGCGATCGTTCAGATCGTTGATGAGACGGCGAATGAGGGTGGTCTTTCCGCAGCCGACATCGCCCGTGATCACGATAAACCCGGACCGCATCGAGATGCCGTACTCGAGCAGCGAATACGCCAATCGGTACTGACCACCGAGATAAAGAAACGATGGGTCGGGGTCGAGACTGAAAGGCTCTTCGCGGAAGCCGAAATAACTTGCGTACATCGGATCGACGACTCCTGGAACGTCTAGTAGCGACCGCTCGGTGCTTTCCACGCTTCTGACCAGCACCAAGGCAGAGCGAGACCCTCGCCCCTGCGCGTCCGCGGCCCCGACGAAGCCACCCACACGTACAGAGAAGCCTTACCTGGTCAACTGTCCCGCCCGGAAGATCATATCCCTGCGAAGGCATGACCCCGAATCCCGAGCCCTAGCGAACACTCCGACGGCGCTACACTTCGGCGACCAGAGCCCAGCAACGCGGTGGCTGCGAGCCCGAGACGACTCCGCCGCCTGCCCTGCCCCATCGGACCACCTTTACCAGCTACACCGCCGCCGATAGCCTGCAGCGACCGACGGGCATAGGCCCGCTGCCAATCGCAGCTTAAAGTGTATGACTGCCCCATGCGGCTTCCGTGCACCAATTGCCCGTCGACAGCGTACAGCATCTTCCCCAGACTGTGCCAAACACCATCGCATATTCAAGGAAACCGGGTCGCCAACCGACAACTGCATATGATTCACAGATTGAATGTCGTTCCCGCCCTCAACCGATCGACACCGATCGAATCCTAATCTGGAGCCTCTCGTACGTTTCCTGCGGGCAGCGGCAGAATCCCTGTCACGCCGGAGGCGCCTATCTCGGAGCACAATCTGATAGAGCGTGTTGCTTTGCCTGTGGGCTGGCAGGCGAGAGGCCAGCGCGTGTGGTCATCTTTAGGGCCACTTCCTAGGGGCCGCTCCGTGGACAATCAAGGGGCTGCGATCTTTTCCGCCTATATCGCTTGGTAGAAACCCTGTTGAACGTTCCGGTATACTCGCAGCGCCTGGGGGGGCGCACACGTGCCAGATGCCAGACAACGCCAACGATTTGGGACGGCGGGAAGGGTATCCGGGGCGGAGCTCCACCGAGAGCTCAGCAATTAATTGTTCAAGCTGCCTTGTCTCTTTAGTGCAGCACCTAACGCGCGAAAGGGCCACCGCTGGCCTGTCGCGAGATCGGCGAGACGCCACGGGTAGGACCCGCTCGCTCTCCGGCGCTCGCCGCACCTCCCTCCGGGCCGCGTTGCGGCTCCCAAGAAAAAGGGGAACGAACCGACATCGGTGATCTTGAGCCCGGAACCTAGCGCTACCCAGTCATAAACCGGCAGCAAGGAGAAGGCGGGAGTATCCGCCAAGGGTGCGCCCCGCTGCCCCCGCCCGATACCGCGGGCAGGAGCAGGGTGCGCGTGACATCAACCGCGGAGCCAAGTCGAGGTCCCGCTGCTTCCCCGTTCGCGCGAAGAGAACAGCCAATCGAACACGTTGCACATGAGACTCGCTCAAATGTCTCGACTACCCAAAACGCAACGGTCCGCCAACTAGGAACCCGGCACAGCGATCTACCGCGATTCGACGCCAGGTTTGGCCAACGCCGCCAGATAGCCGACGGCGTTAACATCGCCTACCGTCAAGTTTACGTCGGCACGACCACCAGCGGGAGAGACCCCTCGTCGTCGGATTAGTACTCCCGGTCGGCCGGCAGCACGGGTACCGGCGGCGACTCGGTCATGGAGCATCCGACGCCGCTGGCCGAGCTCCACGGATCGCCGATCCCCGCGCCCGATGTTGCGGACGCGACACTGCCTAACCGTTGGTCCAAGCTGCCCCGGCTAAGATCCTGGTGTCGGTTCGAACACGACATCCACCCAATAGTTGGCGCTATTCCAAGTCTGGGTCGGGAAGGCGCTGCTCGCACCGTAGGCATACACGCCGCTGCCGCCCGAGACCCCGTTGGCCAACGCGTGCAGCGGCGGATTGTCCACCCCGGCGCTCGCGAAGTAGTTCACGTCGGCACTGTAGTGGCCGTTGTCGGCATGGTACGAGGCCACATACACGGTGTTGGCCGCGATCGCCACCGGCGTCGAGAACAGCATCTGCTGCCAGCCCGATCCGGTCTCTCCGGTGAAGGTGACCGTCGCCAGATTCGTGCCGGTACTCGACCACAGGTTTCCAACGTGCGTCCCGGTATTGGCGCTGGCTTTATAGAAGCGAATGCCTCTGACGGTCCCCGCCACGTCGGATCGGAGCTTCACGCCCAGCTCCACGGAGCTATCCGCACCGCCATCCACCAGACCGGGCACCGCCGT
>JBGSOR010000010.1:0-11064 GCA_041738985.1 Chromatiaceae bacterium | reverse complement strand
CCGCATCGTGCGGCGGCGTACCGGCAGGGATCTTGGGCGGCGGGCTGTGGCCGTGCTCGTCTCCTCCGCCGGCGACGGCTGCATGGGCGAGCTGGGCCTGGGAATCGAGGATCAGGGCGGCCTGGGTCACTACCCGGTCGCCCTCTGCGAGGCCGCTCAGCACCTCGGCCTGCGTATCCCCGACCCGCCCGAGCCGGATCTCCTGGGCACGGTAGCCCTGCGCGCCCGCCCGATCTCCCTGCGCCACGTAGACCACCTGCCTGCCGCCGTGTTGCAGCACGGCGCTGCGCGGTACCAGCAGGGTCTCGGGCGAGGTCCCGACCACCAGGGCCTGGGCGGTCTGGCGGTGCAGGAGCCGGCGTTCGGCGTTATCGAGGATGACCCGCACCCGGGCGGTACGGCTCATCTCGTCCAGGTTGGGGTCGATGAACCCGATGGGGGCGGTCAGCACCTGGCCCGGCATCGAGGCGACCGACACCTCCACCGTCTGACCCGGCGCGAGCCAGGCGAGGTCGGGCTCATAGGCGTCGAACACGAACCACATGCGCGAGAAGTCCCCGATCTCGAACAGGCGGTCGTTGGTCTGAACGTACTGGCCCTCGTAGACATTGCGCGAGACGACTGTCCCCGACATCGGGGCCCGGACCGTCACCATGGCGGTGGGCTTCAGGGTGTTGTCGAGGATACGGATCTCCTCCTCGGTCAGACCCAGCTCCAGCAGGCGCTCGCGGGCGGCGGCGCGGTCGGACAAGGAGGTGGCGACGGCACCCGCCTTGAGACGCTCCAGGTACTGCCGCTGGGCGGTGAGCATCTCGGGACTGAACACCGTGGCCAGGGGGGCACCGGCCTTGACCTCGGCCCCGACGTAATTGACGTGGAGCTTCTCGATGCGGCCCGGGACCCGGGCGGCGAGGATGCGGTGCAAGGTGTCGTCGTCGTCGATGGTCCCGCTCACCCTCAGCGTTCGGCTGACCTGACCGCGCCTCACTTGCGCGGTCTGCACACCGATCACGGACGCCTGCGCGCTATTGAGGGTGACGAGGTTGGGATCGTCGGACGCGGCGGTCGGCCCGCCGGTCGCGGCCACCAGGGTCATGCCGCAGATGGTGCAGCGGTCTCCCGGCTTATTGGACTTGATCCAGGGGTGCATCGGGCACTGATAGGTTTGCGGCTGCGCGAGGGAGCCCGCGCCGAGATCCAGCCCCTGGCCGTGCCCCGCCGGGTCGTGCGGCCCAGGACCGGGGCTCTCCTGGTCTCGGGCGAGCGCAGATCCGGCGGCGACGACCAGACCGACGACGAGTGCCAACGGGGGCTTGACGCGCATAACAGGACCGGGACGGGAGATTGGTGACCGGCGGATAGACCGGCAGAAAGGCCATTATGTTTCATCTCGGTCGCCGACAACGATGGCTACGTGGAAGAGATCCATGCGGCCAGCACCGCGGTAGATGCGGACCTGGCCGCCATGGCGGGCGGACCCGACGCCGCCAGAGCGGATGCGTTCAAGGCTGGAATCGGACAGCTCGGGCCAGGACGGCACCGGACCTGGCAGCCCGGTGCCGCGTCACCAACGGAAGGTCACGCCGATAGCCGGGCCGGTGAAGCGGATGTTGGCATCGCGCTCGTCGAAGTCATAGGAGAGCGAACGGATCGCCAGGGTGGTCTCGCCCCAACCGAAGCGGTACCCGACCCCCACCAACGCCTGCCAGGTCCAGTTGGACGAGCCCGTACCCACATCCAGGTAGTAGGGCAGGAACCAGGGGGTGTCGCCGAATCGAGCCTGCCCCTTGACGCCCACGATGCCATCCCACTCCTCTCGGTCCGTGGACACCTTGCCGGCTCGGTCAAGCCGGTCGTGGCTGCCCTCGAGCTGCCACTTCAACTCCGTGTCCAGACCGAGATAGCGGAAACCCGCGAGGAGATCGACGTTGCCCCAAGTGCCGTGCGACAGGGTGTAGCCGCCGCCTAGTGTCCAGACCGTACCGCTCAGGCTGGTCTCGGCCTGGTGTGCGAGGCTGGCCAATGCCTCCCCACGGGGACCGCGGAAGTTGCGGATGTTGGAATCCTGGTTGCCCATGTCCAGGTAGATGATGTCCGTGAAGGCCGACCAGGCGCCTTTTCGCGCTTCGCCGGCAAGCATCACGGCGAACTGCAGGTTGGAGAGATAGTCGTTGGGTCCGATCTCGGTGCTCAGGCGGCGGACCTCGGATTGAAGAAAGCTCGCCGCACGGGGCGGCAGGTCATAATCCAGGTCGGCGTTGACATTCGGTAGCCAGATATAGGGGGTGACGCTGAAGTGCCAATTGCCATCGAATTGATCGACCGCTGTCGCCGGGGCGGCCGCCGCCAGCACTCCGGCAAACAAGACCGTCGCCTGAGTCAGCGCCGCTAGAGCCATTTTCATCTGTCTCATGTCTTTCATTTAATCTTATCCTATTGGGCGATGCCGCCGCACTGCTCGAGTCCGGTGGCGGATTACGAAAAAGGGTTGCGAAGCGCTCGCTAAAGGCCAACCCCAGGACGCCCGCAATTGGTCACGGATGCTTAGCTGGAAGAATAGAGCTTGATCGCGTCGGGGACGATGGAGTGGAGCACGATATTCGATAGGCCAGTGACGATGAACTGCATACCGATCGACGCGACTAGCAGACCGAGGATCCGGGTCAGGATACTCAAGCCCACGTCGCCTAACAGGTTTCGCAGGTAGCGGCCAGAGAGCAGGATCACGAAGGTGAGCACGGAGATGCCGATAGTCACGCCCACCAGGCCAAGGGCCAGCGTATCGCTCTTCGCGGTCCGCGCCTCGGTGGCATAGAGGATCAGATTGGCGATGACGCCGGGTCCCACCAGCAAGGGCATGGCAAAGGGGACGACAATCTGGCGGTAGACCGACTTGGCCTCGGTCAGCGAGCTGGCCGCCGCCTGGACGACCAGGTCTTGCGCGCTCTTGGCGGGATCGCTTGTGACGATCTGAATCCCGATCAGCAGCAGCAGGATGCCCCCTGCCAGGCGAAAAGAATCCAGCGTAATGCCAAAGAAACCGAGAATCGCATGCCCGGTGAAGAGGAACAGCAGCATGAGGCCCAGCACGGTCAGCGAGACGAACAGAGCGAGCCAGCGCTGGACCCCCAGGCTGGAGCCACTGGTATAGCCGATAAACACCGGCAGCATCCCCAGGGGATTCAGCAGCGCAAACAGCGTCGCCGCAAAGGTACTGAGAATGCTGGACTCCTGCATGCCGTTCGCCTACTTGGGAAACATCAATTGGATCTGGGCGCGGATCTGCCAGTCGGCACCGTCATCGGGCGTGACCGCATTGTAGTAGGCCGAGAGCTGCGTATTCACCGGGAGCTTGCCCAGATGGAAGATCTTGCCCACGCCGCCGCCGACCGGGATGGTCCAGCGATCATCGCTGTCGGCCGTCCAATCGACCGTCAGGATCGGCGCAGACACCAGATAGAGACCGCCCTTAAAGTTGTAATTGACGAAGGGCTGGATCAGACCGTTGTTGTAGTAACCCCCGTGCTTGTCGTCGGTGAGCGACCAGATATTGTTAAGCAGCGCGCCGTACACCCAGGGACTGCCATGATCCAGATGCAGTAGCACGAATGACGGTCCCAGCCCCCAGTTCCCGTTTCCCAGCTCCTCTTCCGTGTTGGTGGGCAACTGGACGACCGGGCCCGCACCCCAGATCCATTTGCCGGGGTTGGCGGGCGACAGGAAGGCCGTGAACACCGTGTCGCCGACGCCCGTCGTGCTCTCGATATCGGGCGAGAGGTCCGGCATCCAGATGACCGGGACGATGGTCCGGGTGATGATGTTCCAGTCCTTATTGATCGAGATCGGGATCACCGGCTGGATATTGAGGATGTTCTGGGTGCCCCGCTCTGGCCCGAAATGAAGATTGGTGTTGTTCTGGAACGGTAAGCTGATCAGGTTGCCGACCGGGTTTTGGGCCAGCTTGGCAAGCTCCTCGGCGCTCATCTCGGACATTGCCGGCGCGGATGCCAACAGCGCGGTCCCGCAGGCACCGCCGGTCAGCCACTTTGCCCATCTTGCATTGCTTCGATTCGTCATCTGTCGATCCCTATCCATTACCTATCGGATTCGCCGTCCGGCTGGCGGCGGCCATCGTTTGAGCGGGCACCGGTCCGACTCGTCACGTCCTGGCCGCCGCGGCCGGCGGTCCGTCCGCGGGTTATCGGTAGAAAGACCGGCGCCACATGCGCCGCCCGGCACCGGCGAAGGAGACCGGGGTGAGCGGCATGCCGATGATATCGATGAAGAGGGAGGCCGCCCCGGCGCTGGCCGGGGGTGTGCCCTCGAGCAGCCGGACCTCGTAGCTCAGGTCTCGGCCCGCGAGTTGTGGATTGCTCAGGGTCATGACGACGTTGTCCATGGTCTCCCCCTCCACCACGGCGAGGGTGCCGTTGGGCGGATCGGACTTGAAGCTGTCCGCGCCCTCGCCCCAGAAGGGGACGAAGCTCGCGGTGGCCATATGGCCGGCGAGCCGATCGGGGCGATCCGAAAAGAGGATGGTGACAGGGCTAATGCCCTTGAGGGTGAGGCGTCCGTCCGCGTAGGTCATGCCCTCGGCACTTTGCACAAAGAGGAACTGGGGTTTTTCGTGTCCATTGCCCTCCTTGGGCTTGTGCTCCGTGGCCTGGGCGGTCTTCAGGGTGAGCGCCAGGGGTGCGAGCAGGGCGGCGCCAGCAATCAGGTCGCGGCGAGTGGTCATAGGGTTCTCCGATGTTGTCTTTGGTTGTCGCCGGGCGGGAAGGGATTCCCCGCTCGGCCCTGGTCATACTCAACTGGCACTGGGGCGATCGCGGAACCAAGCCCATGCCAGCAAACCCGTCAGGATCGCGTGCAGGACGACCGCGGGCCATAGCAACGGGCCAGTCAGCCCTTGCGCGACGCCGAGATAGGCGAGATACAGCATGACGGCCGCGCTGTAGGCCAGCATGCCGACCCGCGGCGGGCCCGGCCAGCAGGCGATCCCAACGGCGATCAGGGCGATGCCGGCCACACGTGCGACGGGGATGGCGATACCGATCAGCTCCTCGCCCAACAACAAGCGTCCAACGAGCGAGGGAACGATCAGTAACGCCAAGCCCGTCGCGGCTTCCGCCACGGCGGCGAAGATCAGCACCCATTTCATGGTCTGGCTCCGACTCTGGCGCGTCCTACAGGCACACGACTTGGTACGTGTGCCCGAAGGCCGCTCTCGGTTCTCCGCATCGTTGACCGCGCTTACCGCCGATGGGCGGGCTCGGTCCCTGCCTGGTCAGCCGCCACCGCCGCCGCGCTCTGCTCCGGCTCGAGCTTGAAGGTGAGCTTGTCGATCGTACCGGTGAACTTGAACGGCACGTCGTAGCGGTACTCGAGCAAGGCGACGCCGGTGCGCGTGTCCTGCCCGATGTCGAAGGTTTCGTCCTCCGGGAAGGTGATCGGGGTTCCATGCTCCATGGAATGTCTCGCCACCTCCTGGCCGTCCACGGAGAGCACGCCCGTGCCGCCCTTGCCCAGACCGGGGCCGTCGGACTTGTAGTCGAAGACGATGGTGTGCTTGCCGGCGCCCAATTCGGGCCCGACCCAGATCGTGCGCTTGAGGTCGAGCAGGTTGTAGAGGAACACCACCTTGCCCCGGCCAACGACGCCCAATCCCAAGTCGCTATTGCTCAGGAAGAGTCCATAACCGCCGAAGCGCCCGCCCTGGGTGACGATCATGCCCTCCGCGCCGCCGTCGGGGATCTCAACCTCGGCGGAGATCGTGTAGGACTTGTTCAGGATGTGCGGCGCCGTGCTGCTCGGCACGTTGGCCAAGGGGCCCGTGTAGGTGAAGGTCGTTCGCCCCGCCGTCAGGCTCGGCTTCGGCGCATTCCAGCGCGCGAGCGTCGTGTTGTCGAGCGGCAGCACGTCATATTTCTTGGCCTCCGTGTAGAAGATCTGCTGCATCTGCGTGAGCTTCTCCGGCATCTTCGCCGCCAGGTCGTTGTTCTGGGTGGGGTCCTCCATCACGTTATAGAGCTCCCACCGGTACCCGGTGATGACATCGGGCGGTTGGGCGCTGCTCAACTCCCACGGCATCGTCACCGGGGTGGTCGCCGCCACCCAGCCGTCGTGGTAGATCGAGCGGTTGCCGAGCATCTCGAAGTACTGCGTGGTGTGCCGGGTCGGTGCATTCGCGTTCGCCTTGTCCCAGGTGTAGGCCAGGCTCGTGCCCTCGATCGGCAACTGCTTGATGCCGTCGATCGTGTGGGGTGCCGGGATGCCGGTGGCCTCGAGGATGGTCGGCACGATGTCGATGACGTGGTGGAACTGGCGGCGGATGCCGCCCGCATCGTCGATGTGGCCCGGCCACGAGATCGCCATGCCCTGGGCCGTCCCGCCGAAGTGCGACGGCACCTGCTTCATCCACTTAAACGGCGTGTCCATCGCCCAGGCCCAGCCCGCCGCAAAGTGCGGGAAGGTCCGGTCGGACCCCCAAAACTCGTACCAGAGGAACTGGTCCTTGACCGGCACCTCGACGCCGTTGAAGGTGGTGAACTCGTTCGGCGTGCCGTTGACCATGCCCTCCGCGCTGGCACCGTTGTCGCCGTTGATGTAGACGATCAGGGTGTTGTCGAGCTGGCCGAGATCCTCGACCGCCTGGATGACGCGGCCGATCTCATGATCGGTGTAGGCCTGGTACGCCGCATAGACCTCCATCTGCTTGATGAAGAGCTTCTTTTGCTCCCAGTCGAGCGAGTCCCAGCGGGGCAGCTTCGCGCCGCCGAAGGCTTCCTGTCCGTCAGGCCAGGGCGTCAGCTCGGCGTTCTCGGGCATGATGCCCAGCCGCTGCTGGTTGGCGAAGATGGTTTCGCGCAGTTTTTCCCAGCCGTCGTCGAAGAGATGCATGGCGCCGATCTTATCGATCCACTCCTTCGTCGGATGATGCGGCGCGTGGGTGCCGCCCGGCACGTAGTAGACGAAGAACGGCTTGTCGGGCGCGAGCTCCTTCAACTGCCGCATATACGCAATGGCCTCGTCGGCCATCGCCGTGGTCAGGTTCCAGCCGGGATTGTCCAGGAAGGGGAAGATCGGCGTCGTGTTGCGGAACAGGTTCGGTTGCCACTGGCTGGCGTCCCCGCCGACGAAGCCGCAGAAGTACTCGAATCCCATGCCGTTCGGCCACTGATGGAAGGGACCCGCCTGGCTATTCGCGAAGAAGGGCGTGTTGTGGTCCTTGCCGAACCATGAGGTCGCGTACCCGTTGTCCCTCAGAATGGTGCCGATGGTGCCCTTCTCGACCGGGATGATCGAGTCGTAGCCGGGAAACCCGGTCGCTATTTCGCCGACCACCCCGAAGCCCACCGAGTGGTGGTTGCGCCCGGTGATGATCGCCGCCCGGGTCGGTGAGCAGAGTGATGTGGAGTGGAAGTTCGTGTAGCGCAGCCCGCTTTGTGCGATGCGGTCCAGGGCCGGGGTCGGGATCACGCCGCCGAAGGTGCCCGGCGCGGCAAACCCGCTGTCGTCGGTCATGATC
Organism: Chromatiaceae bacterium; assembly: GCA_041738985.1. GTDB lineage: Bacteria > Pseudomonadota > Gammaproteobacteria > Chromatiales > Chromatiaceae > Thiodictyon. Next base: position 3,536 of record JBGSOR010000010.1, on the reverse strand, counting down.
AGCAGCACATTGGGCGCCTTCTTCGGCGGCACGACGCGCGGCGGCCACCAGGCCTTCGACTCCGAGGCCCTTTCCTTGATGACGCCGCCGAACTTCGGATCGGGCGGCGGAAGCTGTTTTCCGCCGATCGTTGTCGTCGCGCTGGGCGAGCCCGGGACACCGGTGGTTTGTAGCTCCGTCGCCGGGCAGGCGGCGGCCGCGCATGCCAACGCGGCCCCCCAAAGTACCGACCACATGACGGGAGTGGCTGCTTTCATCGGGTTCTCCTTGGGGTGCATGGACGGGCACAGAGGGTGGCGACCGCCCTCACTTGGGAAACCTGGCTGGAGCAGTTCCGTTCGGGCGCGCCACGCGAGTATGGCGCGATCCCGAACCCATGGTTTGACATTCCTCGACAGCTCGCGCTTCAGGTCGGTGGTTGGCACGAGCGGACCCCTTCCAGCGCCAGCGCGTCGGTTCGATCAACCTTTGGGCTGGCTGGCACGCCAGCGGGCGGGAGAGGTCCCGGACCAGCGGCGGAAGGCGCGGCTGAAGGCGGTGACGTCGGCATAGCCAAGGGCCACCGCCAGCTCCTGGGCGCGGAGCGGGGTATCGCGCAGGAGTTGGCACGCGATCCGATAGCGGGTCTCCTCCAACAAGGCCCTGAGGCTCGTACCCTCGGCCTGGAGGCGACGATTGAGGGTGCGCGGGTGCAGCCCGAAGAGCGCCGCCATCCGCTCCAGGCTGGTCCCGCTCGCCGGGTCGCCGGCGATGAGCAGCCGGCGCAGCACACGTCTGACCCGCTCTCGAAGGCCAAGGCCGCGTAAGGAGTCCAGGGCCTCGATCTCCCGCAGGATGCGCACGTAGGCGACCGCGTCCGCCCCCGCCAACGGCCGGGTCAGACAGGTGGCGGGGAAGGCCACGGCCGCGCGCTGGGCCCCGACCCGCAATCGCGTTCGGAAGAGCGCCCGATAGGGGGTCAGATCCCGCTCCGGCGCCCAATTCGGCACCGGGTGCAGCGCGACCTCGGTGGCCTTCCAGTCTGGACCTCCTAGGGTCTTCAGGACGTTGAAGAGGATCGCCAGGACGCCGTCGTAGATCTGGTGGGTGCCCGGCACGTCCGGCCAGTGGATGACATAGCCCAGCCGCGCCTGATCGGCCCGCTCCCACAGGAGTGGGACGGCCCCGCGATCGTGCAGATGCGAATACAGGATGATGGCGCGCAGTGCACTGCCCAGGTCCGGGGCGGCGGCCGCCAGCTTCCCTAACAGGCCTAGGGTCTCCAGCCCAGAGCGCCCGCCAAGCTCGAGACCCAGGTGGGGACACCGAGTCGCCGCGGCGCAATGGGTCAGCAGGCGGCCCATGGCCACGAAGGGAATCGTGTTCTCCGGGTCCTGGAAGAGCGCGAGGTCCACCCCCGCCTCGCCGATCAGGCGGTCAGGATCCTGGCCGAGCTCCCGCAACAGCCCGGGCAGGGGGAGCAAGCCGGCCATGCGGCAGCTTCCTTCCCCCACCAGCGCCAGGCCGGCAGGTGAACGACGGGGCTCGTAAGCCAATTGATTCATGCGGTGGCGCTCAGGCAGTTGAGTCGGCGATCAAGCCCATTCACTTACACGTCGAAAATACTCCCCGGGGGGCGACTTCTAGACACCTGGGGAGACAGACGGGACGGCTAGGCCTTACTGAGCGACATCGCGATTCTTCCGCTCCACTGCTCCACTAATAGGCCCGCGCCGGCCCGATCAGCGGCGTCTTCACCGGCTTGGCCATGCCGTGGAAGACCACCACGCCCTGTCCCGCACCCCGCGTGCTCAGCGCCTCCGGCGCCTGCCCGAACGCGGCGGCGTCGATATCCCAGTTGTTCGTCACCCAGACATCGCCGGCCGGCCCGACGCCGATATCGACCAGTTGCTGCATGCCGCCGCCCACATAGCCGCCGGGCGGGGAGATGGCATCGCCGGTCTTCTTCCCGGGCGGGCAGCGCTCCGTGCGCACGCCGCACAGCTGCACGATGCCCGTCGCGTCGGAGACCAGGTTGGAGACCCAGACGTTGTCGTTGCCGTCGATCGCCACCGCCCAGGGCCCGGCCAGCCCCTTGCCGACGACCGGAGAGAAAGGTGCCCTGGAGCCATCCGGGCGCAGTACCGTGACGCTGCCGCCCTCGATAAGCCCCGCCTTCTGGGCCGACAGGTTGTGCACCAGCACCTCGGTCGCCGCCTTCTCGCCCTTGATCACATAGGCGACCAGCATCTCGTAGAGCTTGGCCCGCCCAAGCTCCGAGCTGCCGAAACGATCCGCGTGCCAGACGTTGCCCTGGCTGTCGATTGCCAGGCCGCTGCCGCCGAAGCCGACGTCGAATTTCTCCACCTTGGTCGGGTCGGAGACAGGGAAACGGATGACTGAATTGCCGATGTTATTGCTGACCCAGATCCGGTCCTGCCGATCGATCGCCAGATGGAAGGGGGCGAAGAGGCCGCACGGATTCTTCAGCGGGTCTTTGCTTTCGTTCCCGCAGTAGATGCGGCCCTTGGTCGGATCGCCCTGCGGCAGATGGACGATCTGGCTCTTGCCCTGATCCACCGCCCAAATATCGCCGTTGGGGGCGACGACGATGCCCTGCATCTCGCCGAGTTGGCCGTTGAAGCTAAAACCCTCGGGCGGGGACAGCGGCTTGCCCGATGGGTCGAACCGGGCGATGTTCTGGCTGGCGTAGCCGCTGGCCCAGACGTTATCCCGCGCGTCGATCGCCAACCCGAAGCCCACGCCGCTCAGGCCCCCGCCGGAGAATCCGAAGGTCATCGGGGACAGGGGCTGGCCATTCGGGGCGAACTTCGACAGATAACCGTCCCAGAGAATGGACTGATTCTGCGCGCCGACGATGAAGTTGTTGCCGACCCAGGCATTGCCCTGGCTGTCGAACATCAGCTTGCCGCCGCCGCTGTAGCCGCCGCCGGTAAACTTCAACGGCAGGACCCAGGCGCTGGGCGCGAAGCTGAGGTAGGGCATGAAGGGCGTGACGCGCAGCTTCTTGCCCGGTGGCACCCGGTAGAAGGCATCCAGGAGCGCGAAGATCTGGTCCGCCTGATGCGCCGGGTTGCGGGCGATGGCCTCGGCGACCGCCAGCGTGTCGGTTGGCACGGCCCCGCTCGGCGAGGTTGCGGCGGCAAACAGCTTCGTACAGGCGTCGGCGGTGACCTGCGCGGTGCAGCCGGCGAGCAGGCTGGCGAGGGTCGCGAAGTTCGCCATGGTCGGCGTCTGCGAGCTGTTCAGTGCGTCCTGGATGACCGTGCCGTAGCCTCCGGTGGCCAGGTCGACGAAGCTCGGGACATTGCCGGCGGCAATCTTCAGTGGCAGCGCCTCGCCCTTGATCGCGGTGCCGTCGATGAGCTGGTTGTGGGTCCACACGGACGCGATGGTCGTCATCTCGTTGATGGCGATCTTGGCGGGCGGCCTGGCGCCCAGCACAGTCATCAGCGCAATCGCCGGGTTGTCGCCGCTGCCTTTGCCGGCCGCGGGGGTGCCGCCCTTGGCGACCAGGTACAGCGAGCCGTCGGCCG
>JBGSOR010000539.1:0-2808 GCA_041738985.1 Chromatiaceae bacterium | reverse complement strand
CCCAGCCCGGGACCTCGCCGAACAGGTCGGCCCGCGCGCGGATCTTCGCGGCTTGATAGGGCTTCTTGGTCTTCCGGGCCAGACCGGAGAGCAGATCGCGGGCGCGGGACGGCTCGCGCGCGATGGCGTCGGCGAGCTCGCCTACCGTCTTGCCAGGAAGCCACAGGGTCGGTGTGGCGAGCATGGCCCGCAGGATTTCCGGGGCGCGAACGTCCTCGAAGAGCGTCCCGGCGGCCAACCGCAGCCAGCCCAGGAGCCCGACGACCTCGGCGACGGAGAACAGGTCTCCCTTGGGTTTGCGGTAGGGGATGTCCCGCTCCATCAGGGCCAGCTCGAGCCCGAGCGTCTGGGCCCAAAGTCGGGAAAGCACGGCGCACTCGCGCAGCCTCCGTCCCCTGCCCCGCCAGTCTGCGATGGCCCCCACCACCGCCGACGGGTCGTCGGCGACCGTGGCCCGAATCGGCTCGATGCGCGTATCCGGCGTGGACGGGGCCGAGACGCACAGCGTATCCATGCGGTTGCGGTTGTGAGCGATGAGCATGGCCGCGGCCAGCGACACCCGATGCCCGAAACGGAAGGTCCGCGACAGGGTGTAGCGGGTCGCCCCGGGGAAATAGCGGTCGAAGTCCTCGCCCATAAACTCGGGCCTTGAGCCCCGCCAGGCGTAGATGCACTGGGAGTCGTCGCCGACGGCGTTGAGGCTCGCCCGGGTGCCGACGAGCTGGCTCAGGAGCTCGACCTGAACGCGGCTGACGTCCTGAAACTCGTCGACCAAGACTACATCGAGCCGGTTGGTCACCCTGGCGAGCGCCTGCGGATTGGCCCGCATCAAGGCCACGGGCTCGGCAAGGAGGTCGGCGAAGAAGCGCAGGCCCGCCCGCTCGCGGGCGTCCTCGAAGCGCTCGAAGGCGCGCACGAAGTAGCCGTAGGACGTGGGGAGGCCGAAGGCGTCGAAGGCATCCCGTGCAGGGAGGATGTCGGACTTCACCAGTCCGATGAAGGCGCGGAAGGCCTCCAGGTCGTCCTGGCTGGGGTAGTCGTCGGAATCTTCCTCTTTGAGGGCGGCCAGGGCCGCCTCGCGCGCGAGCGGCTTCTCCACCGATGCGTTCTCTTCCAGACGCCGGTGCGGAAGCAGGCCCGTCTTCTCGAAGAGCTGCACGAGACTGAGCCCCAGGCTGTGGAAGGTGGAGACCTTCGGGGCCTGGAACCCGGCGGGGAGCACGCTTGCGAGCCGGTCCTTGAGCTCGCGCGCCGCAGACTTGTTGAAGGCCAGGACGCGGAGGCGCTCGCTGGGGATACCTTGTTCCAACAGGAAGCACACCCGCCCGACCAGCATCCGGGTCTTGCCCGAGCCCGCGACCGCGTAGGTCAGGCTGTGGCCGCCCGCGTGCTCGATGGAGGCGAGTTGTTCGTCGGTGTAGGACATGGCCAAACTTTATCCGGACCGACGGCGGAGCGCATCGGACCAAGATCGATCTTCCCGATGGAAGCGTTTGCCGCTCGTCATCGCTTCGACATTTCGAGCGTATAAGCGATGCAAACGCCTCGAACCTGGATCTGGGAGCACCCCGACTGGCCCCGCTGCCACTGGGACCAAGGGTCGCTTGCCCCAGCGCTGGCGTGTGCCCGGCTGGCGCAGGGAAAGGTGCTGGGTGCCGCCCGGCTGCTCGACGCGAACCTGACGTTGGAGGCGCTGGCGGCCATCCTGGTTCACCCCTTCGAGGACGGCAACGGCCGACTGGCGCGCGCCATCGCCGACATGGCCCAGGCCCAGGACGAGCGGCAGCCCATGCGGTTGTTCAGCCTGTCGGCGCAGATTCTGCGCGAGCGCGACACCTACTACGCCATCCCCGAGGGCACCCAACGCGGCGGCGTCGATGTGACCGCCTGGTTATCCTGGTTCTTGGCGCAGGTCGACGCGTCGGCCACGGCCGCCGAAAAGACGGTGGCCAACACCCTGGCGAAAGCACGGTTCCGGCTGCGGCACTGCACGTCCGACCTCAACGCGCGTCAGCGCAAGGCACTCGACCGGCTGCTCGACGCCGGGCCCAATGGCTTCGAGGGCGGGCTCACGACCCGCAAGTACATGGGTCTGACCAAGACCAGCCGCGCGACGGCGTATCGCGAGCTCGCCGCGCTGGTCGCAGAAGGGTGCCTCGTCCCGACCGGAAAGGGGGGCGCAACAGCGGCTACGAGATCCTGTGGTGACCGGCCGGCCAGCGATCTCGCAGGAGACCCTAGAGCGCGCAACGCCGCCCTCAGGTGCCGACATCGAGCTCGCTGGTGGGCCCAGCCGGGGCCGGCTCCTCCCGCGATCAGGTCGACGGCGTTGGCCACGGCAGAAGCCGTTTCGGAAGCCGGTCCCGGCCGGTCGCGAGGGCAGTCGACCGTTTCCCGATGAGCGCAGGCGCATCGTTGGGAGGTGCGTAGCCGAAGGCTAGCACTCCGCATTCTCCGAAAGAAGCCGAATGATATGCGCCGCCACTTATCCAAGCTTGTCCCGCCACTTACGGCCCGCTTTCGCCCGCTTCCGGCCTCCCGGGGGCCAGCCAAGGTCCGCTCCCGACACCTACTGGCTGGACCCCGACACCTATTTTCCGCGGTCCGCAGCGAGCCCGGCAGGGTGTGTCTTTTCCGGGCGCAGCCGACGGCATTCCGGGTATCCAAGGCACCGGAACGGGAGAATGTGGGGAGCGACGGACACCGCTGGCCGTCGCGGGGGACCAAACGGCCACGGGAGAACGGGTGCCGCGGGCAGCGGCACCGGGGGGCGCCAGCGGGGAAGGCGGGACCGGTCGGTTACGGCCC
>JBGSOR010000507.1:0-3101 GCA_041738985.1 Chromatiaceae bacterium | reverse complement strand
GAGCCGCAGCCCCAGCGTGCCCGGGCCACCGTTCCGCGGGACCTTCCCGGGTCCGACCGGTGCGGCGGTCCAGACCCGCCCCGTGGATGGCTCGAAACCGGGCATCGCCTCGTCCAGCAGCGCCGCCAGCCCATCGAACCGGGCCCCGCACTGGGGGCAGTTGACCCTCCCTCGACGCTCTCTGAGCTGTTGAGCATAGATGGGGAAGAGTCGACCGCAGCGGTCGCAGCGAGTGGTCAGGGGCATCGTTGTGTCTTGCAGCCAACCGAGGCGCGTTTCGATCCGAAGATCAGGCCCCAATCGTCCCGCAACCGTGCCGGCGCCAGCTCCAGCTGGTCCGCGTAGGCGGCGCGAACCGTCTCCACCTGATCTGCCAGCATCCCGGAGAGTGCCAGCTCGCCGCCCGGTCTCAGGGCGTTCAGGAGGGCGGGGGCCAGCTCCAAGAGGGGTCCTGCCAGGATGTTCGCGACCACCAGGTCGGCCGGCAGCCCGCCGGAGAGTGCGGCCAGGTCCTCGGGGAGACCAACGGCCATGCGGTCCGACACCCCGTTGACGGCGGCATTGGCCCGTGTCGCCTCGATGGCCTGGGGATCGTGGTCCACCGCGATGGCCCGGGCCGCCCCCAGCTTCAGCGCGGCGATCGCCAGGATGCCGGAGCCGCATCCGAAATCGAGCAGGGTCCGGCCGGCCAGGTCGGCGCCGTCCAGCCACTCCAGACAGAGCGCCGTGGTTGGGTGGTGTCCGGTTCCGAAGGCGAGCCCCGGATCCAGGTCCACGACGATCCCGTCCGGATCCCCCGGCCGCTGCCCCTGGGGACAGACCCAAAGCCGCTGGCCGAATCGGGTGGGCCGGAAGTCGTCCAGCCAGACCCGCTCCCAGGCCCGATCCTCGATCCGCTCGACCAGCGGTGCGCCAAGCGCAATCGGACGCAATGCCTCCGCCAAGGCCGCCACCTGGGCCTCCGCCCCGAGCTCGTCCGCAAACAGCGCCGTGACCTTAACGCCCTCCCAGAGGGGCATGGCCCCGGGCGGCGGCTCGAGCTGCGGGTCGTCGCCCGCGTCCCCCAGGGTCACCGCCAGCGCCCCCGCGGTCTCCAGGGCCGCCTCCAAAAGGGGCGCGCGCTCCTGCTCCACGGTGAAGGAGATCTGAATCCAGGGCATATCCGGTCTCTGATCTGGCTGGGGCCGGGTCTGGGCAGGGGGCTCCAGCGGCTCGGGGGGAATACAGGATACCTCCGCAGACGGAGGGCCGGCCACGGGGCGACGTGGCGCAGAATCCTTCGCCATGCCGCCGCGACTCCGCGCCCGGTCCGACAGCGCGGGGCGCGACTGCCAGGCGTGGCCTGGTCTCCGAGCGGATCCCCGTGTCGATCATGCGCGATCGCAGGTTGGACGGATCTCCGTTCCCTCAGCGAGCTCGCTGGCGCGTCGCGCTAAAGCCCCAGCTTCTTCTCAAGATAGTGGATATTGGCCCCGCCCGCCTGAAAGGCGGCGTCGCGCAGGATGCTGCGCTGGAGCCGAATGTTGGTATCGATCCCCTCGATAACGGTCTCGCGCAGTGCATTGCACATGCGGGCGATTGCGGAATTGCGGTCCTCGCCATGCGCAATCAGCTTGCCGATCATGGAGTCGTAATGCGATGGCACGGTGTAACCGGAATAGATGTGGGTCTCCAGACGGATGCCGGGTCCGCCGGGGGCATGGAACTCGGTGATCTTGCCAGGGCTGGGGCGGAAGGTCTCGGAGTGCTCTGCGTTGATACGGCACTCGACCGCGTGGCCCCTCATGACGATGTCTTCCTGACGGTAGTGCAGGGGCTCCCCCGCAGCCACGAGGATCTGCTCCTTTACGATGTCCACGCCAGTGACCATCTCGGTGACCGGGTGCTCCACCTGGACGCGGGTGTTCATCTCGATGAAATAAAAACGCCCGTCCTCGTAAAGGAACTCGAAGGTTCCCGCGCCCCGGTAGCCGATCTCCCGGCAGGCCTCGGCACAGCGCTCGCCGATCTCGCGCCGCTGCTGCTCGGTGATCCCCGGGGCGGGGGCCTCCTCCACCACCTTCTGGTGTCGGCGCTGCATGGAGCAGTCGCGCTCGCCCAGGGAAATGGCGTTGCCATGCTGGTCGGCAAGTATCTGGAACTCGATGTGACGCGGTCCCTCCAGGTACTTCTCCATGTACACCATGTCGTTGTTGAACGCGGCCGCGGCCTCCGCGCGGGTGAGCGAGATGGCGTTGAGCAGGGTCGCTTCCGAATGGACCACCCGCATCCCGCGCCCGCCGCCGCCCCCGGCGGCCTTGATCATGATCGGATAGCCGATGGCTCGGGCCAGCTCCAGGGTGCGCTTCTTGTCGTTGTCGTCCAATGGCCCGTCGGAGCCCGGGACGCAGGGCACCCCGGCCGCCTTCATGGCGGCGATGGCCGAGACCTTGTCGCCCATGAGCCGGATGGTCTCGGGGCGGGGACCGATAAAGATGAACCCGGACCGCTCGACCCGCTCGGCGAAGTCGGCGTTCTCGGAGAGGAATCCGTAACCCGGGTGGATGGCGACTGTGTCGGTCACCTCTGCCGCACTGATGATCGCCGGGACATTGAGATAGCTGTCGCGGGAGGCGGCGGGTCCGATACAGACCGACTCGTCGGCGAGCAAGACGTGCTTCAGATCCCGGTCCGCCTCCGAGTGGACCGCCACGGTCTTGATGCCAAGCTCGCGGCAGGCGCGCAGGACGCGGAGCGCGATTTCGCCCCGGTTCGCAATCAGGATCTTCTCGATCATGGCAGGCATGCTGGGGTCGCCTCCGGGCGGGTGCGGGCGGCCGGTGTCATTCGATCACGAAGAGCGGCTGGTTGTATTCGACCGGCTGGCCGTTCTCCAACAGGATGCGCCGCACGGTGCCGGCGTGCTCGCATTCGATCTGGTTGAGGATCTTCATCGCCTCGATGATGCACAGGGTGTCCCCGGGCTTGACCTTCTGACCCTCCTCTACGAAGGGCGCGGAGCCCGGGGCGGGGGCGCGGTAGAAGGTGCCGACCATGGGCGAGCGCACCACCTGGCCCGAATCCCCGCCCAGCCCGTCGTCCCGGCCCTTGTCGGCGGGGGC
>JBGSOR010000474.1:0-17746 GCA_041738985.1 Chromatiaceae bacterium | reverse complement strand
GTGCAGACGAAGCGCCGACGGCTCCAGCCCCGCACAGCCCCGACGACCGGCGGGGGCAGGCCGGCCGCGTCCAGATTCGCGCGCCGCGCCCGGGACAGGGCTTTGAGCAGGTGCAATGAGGCTCGGGACATTGGATCGATTCCCTCGGGCTATCCGGGCTCCGCCGCGGCGCCCCGGATTGTCGATCCGGGCCTTGGCCTAGCGTCCGGCGATCGTCATCTCGTCTATCAACCAGGAGCCGGTGCGGGTGCTGCCGGGGTAGTCGCAGTCGTTGCCGACCGCCTGGAGCCCCGCGAACATCTGCTTCAGGTTGCCGGCGATGGTGATCTCCTCGACCGGGAACTGGATCTCGCCCCGCTCCACCCAGTAACCGGAGGCGCCGCGGGAGTAGTCCCCGGTGACCGCGTTCACCCCATGACCCATTAGCTCGGTCACCAGAAGCCCGGTATCCAGGGCGGCGATCATGCCGGCCCGGTCCAGCTCTCCCATCTCGATGGACAGATTGCGGACGCCCCCGGAGTTGCCGGTGGTGGGCATGCCGAGCCGACAGCCCGAATAGGTATCCAGCAAATAGGTCCGCAGCACACCCTCGCTCACGAGGTCCTTGGCGCGGGTGGCCACCCCGTCGCCGTCGAAGGGTGCGCTGGCCAAGCCCCGGTGTAAGTGAGGCTCTTCAAAGATTCGCACAAAGCCCGGGAAAACGGACGCGTTCAAGTGGTCGAGCAGGAAGCTTGAGCGCCGGTACAGGCTCGCGCCGGAGATCGCGGAAACCAGGTTGCGCAACAGCCCGGCGGCAATCTCGGCACGGAACAGCACCGGGGCCTGGCGGGTACCGATCGGGCGAGCGCCAAGCCGCGCCACGGTGCGCTCTGCCGCCCGCTCGCCCACCTGCACCGCGTCCTCCAGGTCGGCAGCCGCCCGGGCGCTGGTCCACCAGTAGTCCCGCTGCATGCCGCTCTCGTCCTCGCCCACCACGGCGCAGCTCAGGCCGTGACGGGTGCTGGGATAGCCGCCAATAAAACCGTGGCTGTTGCCGTAGACCGAGAGTCCGGTGTAGGTGGTGACGGACGCACCCTCGGAGTTGACGATCCGGGGGTCGAGCCCCCTGGCCGCGTCCTCGCAGGTCGTGGCGATGGCGATCGCCTCGTCCACACCGAGCTCCCAGGGGTGATAGAGGTCCAGGTCCGGGGTCTCCCGGGCCATCAGATCCGCGTCCGCCAGGTGGGCGCACGGATCCTCCTGGGTGTGGCGGGCGATGGCGCAGGCCGCCTGGACCGCATCGCGCAGGGATTTGGGGGAGAGGTCCGTGGTGCTGGCGGAGCCCTTGCGGTGCCCGAAGTAGACCGTGACCCCGAGCCCGTTGTCTCGGGTGTGCTCTACGGTCTCCACCTCACCCAGGCGGACCGCGACGTCCAGGCCCGCGCTGGCCCCCACCGAGGCCTCGGCGGCGCTCGCACCGCAACGCTTAGCCTCCTTGAGCAGGTCCTCGATGGTGTGCTGGAGTCGCTCCAGGCGCTCGGCGGTGTCCTCGGTGGCGGTGATGCTCATGGGTTTAATCGAGTGGCGAGTGGCGAGTGGCGAGTGGCGAGTGGCGAGTCAAAAAAGTTAATTACAGGTGCAATCGTTGTCGTTGTCGTTGTCGTAATCGGAGATGCGATCCCAATTGGGGTGCGAGAGAATCCGGTGCGCTACGAAACCCCCATTTCGACAACGACCGCGACCGCGACAACGACAACGGCGCTAAGCTCTCCCTAATCGACTTGCTTCAGTCATTAGTGAACCGTTCCTATGGACTAAACACCGTCGTCGTCCGACAGTGCATTGGTCCCGCCCACAGTAAGCCCGTCCACCCGCAGCGTCGGTTGGCCTACGCCCACCGGGACGCTCTGGCCCTCTTTTCCGCAGGTGCCAACCCCCGCGTCCAACATCAGGTCGTTGCCGATCATGCTGACCCGCGTCAGCACGTCCGGCCCGTTGCCGATCAAGGTGGCGCCCTTGACCGGCCGACCGATCCGGCCGTTCTCGATGAGGTAGGCCTCGCTGGTGGAGAAGACGAACTTGCCGGAGGTGATATCCACCTGACCGCCGCCGAAGTTTACCGCATAGATTCCTTTATCCACTGAGGCGAGGATCTCCTGCGGGTCACGGTTACCGGCCAGCATATAGGTGTTGGTCATGCGCGGCATCGGCAGATGCGCATAGGACTCGCGCCGGCCGTTCCCGGTGGGGGCCACCCCCATGAGCCGGGCATTGAGCTTGTCCTGCATGTAACCGCGCAGGATGCCGTCCTCGATCAGCACGGTGCACTGACTCTGGGTCCCCTCGTCGTCCATGTTGAGCGAGCCCCGGCGACCCGGCAGTGTGCCGTCGTCCACCACGGTAACCCCGGCGGCGGCCACCCGCTCGCCCAGACGGCCGGAGAAGGCCGAGGTGCCCTTGCGATTGAAGTCGCCCTCCAACCCATGGCCGATCGCCTCGTGGAGCAGGACCCCAGGCCAGCCGGAGCCCAGCACCACGGTCATATTTCCGGCCGGTGCCGGCTCGGCCTCGAGGTTGACGAGTGCCAGGCGCACCGCCTCCCGGGCGAAACCCAGGGCGCGGTCCTCGACCTGGAACCAGCCCAGGTCCGCCCGTGCCCCGCCGCCGCTCCCGCCCTGCTCCCGGCGTCCGTTCTCCTCGGCGATTACGCTCACGTTGAGCCGTACCAGGGGACGAACATCGGCGGCCAGGGTGCCATCGTCCGCCAGCACCAGGACCGTATCCTGAACGGCGACCACGCTCGCCATGACCTCCTTCACCCGCGGGTCCATGCCCCTGGCCTCCGCGTCCACCCGCTTCAGCAGCTCCACTTTGTCCTCGTCCGGGAGGCTCTCGATGGGGTTCATGGGCTCATAGAGCCGGCGCCCGGCAGGAACCTCGCCCACCCGCACCTGGCCGTTGCGTCCGCCTTGGACGATGGCCCGCGCCGCCGCGGCGGCCTGGGCCAGGGCCTGAAACTCCAGCTCGTCGGAATAGGCGAAGCCGGTCTTCTCCCCGCTCACGGCGCGCAGCCCCGCCCCCAGCTCGATGCTGAAATTGCCGTCTTTGATGATCCCGTCTTCCAGCACCCAGGATTGCAGGCGGCTCGACTGGAAATAGATATCCGCCGCGTCCAGGTCAGGACCCGCGAGGAGCCCGATCAGCCGCTCCAGGTCCCCCAGGGCGAGTCCGGCGGGATCGAGGATGCTGTGGCGGGCGATGGCGATGGGGTCGTTCATGAGGCGCTTCGCTGATAGGGACGATCGATTACGATTGGGATCTGGAATGGGGTCTGGGTTCGCTTAAGACAAATCGCCGGAGCGCTTCGCGCTCAGGCGTTCACATCATAAGCGGCGGTGCTCGATGGCCGGGAAACTGCGCCGCACCGTGCGCTGAAGCTCGGGGTCTACCGCGACGCAGGTGAAGCCGACGCCCGGGGACGCCTCGGCCAGGATCGCGCCCCAGGGATCCACCACCATGCTGTGGCCATGGGTCTCCCGCCCATTCAGGTGCAATCCGTCCTGGGCAGCGGCGACGACAAAGACGAGATTCTCGATCGCCCGGGCGCGTACCAGGGTCTCCCAATGGGCCTTGCCTGTGACGGCGGTGAACGCGGCGGAGATCGCCACCAGCTCCACGCCCTGGTCCAGCATGAGGCGGAAGAGCTCCGGGAAACGCAAGTCGTAGCAGACGGCGATGCCGAGACGGCCGAAGGGCGAGTCGATGACCACAACGTCCGTGCCCGGCTCGATGGTCGCGGACTCCCGATGGTGCTCTTCTCCCCCGGGCAGACTGACATCGAAGAGGTGGATCTTATCGTACCGGGCCACCTGCCTACCCCGGTCGTCGAACACCAGGCTGGCGGCGCGCACGCGACCCGGATCGGTGGCCGCCAAAGGGATGGTGCCGCCCACGAGCCAGATCCGTTGCTGCTCCGCCACCCGAGAGAGAAAGGCCTGGAGCGGCCCCCGGCCTTCCGCCTCTCGCAGGGCTACCTGATCCTCGCCGCCCTTGCCCATGAAGGCGAAGTTCTCCGGCAGGACCACCAACCCGGCCCCGGCCTCAGCCGCCACTCTGATCAGCCGCTCTGCCTCAAGCAAATTGGCATCGACGTCGGGGCTGGTCGACATCTGCACCGCCCCGATCACGCGCGTTCTGGTCATTTTGGGCACCGCGACCCGCATGCCCCGAGGGCTGTGGGCTCCGAAAACATAAATCCTAATCCGAGGGTCACGATACCACCGGCCCGGCATGGGGGACAGAGAGCCGCCGCCGGCACGCGCAGAGGCCCCCGATCCCGGACCAGGCCAAGGCTCCGAGCGTGCCAGACCCCTAAGCTCGCCTAAAGCTCGTTGCCCCGCGCTCCCCCAACGGACCCTGGAGACCTAGGACGCGGAACCGGCAATCGTCGCCTCAAAGCGCGCAGGGGGTATCATCCGGGCAAGTCCATCGACCTCCCCTGGTGGCTCCGTGACTGACCGGCACCCGCTCCCGCGCCCATGGCGCCATACCGCCTCCGCCCTGAGCCTCGCCTGGGTCCTGGGACCCTGGCTCCTCCCGACCGGTGCGATAGCGCCCGCAACGGCCAACGACTTCGAGGCCGCCGGACTCGCCTCGGGCTTGGCCCCGGTGGAGCCGAGCCGCATCCGCATGATCGCCGAGCGGGTGGTGCTGACCCAGGGGGCCAAGGACTGGCAGGCGGAGGCAACCTACATCTTCCACAACCCCACCGCCGAACCCATCGCCACCGCCTTCGCCTTCCCGGAGGGCTGCCCCTTCGCGGAGACGAACGGCAACGTCACGGGTTTCTTTGTCGATCCCCAATTCCGCGACCTGACGACCCGCGTGCGCGGCCAGCCGGTCTCGACCCGCCTCGTAGAGCAGCGGCCCTGGCAAGGGCTTGAGCTGTGCATCGGGCGCGTCCATGCCTTCGATATCGCGCTCGCATCCAACGAGCGGGTGGAGGTCCGGCACCGCTACCGGTTTTCCGCCGGCACCGGGATCGGCTTCGAGGAAGTTCAGTACATCACGCGGACCGGCGCCCTGTGGAACGGACCCATCGGCTCCGCCGAATTCGTCGTCTCCCCGCGCGGCGCCGCCCACGGCATGAGCTGGCCCGAGGGCTTCCGGTTCGTTGGCTTCGAGGAGCGCTCTGGCGGGTCGAATGAGCCCGGACGCATCGCCTATCGCTTTGCGGCCAGGGATTGGACCCCCAAACAGGACTTCGTCGTCGCCCTGCACGGTTGGCCCCTCGCCAGCTCGCTCGCCACGGAAAAGGGGATCAAGGTCCCCTGCCCCGACGCGGCCTCCGTCTCCAGCGGCGACCTCGCCGCGGACGCCACCCCGGACCCCGCCGCGGACGAGCTGCTGACCTCCTTGAGCGACGCAGACCTCGCCCTCTGCCGCAACCTCCCCTACGCCCGCCACGGCTATCCCTTCCAACGCCCCGAGCTGCGGGCCGCCTTCGACCGCGAGGCCGAGATCCCGGGAGATGAGGACGGACCCAGCCACAAGCGGTTCCGGCTCGGAGCGGCGAATCCCTTCTACAGCGACGCCCTGCTGGACGACAGGGATCGGGCCTATCTCGCCGCGATCCAGCGCGAGCAGGATCGACGCGCGGCGACCCCCGGGGTCCTGGACGGCTTAAGGGCCGAGCTCAAGCGCACCTCGGGACAAGACCAGGTGCTCCTAGTCCAGTCGCTTAGGATCAGGGGCGATTGGGCCTGGATCCATGTCCTGCCCGAGTCCCGGAATGGACGGGACCACTACGAGGATCTCTTCGCCCTAATGCACGAGACCGATGGGCATTGGCGCGTTGCGGAGATCCCATGCGCGGAAGAGGATGATCCAAGCTGCATCGGGAACCGGGGCTTCGCGGACTGGCTCAAGGGTCGATTCCCGAGGCTGCCCGCGGAGATTCTGGAGGCTGCGCTGGGCACATAGCTGACCGTCGATGACCGTTCCGGGATAATTCGGCCTTCCACAGACACCCATAGGCTCCATCCATGCCAACGCTCCGCATCCTGACCAACGCCCGAGTCCCGGCCGACGACCGCGCCGGTCTGCTCGCCCGCGCCTCCCGCACCCTCGCGGAGCTGCTCGGCAAACCCGAGTCCTATGTCATGGTCATCCTGGAAGACGGGCGGGACATGGTCTTCGCCGGTACCCCAGCGCCCGCCGCCTATCTGGAGCTGAAAAGCCTTGGGCTGCCGGAGGGCCAGACGGCCCAGTACTCCCGGGCCCTGTGCGACCTGATGACCGATGCATTGGGCATCCCAGCGGATCGGGTCTACATCGAGTTTGCCGCCCCGGCCAGGCAGATGTTCGGCTGGAACGGGGGCACTTTCTAGGCCAGTCTGGAGATCGCGACGCTTCCGATCCCGCGCAATTTCAGGGTGGCCGGACCTGTCGCCAGGGGGATGGGGACCGACAGCGCGGGAATAGCGGGAGCCCCGCCCCGCGCGGGCTCAGCCCGGCACCAGGGTCTCGACCTCGAACCCGACCAGGGTCCGTCGCTCGCGGCTGAACTCGATGCCGATCAGATGGATCGGCTGACCCAGGGCGCGGTATTTTTCCGCGTAGCCGCGGTCTTTGAGCTGTTGCAGGGCGCGGCCCTCGGGGACGAGCTCCACGACCTTGAATTCGAATAGCCAGACCTGGGCATTGAAAAGCAAGATCAGATCGATGCGGCCTTGTAGCGTGGTGTCCTCCGGCCTCAGGTCCAGGCCCAGGGCGGCGATGTGGCTGTAGAAGACGCTTGCATAGAAGCCCTCGTAGCGGGCGATGGGGTTGTTGTCGTGCCAATGGTATGGAATCGCCGCGAACAGTGCCTGCACATGGTCGCGCAGTGCCGCGAGGTCGCCGGACACTAGGACATCGTAGAGCCGGCTCTGCGCCCGCTCGGCGGCCATAGGGTCGCCCATCAGGCCCTTGAGCAGGGCGTCGTTGAGTGCGGTCTGTACCTCCAGGTTCGGATAGCCCAGGGTATGCTCGATGCGCGCCCCGGTACGCCGCGAGCCGTGGAAAGTCAGATAGCCGGTCTGCCACAGCAGGGCCTCGGAGGCGATGTGCTCCACGTCGAAGGCCGAGAGCAGCGCCTCGGAGCTGTGTAGCCGCGCCAGGTCCGGGGTGAAGAAGCCGCGCGCGGTCAACAGATCGACCAGAAAGGTCGGCGTGCCGGTCTCGAACCAATAGGAGCGGAAGACCCGATCCTGAAAGAGCAACAACAGGTCGAATGGGTTATAAACCGCCTCGCCGGTCCAGTTGTAGCCATTGTACCAGCGGCGGATCTCGGCGCGGTCGAGCCCCGGCAGTTCCGGAGCGAAGACCTCGTCCACATCGGCTTGCGTATAGCCGCACAAGGCCGAATAGTCCGCGACCACGGTGATGTCGCGCAGATTGTTGAGCCCGGAGAAGATGCTCACCTTGCTGAACTTGCTGACCCCGGTCAGGAAGGCGAAGCGGAGATGGGCGTCGGCGCCCTTGACGACCGAGTACAGGTTGCGCAGACCGTCGCGCATCTCTCGGGCCACCTCCGGGCAGGCGAGATTGTCCAGGATCGGCTTGTCGTATTCGTCCACCAGGACCACGACCCGCTGGCCGTGCCGGGCCTGCACCCGGCGGATCAGGTCGCCGAAGGTGCCGGCCACGTCGAGCCCCGGATGCGGGGTCACATCGAGCGCCTCGCCGTTGATGCGCAACAGGTCGTCGATGCGCGCATCGAGCGCCGCACGGCTGTGCAGCACGCCCTCGGCGAAGCTGAGCCGCACGACCGGAAAGCGCACCGACCAGTCCCAGCACGGATGGATCGAAAGCCCCCGAAACAGCGGCTCGTTGCCGGCGAAGAGCTCGGCGATGGTATCGATCAATAAGGATTTGCCGAAGCGCCGCGGGCGGGAGAGGAAATAATACTTGCCCTCTGCGATCAGAGTCCGGATAAACCCGGTCTTGTCCACGTAATAGCAGTCTTCCTCGCGGATCTCGCGAAAGGTCTGGATACCGATGGGCAGCTTGCGGGTGATCATGGCCGGCCTCGGCGGGTGGCAACCCGGTCACGATGCCGCCGGGCGGCGTCCCGGTCAAGGTCCGGGGGGCGGGTCGCGCCCGGAGGCCTTTGCTCTAGGACCCAGCCTTGGGTACGGATGACACCCCTCCCGGCTCGGTCCCATCCGTCCGGTCGCCCAAAAGCCGCCGCACCACCACGAAGAAGACGGGCACGAAGAGCACCCCAAGCAGGGTGGCGCCGACCATGCCGCCCATGACGCCGGTGCCGATGGCGTGCCGGCTGTTGGCCCCGGCGCCGGTGGAGAGCGCAAGCGGCGTGACGCCCAGGATGAATGCTATGGAGGTCATGAGGATGGGCCGAAACCTTAGTCGGCTGGCCTCCAGGGTCGCCGCCAGTAGCCCCATGCCCGCCTGACGGGCCGTATTCGCGAACTCGATAATCAGGATGGCGTTCTTGGCCGAGAGTCCGATGACGGCAATCAGGCCCACCTTGAAATAGACATCGTTCTCCAGGCCCCGCAGCCAGGTGAAGCTCAAGGCTCCCAATACGCCCAAGGGCACCACTAGCATCACCGCCACAGGGACGGACCAGCTCTCGTACAAGGCGGCCAGGGCCAGGAAGACCACCAGAAGCGACAGCGCAAACAGGACCGGGGCCTGCTGCCCGGAGATGATCTCCTGCAAGGACGCGCCCGACCATTCGTAGCCGATCCCCTGCGGTGCGACCTGGGCGACCATACGTTCCATGGCCTCCATGGCCTCTCCCGAGCTGTGTCCCGCGGCGGCGCTGCCGCTGATCTGGACGGCGCCAAAGCCGTTGTAATGATCGATGGCGGGCGAGGCGATGCTCCAGCTCGTACCGACCACCGAGCTTAAGGGCACCATGTCGTCCGAATCGCCCAGACTGCCGGTGCCCCGGGCACTCGGGATGTAATAGCGGCTCAGGTCCTCCGGACGGCTCCGAAACTCGGCATCGGCCTGGAGCAGGACCTTGAGCACCCGGCCCTGGTAGTTGAAGTCGTTGGCATAGACCGGGGCCAGCATCAGCTGGATGGCGTCGTAGATGTCGTCCAGCTCAAGCCCCATAGACTGGGCCTGCACCCGATCCACTTTGAGCTGGACCTGGGGTGCTTCTTCGAGCTGGTTAGGCCGCACGCCCGTCAGCACCGGATCCTTAGCCGCCGCACCCAGGATCGCATTGCGGGCCTCCATGAGCCGATCGTGTCCAAGCCCGGCGCGATCCTCCAGACGGAAATCGAACCCGCCGAAGCGACCCAGCCCCCGCACCGTGGGCATATTGACCACGAAGATCCGCGCACCCTTGATCGATTGGAGCGCCATGTTCGCCTTGGGGATAAAGGCGGCCACCGATTGGTCCGCACGGGTGCGCTCGCTCCAGTCCTTGAGGCGGATAAAGCCCATCCCGACGTTCTCGCCCTGCCCTAAGAAGCTGAATCCGGCCACGTCCAGCACCCGGTCCACCTCCGGCAGACCCCGCAGGATATCCTCCATCTCCCGGAGGACCTTGCCCGTGCGCTCCATGGTCGCCCCCGGCGGCAGCTGGATGATCGCAAAGACATAGCCCTGATCCTCCTCGGGCAGGAAGCTCGTGGGGAGCCGCGTAAAGAGATAGCCGGCGAGGACCACGAGCAGGACAAAGACGACCATCCATCGGGGCGTGTGCCGGATCGCCTTGCCGACCCGCGCCAGATAGGAGCGTGCGAGCCAACCGTAGGCGCGATTGAACCCGCGCAGGAACCAGTTGGAACGATGGCCCGGGGGCTTCAGGATGGTGGCACACAGGGCCGGGGTGAAGCTCAGCGCCATGAGGGCCGAGATGCCCATGGAGATGGCGATCGTCAGCGAGAACTGCCGATAGATGGCCCCCACGCTCCCGCTCACCAGGGCCATCGGGATAAAGACCGCGGCCAGCACCAGGGTCATGGCGATGACCGCCCCGGTGATCTGATCCATGGCCTTGCGTGCGGCCTCCTTGGGCGGCAGACCCTCCTCGGTCATGATGCGCTCCACGTTCTCCACCACCACGATGGCATCGTCCACCACCAGACCAATCGCCAGCACCAGGGCGAAGAGGGAGAGCACATTGATGGAGAACCCGGCCAGGTACATGCCGGCGAACGCGCTGGTGAGGGCGACCGGCACCACCAGGGTAGGAATGAGCGTGGCGCGCAGGTTCTGGAGGAAGAGCAGCATGACCAGAAAGACCAGGACCACCGCCTCCATCAGGGTGATGACCACCTCGCGAATGGAGATCTCGACGAACTGGGTGCTATCGTAGGGGGTGATCCAGGTCACCCCGGCCGGGAAATAGGCCATCAATTGGTCCATCTTCGCGCGGATCGAGTCGGCCACCTCCAGTGCATTGGCGTCCGGTGCAAGCTGGATGGCGAATCCGGCGATGGGCTCCGCATTCAGGTGGACATCATGGCCGTAGGACTCGGCCCCGAGCCCGATGCGGGCAACGTCTTTGAGCCGCACGGTGCTCCCGTCCTCGCTGGTCCGCAGGATGATGTCCCCGAACTCGTCGGCATTGGTGAATCGGCTGGCGGCGCTCACCGACGCGGTGAAGCCCTGACCCGGCAGTGCCGGCTCGGAGCCCACCGCCCCCGCGGCGACCTGGATGTTCTGGGCGCGCACCGCGTCCAGTGCCTGGGAGGCGCTCAGCTTGTAGCCATGAAGCTTCTCCGGATCCAGCCAGATGCGCATGGCATAGCCGGCCCCGAACTGGGTGGCCCCGCCCACCCCCGGCAGGCGCCGGATGGGGTCCAGGACCTGGGCGGCGATCAGGTTATTTAGTGCATAGGTGTCGAAGCTGGGGTCTTCGGACTTGAGTGCGACGACCATTAGGAAGTCGTTGTTCGCCTTGGCGACCGTGATGCCGTTGTTGACCACCTCCTGGGGCAGTCGGGGTAAGGCGACGCTCAACCGGTTCTGGACCTGCACCTGGGCAATGTCCGGGTCGGTCCCGTTCAGGAAGGTCAAGGTGATCTGCATGGTCCCGTTGGAGCGGGACGTCGAGTCGAAATAGATCAGGTTGTCGACCCCGGTGAGCTGCTGCTCGATCACCGAGGTGACGGTCTTCTCGACCACTTCCGCGCTCGCCCCCGGATAGGAGGCGCTGATGCCGATCTGGGGGGGCGCGATAGGCGGATAGGCCGACACCGGAAGGTTGAAGATGGCCGCGGTGCCGGCCAAGGTGATGAGGATGGCGAGGACCCAGGCAAAGATGGGCCGGTCGATGAAGAAACGTGGCATCTGGGGCTGGCCTTCAGGACTTCGCAGGGGCAGAGGCCGCGGCGGCAGTCGCCCCGGACTCCGCGGGCGGACTCGCCACCCGGGCGACCGCACCCGGCTTCACCTTCTGGATCCCGGAGACAATCACCCTGTCCCCGTCGTTAAGATCGCCCGTGAGGATCCAGGAGTCCCGCGTCATCGCCTGGGTCTCGACACGCCGCTGCGCAACCTTGCCCTCAGGGTCTACCACGAACACATAGGCCCCTTTGGAGTCCCGTGACAGGGTCGCCTGGGGCAGCAGGAAGGCGTCCTCTACCTGACCGGCGGTGAGCCTCAGGTTGACGAACATTCCAGGCAGCAGGCGGCGATTGGGGTTGGGCAGCACGGCGCGCATGGACAGGGCCCCGGTGCCCGGGTCCACCGCGAGATCGGAGAAATCGATCTTGCCGGACTCCGGATAGGGGAGCCCGCTCGGCAGGATCAGCTCCACCTTGGGCGGGGACTTGGCGTCCCTGGCCGCTGCCCGCTCCAACTGCTCCAACTCGCCCACGGACTGGCTGAAGTTCGCGTAGATGGGATCGATCTGCTCGATGGTGGTGAGCGGCGTCGTTTCGCCCTGGCCCACCAGGGCGCCCTCGGTCACCAGCGCCCGTCCGGCACGCCCGGAGATCGGTGCGGTCACCGTGGCGTAGCTCAGGTCCAGCTTGGCACTCTCGACATTGGCCTTGGCCTGCTTCACCACGGCGGCCGTGGTGCGCTCGTTCGCCTGGGCCGTGTCCAGGTCCTGCTGAGACAGGGTGTTCTTCCCGCGAAGCTCCGCATACCGCTTGGCGGTGAGAGCGGCATTGGTGGCATCGGCCTCCGCCTTGGCGAGTCCCGCCTCCTCCGCGCGAAGCTTGGCCACAAGCTGGGCCGGATCGATCTGGAAGAGTACGTCCCCGGCCTTCACGTCCGTCCCCTCCGTATAGACCCGTCGCAGGATCACCCCGGGCACCCGTGCCCGCACCTCCGCGACCCGCGTTGCGGCCAGCCGGCCCACCAGCTCCCGGGTCAGCGGCACGGTCTGCGGATGGACCACGACCACCTCCACCTCCGGGGGCGGCATCTGGGGAGGGCCCTGGTCGGGCGACTCTTGGCAAGCGGCAAGCCCTAGGACTGCAAGGGACATTGCGACCCCGCGGAGACATCTAACACACATGACCACAGACTCCTCGATGGCAGCTCCGGCTCGGCAGGACCGGATCGCCCCCCCGGTTAGCGAAGCGCTCGGTCCAGGCGCCCGCTGGAAACCGCCATAGTCCCACAGACATCGCGACAAAAACTTTGAAAATCGCGATTCGGACAGCGTTCAGGCATGGGTGTCGCGGGAGGCGCTGGCGCGTCGAAGTTCGCTCAGAGGCCGGAGCTTCGAAGCCGGACGGCGAAACCGCCGCGTAGCGCTCATACCGCTGCGACCCTCCGTGCGGCCGCGCGCCCCGCAGTTACGTCGACCCGCCAGAGCAGGATCCCGCCGATCAGGAAGAGCCCGAGGATCGGCACCAGGGAAAGCCGCGGATCGCCGGTCAGCGCCGCGGCGGTCCCGACGAGGAAGGGGCCGAGCACCGCGGCGAACTTGCCGACCATGTTGTAGAAGCCGAAGAGCTCGGCGGTCTGGCCCTCCGGGATCAGGCTGGCGAAGACCGCGCGCGAGAGTGCCTGAATGCCGCCCTGGACCAGACCGATGGCAACGGCGAGCGCGTAGAAGTGCTCCAGCCGATCCATCAGCGAGGCCCCGACGACCACCAGCATGTAGACGCCGATGGCGAGCAGGATGCTGCGCTTGGCGCCCCAGCGCTCCCCCAGCCGCCCGAAGACCAGCGCGGCGGGGAACCCGACGAACTGGGTAATCAGGAGCGCGACCATCAGGCTGGAGTCCGGAAAACCCAGCGAGAGTCCGTAATCCACCGCCATGAAGACGATCGTGTCCACGCCGTCGATATAGAACCAGTAGGCAATCAGGAACAGAAAGGTATTGGGCAGGCGCCGGATCGCTCGGAAGGTCCCGGCCAGCTCGCTGAAGGCCCCGCGGACCGCCTCGCCCAGGGAGCGGCGGCCAGCTCCAGGGGCCTCGGGCACATAGAGCGCGAGGGGCAGGGTGAAGAGGGCCCACCAGAGGGCAACCATCAGGAAGGCCACCTGAACCGCAGCCGCCTTGTCCGCCAGACCAAAGGTCTGCGGGGTCAAGACCATGGCGACATTGAGGGCAAACAGGAGTCCGCCCCCCAGGTAGCCCAGGGCATAGGCGAGCGACGAGGCACGCTCGTAGGTCCCGGGCTCCGCCACGTCCGTGATCAGGGCATCGTTGAAGATGTTGCCGCCGAAGAATCCCAGGAGCCCGAGCAGATAGAGCGCCAATGCCGCCAGCCAGTGCCCGGCGGCAAGCCAGTAAAGCGCACCCGTGGCCAGGACCCCAACCAGTGTGAATCCGAGCAGGAAACGCTTCTTGGCCCCCAGCTGGTCGGCGAGCGCACCGAGCAAAGGCGCCACGCAGACGAGAATCAGGCTGGCCGCACTGCTGGTGTAGCCGAGTGCCCGGGTACTGTCCGCAGCTGCCAGCCCCGAGCCCCAGAACTGCTTGAAGAAGATCGGGAAAAACCCGGCGATGACGGTGGTCGCAAAGGCCGAGCTCGCCCAGTCGTAGAAGGCCCAGGCGAGCACCTGTCTGCGCGTGCCGCCCTGGGCGCTCAAGTCCCATCCTCCGCCCCGGCGATCAACGCCATGCGCACCAGCTCGGCGAGGGACTCGGCGCGCATCTTCTCCATCACGCGGGCCCGGTGGGCCTCCACGGTCTTGGCGCTGACCCCCAGTGCGGACGCGATCTCCTTATTGGACTTTCCATCCGTGACCATGCCCATGACCTCATGCTCCCGCGGGGTGAGCTCCGCGAGGCGCGCGGCGATCTCGGCGCGATTGGCGCGGTTGGCGCGCCAACGCTGGTCGTACTCCAGGGCGTTGCGGATGCTGCGCAGCAGGTCCTCGTCGTGGAAAGGCTTCTCGATGAAGTCCACGGCCCCGGCCTTCATGGCCTTGACCGCCATCGCCACGTCCCCGTGACCGGTGATGATGATGACCGGGATGCGGAAACCCTTCCGGGCCAGATGGACCTGGAGCTCCAGCCCGCTCATACCGGGCATGCGCACGTCGAGCAGCAGGCAGCCGGCGCGGCCGGGATAGTAGTTGGCAAGGAAGGCATCGGCGGACTCGAAGGTCCGGACCTGCATGCCGGTGGACTCGATCAGCCATTGCAGCGAGGTGCGCATGGCTTGGTCGTCGTCCACGACGAAGACGGTGGGTTCGGTGGTCATCATGTGACTCCTGTGGGGGTAGCTCCCGGGACCCTGGTCGCAGGCGGCGGCTCGGACCTGGACTAGGGCTCGTGCTCGATCCGAGTGGCCTGCGGGACGACCCGGGCAGACGGGGCCGCCAACGGAAGCGCCACGAGAAAGACGGTCCCGCGGCCGGGCTCGGACTCGGCCCAGATCCGCCCCTCGTGGTTCTCCAGGATGGTCTGGCTGATCGGGAGCCCCATGCCCATGCCGGTTTCCTTGGTGGTGAAGAAGGGATCGAAGAGCCGGGCAAGCCGCTCCGGCTCCACGCCTGGCCCCGAGTCTTCCACCAGGACCCGGGCCTCGTCGCCCTCGGTCAGGGTATGTATTGCGAGTCGACGGGCAGCCGCCGGGATCTCCTCCAGGGCATCCAGCGCATTTTGGACCAGATTGAGCAGGACCTGCTCGACTTGCACCAGGTCCACCCGCACGGGTATGGGCGCAGGGGCCAGATCCAGCTCGATCTGGATGGCGAGCTTCGCGGTCTCCAGCTCCACGAAGGAGCAGACCTCCCGCACCAGGTGATTCAGGTCCGCCTCCGCCCGGATCGGGGGCTGCTTGCCCACCAGGGCGCGCAGGCGCCGGATGATCTCGCTGGCCCGCTGAGCCTGGCTCGCGATCTGGGCCAGTGCACCCAGCAGCTCCTGGTTCTGCCCAACCCCGCTCTGGATGCGGCGGGTGCAGCCGCTTGCGTAGTTGACGATGGCAGAGAGTGGCTGATTCAGCTCGTGGGCCATGCCGGTGGCGACCTCTCCCATGGTGCTGAGACGGCTTACGTGCACCAGCTCCGCCTGGTGCTGGCGGGATTCCTTCTCCGCCCGGCGCACGGCGGTGATATCCCGTGCATAGATATTGATGTATCCCAGGTCCCTGATGGGAGCGAAGAGGAGCGCATAGACCTGGCCCCCCAGCTCGATCTCCCGCTCCCTGGGCTCGCCTTGGGCCAGGGACTCCGCAAGCTCCGCCCCCCAATCCCCGGGCAGCGACCCGCCGGCCTCGGTCCCCCAGGCGCGCAGCATCGGCCGACTGGCGTTGTTGGCATAGACGATGGCCCCATCCGCGGTCACCCGCAGGATGGGGTTCGGGCTTTCGCTCGCGAAGCGGGCCAGGCTCTTGATCTCGCGCTCGGCAAGCTTCCGTGCGGTGATGTCGTGGATATACAGGGTATAGAAGCGCTCGGACTCCAGGTCGATAGGGACGATGGAGATCTCCACGGGGATTTCGGTACAGTCCGCCCTCAGCGTCATCAGCTCGCCGCGACCCTCGGGCTCCAGGCCTTCGTGCCGGGAGCGGGCCAGCAGGCGCCGGAAGGCGGCGCGGGCCACCTCCGGCAGGAAGCGCTCGGCGAAGGGGCTCCCGATCAGGTCGTCCCGGTCCCAGCCGAAGACACGCATCACCGCGGGATTGGCCTCGATGATGCGCTCCTCGCGGTCAAGCGTGACGATGGAGTCCAGGGACGCCTCCATCATGGCGGCCTTGAGGGCCTCGCTCTCCTTCATCTCCGCCCGATGCCGGCGGTCCATCTCCTCCCGGGCCTTGAGGACGAGCTGGGTGAAATGAGCGATCCAGTCTTCGAGGAGCAGGAGCTGGTTGCCCTCCCGTTGGAAGCCGGGCTCGGGGATACCCAGCGCCCGCTGGGAAAAGCGGGTCATGCGCTTCAGGACCCGGTTGAGCCGTGCCGAGACCAGGTAGATGACCCCGGTGAACACAAGGATGAAGACCGACGCGGCGAGGAAGCGCTGGCGGCGCTCGAAGATGCGCACATGGCGCGACATGCGCTCCACGTTCGCCTGGGTCACGAAGGTCGCGAAGAGCAGGTTGGAGTCCGCGCCTTCGTACCCGGGCAGGGACTGGGAGGTCACCAGATAGCTGTCGGTCCAATCCTCCAGCCTGGTCCCGGGGATGAGGGTCTGGGGGTCGACGCTCGCCACAATCCGCTGGTCGTCCCCGTCCAGCAGGGCCACCGCCGCCCGGCTCGGGTCCACTCCCCGCTGGGAAGCGGCCAGGAAGACATCGTCGATAGGCACCAGCACGACCAGATAACCCATGTGGTACCCGCCCGCGTCCTCCACCGCATCGCTCGCGAGCAGATACAGTGCGTCGTCCCGTCGCACCGGCACCACCCGCACGTTCCGCGGGTCCCGAAACTCCGGCGGAATCCCCGCCGCCAGGTCCGGAGGCAATGGCGTCGGGCCGCTCTGGTAGACCTCCCGGACCCTCCCCCTGTTGTCCGTCAGGATGACATAGCTGGGCGGGCGCAGGGCATCGCGCTCGAAAAAGTCGGGGAGCCAGTAGGGCCGGAAGTGCTCGTAGACCACCGGGGCCACCGTCTCGTCCTCGGACCAGAAATGGGGCTCCAGGTACTCCGAGAGACGCCGGTGGTTGGCAAGCAGCCGGGTGGTCATGCCGTAGGCCGCCAGATACCGGTCGAAGCGGATCAGGCTCTCCCGCGCCTGGAGGTCGAGCTGGGCCTCCAGCTCCTGGCCGAAGATCTTGCCCACCTGGCGGGACTGGATCTGGTCCAGGGCGAGCCACACCGCAAACCCGGCGGCAAGACCGACCAGGATGGCGATCACCGGCATCGGTAGGACCCGCAGCACGCGGATCAGCAGGGGCTTGAGTGGGATGGGCTTCAACGGGAGGTCCAGGGCGGGCGGGTGGCCGGCGAGAGTCTAGCGAAAACCCCGCCTGGGTACGACGCGTCCGCCCTGGCGCCGGTCCCCGGTCCGATAGACAATGCGCCGCCTAGATCCGCCGCAGCCCAGAGCGCCCATGGCTCCAATCGCCCCCGAGATCCCAGCACCACCCCTAGCCCCGCGGGGCGCTCCCTTGCTGCGCCGGCTCGGGGCTATGCTCTACGACGCCGTGCTGCTCTTCTGCGTCCTGGCGGTCGCGGTGTGGCTGCTGATCTACCCCTACGAGCTGATCGCCGCACGCCCTTTCCCAACCTTCGAGCCCCTATACGCGACCCTGAAGCAGATCTATCTAGTCGCGATCATTGTCGGGTTCTATGTGTACTTCTGGACCCATGGGGGCCAGACCCTGGGGCTGCGGGCTTGGCGGCTGCGGGTGCAGCGCGAGGACGGCGGCCCCCTCTCCGCCCG
>JBGSOR010000469.1:0-2070 GCA_041738985.1 Chromatiaceae bacterium | reverse complement strand
GGCCTACCGGGAGAGCCAGGGCATGCGCGAGCGCCTGGCCGCGGCCGACCCGAGCAACGCCGGCTGGCAGCGCGACCTCTATGTCTGCCATTGGAAACTCGCCGATCTCGCCGAGCGGCGCGGGGAGCCGGGGCAGGCACTGGATAATTGGCGCCGGGCCTACGCGGTGCTGAAGGGCATCCGAGATCGCGGGCTCGATGCGAGACCCGAGCACCAGGGCATCTTCGCGCAGCTAGATGAGAAAATCCGGTTGCTCGAGGATCCGGGCAGCGCGGCGCGGGAGGCCGAAGCGCGCCTCGAGGCCAAGCCCGATAGCGCAGAGGATTAGAGCGAAGGCCGGAGCCTTTACCACGAGATGGCGTTCGATTACGCAGCCGCCCACCGGGTCAGTGTCGCCTGGGTGGCATACCGCCGCGAGGCGGTGCGTTCGGATCTGCTCAAGCAAGGGCTCAGGCAACCGTTCCTCGCCGTTCCAAGGAGTCGCCCGGAAGAGTTGCAGGAAGGCAGGCAGACTGTCGCGGCGGCCCTCGCCGAGCAGGATCGGGAAGATCGGCTCACGCTTGTCGTCCGCATGCGGGCCGAAATAGCGGATGAGGGCGCCCTCGGTCTCCGCCGCGATCCAACGGCTCACCCCGTCGCGCCCGATCAGCACGACGAAGGCGCTGCACCCGGCGATGGCCTGTTGGAAGCGCGTGAGCCACTGGTCGCTCGCGCGGATGCTGTCGTCGTCGTTGAAGACACTGAGCGCGAAGCGCTCCATCTGCGCGCGCAAGCTCGCAGCGGCCTGCGGGTCGTTGCGGCTATAGCTCAGGAAGACCTGGTTGAGGTCCGTCACGCGTGCGCCTCCGATATCCTTCAATGGCCGAGCTCAGCGATCGCGGGTCCCTGCGACCCTGGTCAGACGGTCTCGATATCCGTCATGTCCTCCACATCGGCGAGATCGGCCAGCAGGCGGGTGTAGTTGCGCAAGTCGGTCTGCAGACCGCGAAGCTCTTCGCGAAACGCGACCGTGTCGGCGTCGCCGAGTGGAGCTGCCCGTGTTAGCCGGTGCCATTTCGCGGTGAATGGACGCACTTTCTGATTGAGAACGACAACCGCGATCCGTGTGAAGTTGATGCAGTGGCGGCCATTGCGCTTGATCGTCTCGCGGGTGAGGGCGAAGAGATCCGAAATACTCTTCAGCGCCGCCGCCTCGTCGCCCGCGTCCGGTTCCAAATGCTGGGTGGCCACGCGGGTGATCAGCTCGACGTAGAGCTCCCAGGCCGCCGTCTTGTCCTCATCGCGCGGCTCCCATGTCATCTCCATGAACGGCGCATTGATCTTCAGCGACGCGAGATCCCACTTCTCCAACAGCTTCTTGAGTTGCATGGCTACAGCCTGCTTCGGTGGTTGTTGTCATCACGTAGACGCTGACGAGTCTAGGCGACAACCCCGTGCACCGAAAGCGTGACTCGATCCGCGCGAAGGACCCAGACCGCATCCAGGTACCCTGCCTCGTCCCGTTGTCCCGTTACCCACGCAACAGGCGACCGTTTACGCGCGCTAAGCGGGCGCGAGGTTGCCGGAGGGTGGCTTGCCGACGTTCGGCCTATCAGTGCTCAATATCCATGAGTGGCACTGTCCGCAATCAGGATGGACCGGACGCCCGTGGCGTGGGGGCCAGAGAATGGAACATGGGACGGAGCGGACGTCCAATCCGGTTGGCCCAGTGACCGGATTGGGTCGGGACCAATCGGCCACACGGCATCTTTCAGCTGGTTAGCTAGCGCCGGGCGCCGATCGCCTTCGCTGACACCGCTACAAACCGTGCACTCAGTTGTTTCGTGGTGACCGGCTCTGGAAGCAGAGGTACCCGGTTGTGTTAGTGACGGCCGGTCAGTTTGGTGGCGAGAGGTACCGGGCCAGCGGGAGGGTCTTCTGCAAAACCGCCCGGGAGCCCCGCTTCGCCGCGATGCGGCCGGTCGTCGGGATCGCCGACATCAGCGCGCCGGACTTCACGGCCCTCGGGCGGTGCCACCCGCCCTCAGCCCACACCCGACGGCACAGATTCCTTATGCGTTAAACGCCTCC
>JBGSOR010000458.1:0-2080 GCA_041738985.1 Chromatiaceae bacterium | reverse complement strand
TGCGCGACCAGTTCCAGGCCCTGGCCCCCGCCCGCACCTGGCTGCGCGGCCGCCCGGACGGGCAGGACATCGACCTGGATGCCTTTCTACGATTCGCCGCCGACCGTCGGGCCGGCGTCCACGGCGATGCGGGCCGGCTCTATCGGGAGAATCGCGCCGGCGCCCGGGACCTGGCCTGCCTGCTGCTCGCCGACCTTTCCCTGTCCACGGATGCTTGGATCGACGACCGCGGGCGCGTCATCGACGCCATCCGCGACAGCCTCTTCCTGTTCGGCGAGAGCTTGGCCGCCACCGGGGACCGCTTCGCCATGCTGGGCTTCAGCTCCCGGCGTCGGGACCCGGTGCGGGTCCATCGGCTCAAGGAGTTCGACGAGCCCTATAGCCCCGCCGTACGCGGGCGCATCAATGCCATCAAGCCCGGCTACTACACCCGGCTCGGGGCGGGCATCCGTCACGCGGCGGGCCGCCTGGAGCGACAGTCCGCCGGGCGGCGCCTGCTGTGATCCTCTCCGACGGCAAGCCTAACGACTTGGACAAATACGAGGGCCGCTGGGGCATCGAGGATACCCGCCACGCGGTCCAGGAGGCCCGGATGCGGGGGCTGGAGCCCTTTTGTGTCACCATCGACCCGAGGGGCAACGATTATCTGCCTCACCTCTTCGGCAGCGGAGGCTACGTGGTCATCCGCCGCCCCGCCGAGCTACCCGCGCGCCTGCCGCTGCTGTATGCGCGGTTAACCGCCTAAGCGTCCGTCGCGAGAATCGGTGACCCATCGCAGTGATTGCGTTTCGAGGCCCTTGTATACTCGCCGCTTTCTTTGCCGGCCCCGCGTCGCCGCGAAGCCGGCTGCAACAAGGAGCTTCGATGGGCATCTATCGCTGCAACGGCTGCGGCTATCTCTCCGAGGCAGCAGGCGACACGGTCGGGACCAGCGTCGACTGTCCGAAATGCGCTCGGACCAATACGGTCTATGACACGACATACTTCGTTCGCAAGCTGTTGGAGAAGTATTTCGCCTTGCGCACCGCACATAAGCGGCTACAGGCCGAGGTAGACAATCCAGAGACCGCGGAGACTTCGGAGACTCGAGAATCCGCGGGAGCCGCACCCGTGGATACGAGGCTCGACGGCATCGACCTTTACAACACCAACTTATTGTCCACCGGGGACCAGCACCGTCCTATCGAAGACTGGTTCGCGGCCAAGAAGATTGCCGTCAGCGCCAATCACAAGGCGATCGACACCAGCGGTTTCTATGACGAGGCGGCAATCGAGATCGGCCGGGGGCTCGACCTCTATAAACCCGTACTCGATCAGATCCGGTTTGCCCAGACCCGGGGCTTTAACCAGCTTAACCTCCCGCTGGAGAAGCGCAGCCAGAAGGATGCCCAGGCGATCATTGCGTTTTGCCGCAAGCTCTACGAGTATTCCTTTCTGGCCAAGTGCTTTCACCAGAAGGCGGAGCGCAATCTGCGGCTGACGCTTCAAACCTCCCCACAGATCCGGGACTTTTTTGCTGGGGAATGGCTGGAGTGGTTCGCCTTGATGGAGGTCCTGGAGCTGTGTCAGGAGCGACGTATCGTCTTTTCCTGTGCACGCAATCTGTCTGTCGTATTTCCAAACGAGGATCTGCACGAGCTCGACCTTTTCTGGCTGATCAACGCAGACCGGCCGGTTTGCATCGAATGCAAGACCGGCGAGTTTCGGCCCCTGATCGCCAAGTACAGCGGCTTGCGCAAGCGACTCGGGCTCGCCAAGGAGCAGTTCGTGCTCTGCGTTGCAGGTTTACCGGATGAGCAGGCGAATGGCCTGAGCAGCATGTACGACCTCACGCTGGTGAGCGAGCGTGGATTGAAGGCACACCTTGCTTCCCTGATCTAGGGTCAGTCGATTATCCGGCCGTCCTCGATACGCACCACCCTATCGGACAGCTCCCCGACCCGGGGGTCGTGGGTCACGACGACCACCGCGCGCCCGAGGTCGTGTGCGAGCTCCCCGAGGAGCCTGACAACCGCCCGGCCGTTGGCCGAGTCGAGCGCTGCCGTGGGCTCGTCGGCGAGGAGGATGGCCGGGTCCCCGG
>JBGSOR010000419.1:0-6945 GCA_041738985.1 Chromatiaceae bacterium | reverse complement strand
GGCGCCGCCTTCGCCGCGGGCGTCGCCGCTTGGCGGCGCCGTCGGTCATGCTCGCCCGCTCCTGCGCGTTAGCGTCCTGGAAGCGGGTCCACCAGTCGGCCAGCTCCTGGTCGGCCTCTCCGGCCTCGGCACGCAGCATCAGGAAGTCGTAGGCGGCCCGGAAGCGTGGGTGGGTCATCAGCCGATAGGGCCGCTTGCCCTCGCATTGATTGAGCCGCGGCTGGAGATACCAGATCTCGCGCATGGGCAGCGAGAAGCGCTTGGGGATCGCCACCCGCAGGTGCTGGCGGGCGCAGATCTCCTCCGCGGCCAGGAAGATGGCGTCGTTGTCCGGCTTGCCCCCGGCCACGAGCTGCTCGTAGCGTCGGCGCACCGGCTCCCACAGTAGGATGGCGAAGAGGAAGAAGGGGGTGACCGGCTTGCCTTCCTGGAGGCGCCGGTCCGTGTTGGCGAGGCCGCGGCTCACGAAGGTGATCGGGAAGGCATGGTCTTCGCGGGCGAGGCAGGCTTCCGTGTCCGGGAACAGGTGGCCGAAGAGACCGTAGTGCCTCAGCTTTTCAAAGGATTCCAGACCGTAGCCTGCGTGAAAGAGCTTGATCAGCTCGTCGAACAGGCGCGCGGCGGCGATGTCCCCAAGCAGGTGCGAGAGCTCGAACAGGGGCTTCTCGGTCTCGGGCTCCACCGCGAAGCCCAGCTTACAGGCGAAGCGCACCGCTCGGAGCATGCGCACTGGGTCCTCGCGGTAACGTTGCTCCGGGTCCCCGATGAGGCGTAGCTGCCCGGCCCGCAGGTCCGCGAGCCCACCTGCATAATCGATCAGGGAGAAATCCCCGATGTCGTAATAGAGGGCGTTGATGGTGAAGTCCCGCCGCAGGGCATCCTCCTCGATGCTCCCGTAGGCATTGTCCCGCACGATCATGCCGTTTTCGATGTGGCGGTCCGCGTCTTCGTCGTCGCCCCCGGTTCCGCGGAAGGTGGCGACCTCCACGATCTCCCGGCCGAAGTGCACGTGGGCCAGGCGGAAGCGCCGCCCGATCAGCCGGCAGTTGCGGAACACGGCTCGTACCTGCTCCGGGGTGGCGTTCGTGGCGACATCGAAATCCTTGGGCTCGTGGCCGAGCAGCAGGTCCCGCACCCCGCCGCCCACCAGGTGAGCGGCGTAGCCCTCTTGCTTGAGCTTGTAGAGAACCTTGAGGGCGTACTCGCCGATGTTGGCCCGCGAGATGTTGTGCTCGGAGCGGCGGACGATGAGCGGCGTCGTGGACGGGAGCTGGGCGCAGGGTCCGCGCGGGAGGTCGGGATCTGTTTCCTGTATCACGTTGGGGGACGGGTTCCTTATAAGTCTTTGGGCTTGCGGCCGTTGGACAGGGCTCGGGCGGGTAGGCGAGCGCCCCTGGGGGGCAGTGCCGGACCGTCTGGCGCGGTCCTGGCCCGGAAATAGTAACAGCCGCTTGTGGCGCGGCACGATCTCCGTATAATACGCGTTTCTTTGCGCTCGTACCGCTCCCTTCGTCTAGTGGCCTAGGACACCGGCCTCTCACGTCGGTAACAGGGGTTCGAAACCCCTAGGGAGCGCCAACCCACATACGATGCTGGCGCTCGGCTGACCGGCTCTCCATCCGAATAAGGGTCTGCGTTCTTGGCGCCGGCCCTTTTTTGCTTCCGACAATCGCGAGTCTTTATCCTGGCGGTATTCCCGCCTGGACGCCATGCCGAATTCGACTGTGCGGTAGATGCAGCCGGCGGCGGGCTGATGGCCCGTACACCGCATCGCCTTGCCTGCCAAACCGGCGGCCGCATCTACAGTCCAACCCGACCACCTCGTTCGAGTACCGTAATGACCCCCGAATCCAAGAGCCCTGGTGAGCCACCAGCTGCCTGGCACGGCCGGCGCGGCGAGTTGCTTGTCGTCATCCAGTTTGTACTCGTATTCGCCTTCGTCCTTGCGCCCTACTGGAACCCCTGGGCGGGACCGGGGTTGCTCGACTGGACCTATGCCCTACGACTGACCGCCCTCTGGGTCCTGGGTCTCGCGGCCCTGGCCATGGCTGGGCTTGGGGCCATACAGATTCGCGGCTACCTGACCCCCTTGCCCTACCCGGTGGATCATAGCCAACTGGTGACCGGCGGGGTCTACGGACTGGTCCGTCATCCGCTCTACAGCAGCCAGCTGATCGCCGCTCTGGGCTGGACCTGCTACACGCTGAGCCTGGCCCATCTGGCCATCCTCGCGCTGGGGTTCCTGTTCTTCGACTACAAGGCCGGCAAAGAGGAGCGCTGGTTGACCGAGCGACATCCTGAGTACGCGGACTACGCGCGGCGGGTGCGCAAGCTGGTTCCCTGGATATATTGAAGAAGGGCCGAGGGCCAACAGCTTGTCGATCTGTCTTTGGTCTCTTCCCTTGGCCCTTGGCCCTTCTTCAACATGCACCAGCCACGCAAACGCTTCGGCCAGAATTTCCTGCACGACCCCCACACCATCCGTCGCATCCTGGACGCTATCCGGCCCCGGTCAGGCGAACGCCTGGTGGAGATCGGGCCGGGCCAGGGGGCCATCACCCGGGGCCTCCTGGAGCAGGCGGGGGCGCTGGATGCGGTGGAGCTGGACCGGGACCTGATCGAGCCCCTGCGGGGGAGTCTGATCGGGCTTGGCGATTTGCGCATTCACCAGGCCGATGCCCTGGCCTTCGATCTGTGCACCCTGGCCGGCGAGCCGGCCTCCCTGCGTTTGGTGGGCAACCTGCCTTACAACGTCTCTACTCCGCTCCTGTTCCGATTTCTCGACCAGGCGGATTGCATCCTGGACATGCACCTGATGCTCCAGCGGGAGGTGGTCGAGCGGATCGTGGCGGACCCGGGGAGCAAGGTCTATGGGCGGCTCTCGGTGATGGTCCAGACTCGCTGCACG
Source organism: Chromatiaceae bacterium (assembly GCA_041738985.1). Classification (GTDB taxonomy): domain Bacteria; phylum Pseudomonadota; class Gammaproteobacteria; order Chromatiales; family Chromatiaceae; genus Thiodictyon. The sequence continues at coordinate 4,037 of JBGSOR010000419.1, read as the reverse complement.
CCGGAGCTGCTCTTTCGTATCGGCCCCGGGGCCTTCGTCCCGGCCCCTAAGGTGGAGTCGGCCCTCCTGCGACTGCGGCCCCTGAGACCCTTGCCGCATCCGCTCGCCGACCCAGCCCTGCATGCCCGCCTGGTGGCCGCCGCCTTCTCCCAGCGGCGCAAGACCCTGCGCAATAGCCTTGCGGGATTGGCGGACGCGGGGCTGCTGGAGGGGGCCGGGATCGATCCCGGCCTGCGGGCCGAGGCGCTGGACGTGGCGGGTTTTGTGCGGCTTGCCAACCTGGCGAGCGCTTGCGGTTGCAAAGGACGGTTGGCGCCTTAAGATCGGCCGCTCCAATCTAGGCCCAATGTCGCAGGGGTAATGGCCCGGGAGTCGAAGATGGCTGAGGCGGAGCTGGTGGAGGCTGAGTCCGAGGAGCAATCCCACATCCAACTGGCGCGGGCTAACGACATGCTGCCCGCCCAGATCCACCTGCTGCCGGTGGCCGCCCGACCCTTTTTTCCGGGCCAGGCCGTCCCCCTGATGATGGACGCCGACACCTGGTCCACGACCATCAAGGCGGTGGGCAAGACCGAGCACAAGATACTGGGCGTGGTGCTGGTGGGCTGCGAGACCTCCGAGGAGGCCAAGGTTGCGGACTTCTATAGCGTGGGCACGGCCTGCCGGGTGCATCGGGTGCACCAACAGGACGGCCATCTTCAGGTGCTGATCGAGTGCCTCCAACGCTTCCGCATCGAGGGCTGGGTCCACGACTCTATTCCCTTCAACGCCCGGGTCGCCTATCTGCCCGAGCCCGCTGGCCCGCCGGACGATCAGGTCCGCGCCTATGCCATGGCGGTGATCAACACTATCAAGGAGCTGCTGCCGCTCAATCCGCTCTATGTGGAAGAGCTGCGAATGTTCCTGGATCGCTTCGGCCCGGACGATCCATCGCACCTATCCGACTTCGCTGCGAGCCTCACCACCTCCAAGAAAGAGCAGCTCCAGGAGGTCCTTGAGGCCGTCGCGCTCCTGCCCCGAATGGAAAAGGTCCTGGTGCTCCTCAATAACGAGCGGGAGCTGGCCAAGGCCCAGCAGAAGATCAAGCGCTCCGTGGAGGAGCGCATGCAGACTCAGCAGCGAGAGTTCTTCCTCAAGGAGCAGCTCAAGGCGATCCAGAAGGAGCTGGGTCTCGCCAAGGACGACCGCACGGCCGAGCTGGACAAGTTCAAGGCCCGCTTGGACTCGTTGACCCTTACGGACGAGGCCCGGAAACGGGTCGACGAGGAGATGGAGAAGATGGCGATCCTGGAGACCGGATCGCCCGAGTACGGCGTCACCCGCAATTATCTCGATTGGATTACCCTACTACCCTGGGGTAAGCACTCCAAGGACAAGCTCAACCTCAAGCGCGCACGCCGTGTCCTGGACCGGGACCACTACGGCTTGGACGACGTGAAACAGCGTATCCTGGAGTTCCTGGCGGTCGGCATCCTTAAGGGCGAGATCGCGGGCTCCATCATCCTGTTGGTCGGCCCCCCCGGCGTGGGCAAGACCTCCATCGGCCGCTCCATTGCAGATGCGCTCGGCCGTCGCTTCTATCGCTTCTCCGTCGGCGGTATCCGCGACGAGGCCGAGATCAAGGGCCACCGGCGCACCTATATCGGGGCCATGCCAGGCAAGTTTCTCCAAGCTATGAAGGACGCGGGCACCGCGAACCCGGTCATCATGCTGGACGAGATCGACAAGATCGGGGCGAGCTACCACGGGGACCCGGCCTCCGCCCTGCTCGAGGTGCTCGACCCCGAGCAGAACAGCGATTTCCTGGACCATTACCTGGACCTGCGCTTCGATCTCTCCAAGGTCCTGTTCGTCTGCACCGCCAACCAGACCGACAGCATCCCCGCGCCCCTCCTGGATCGGATGGAGGTCATCCCCCTCTCCGGCTATATCGCCGAAGAGAAGCTCCAGATCGCCCGCAAATACCTGCTGCCCCGCCAGATCGACCGGGCCGGTCTGGCCAAGGACGCGGTGCAGATCGACAGAAAGACACTGCGCACCCTGATCGAGGGCTATGCCCGGGATGCGGGGGTGCGGCGCCTGGAGAAGCAGCTCGGCAAGATCGTCCGCAAGGTGGCCGTGCGCATACTCGAGGGCGAGCCGCCCCCTTTCCTGGTCGCCGACGCAGACCTCAAGGGCTATCTGGGTAGCCCGGTATTCCGCGACGAGCGCAAGCTCTCCGGACCGGGCGTCGTCACCGGGCTCGCGTGGACCGCCATGGGCGGTGCGACCCTCCCCATCGAGGCGGGGCGCGCCCACGAGCAGGGCCGGGGCTTCAAGCTCACCGGCCAGCTCGGCGACGTGATGAAAGAGTCCGCCGAGATCGCCTATAGCTATCTCTCCAGCCACTCCGCCCAATTCGGCGCCGATCCGACCTGGTTCGATAAGGCGTTCATCCATCTCCATGTCCCGGCCGGCGCCACCCCGAAGGACGGGCCCTCCGCCGGAATCACCATGGCCTCGGCGCTACTCTCGCTGGCCCGCAACGAGCCCGTGCGCCGTATCGCCATGACCGGGGAGATCACCCTCACCGGCGAGGTCTTCCCCATCGGCGGGGTGCGCGAAAAGCTCATTGCCGCCCGTCGCGCCGGAATCAAAGAGATCGTGCTGCCGGAGGACAATCGGGGTGAATACGAGGAGGTCCCTGAGCACATCCGCAAGGGACTTCAGATCCACTTCGTCTCGCGCTACGAGGACCTGGTGCCATTGCTCTTCAAGGCGGAGCGGACAGGTAAGTCGAGAGGCTTGGGGGATCGGATCTGAGGCGTTAAGCCATCGCGTGCCGACGCCCCAGACATGGCCAGGCTGCACTCGGATTGCGCTCGCGCTCCGTCCGGGCCTTGCGTCTCGGGGCCTAGGCGCCGAAATCCATGTCCCCGCTATCACGATCCGGGTCCAAGCGCGCGATCCCCTCCCGTGGGCAGCGGGCCAGGAGCCCTCCCAGGGTTCCAGCCCCGGGAATAAGGAGATCCACCGGGGCCACATCCGCCAGGGGCACCAGCACGAAGGCGCGGCTGGCCATCTCCGGATGGGGGACGCGCAGACCGGGCTCGTCGATCCGCTGGTCGCCATAGAGCAGGATGTCCAGGTCCAGGGGGCGCGGACCCCAGCGGGTGCCGTCCCGATGCCGGCCATGGGCGAGCTCGATCCCTTGCAGGGCCTCGAGGAGCGCCCGGGGCCGGAGGTGTGTGCCCAGGCACGCGACCGCATTGACGTAGTCGGGCTGACCCGGGGGGCCCATCGGCGCGGTTCGGTATAGGGCCGAGGCGGCGATCGGGACGGTCTCCGGTAGCCGGGCCAGATCGTCCATGGCGGTCCGCACCTGGCGCTCCGGGTCTTCGAGGTTGGCGCCCAAGGCGACATAGACCGTTGTCGGCTCAGGCCTCGGCGGGTTGCTCATGGGTGTGCCCGCCGCCTGGCGAGTGCGCGGCCCCGCAGCGGGCGCGTATCCGTGCACCTTCCTTCTTCGTTCGAGCGCATCCGGGGGCTCCGCTGGTGTTGGGTTGTCGTCTGTCCGCAGTGTGGAGCCGATGGGGTATGCCGTGCTCCTCGAGTAGGTCGAGAACCGCGGCGTAGGTCATCGAGGGCTGTGGGCGCGGGCCATCCGTCGTCCGTAGGGGTCAAGGGACTATAGACCGGGTGGGCGATCCGGAGGTAGCCCCCGCGGCCAGAGCCGGCGGCGGTCCCCCGGGCCATTGCCGAAAGACCTGTAAGACTGGTGCGCCTTCAGCCGAATACCCCATGCAGATACCAATCCCGCCGCCCCTTGAGCTCCCGGTAGATCCAGAGCCGCTCACCGCGTCCGGTGGTGGCGACGAAATAGTCCCGCGCGACCTCCAGGTCGTCCCACCAGCCGGTGTCGATCCGCTCCCGCTCCTCGCCCAGGTCCAGGGGGCCGGCGAGCCAGGGGCGGCCGTTCCGCTCCTCCAGGGGCTGGGGATCGGGGAGCAGCCACAGGGGCCGGTCCTGGCGGGGGATTCCGGTACCGGTCTCCCCGG
>JBGSOR010000418.1:0-2895 GCA_041738985.1 Chromatiaceae bacterium | reverse complement strand
CTCGGTCGGCGTGGCCGCGTTGCAGGTCTACCGGCGGTTACGGGTGGCCATCCTGGCCAGCGGCGACGAGCTGGCGATGCCCGGCGAGCCCCTGCGGCCGGGGCAGATCTACAACTCCAATCGGTTCACGCTCATCGGCCTACTGCAAGGGTTGGGCTGCGAGGTCGTCGACCCCGGAATAGTCCCGGACACACTGGACGCCACGACCGCTGCCCTGGCCCGCGCCGCAGGCGAAGCGGATCTGATCGTCGCCAGTGGCGGGGTCTCGGTCGGCGAGGAAGACCATCTCAAGCCGGCGGTCGAGCGGCTTGGCAGACTGGATCTCTGGAGCGTCTCGATCCGCCCCGGCAAGCCCGTCGCCTTTGGCCGGATCGGCGAAACGCCCTTTTTCGGCAGCCCCGGCAACCCGGTCTCCCTGTTCGTAACCTTCTGTCTCTTTGCCCGCCCCATCGTTCGACGCATGCAGGGGATCGCCGGGGATTCGACCCCTCGCACGCTCCGGCTGCGCGCCGGCTTCGACTGGCCCAGGCCGGACAAGCGCTGCGAGATCCATCGCGCACGCATTTGCGCCGGCGACGATGGGGAGCCCGAGGTGGAGGTGTTTCCCAGCCGTTCCTCTGCGGTCCTGTCCTCGGTCGCCTGGGCCGACGGATTCGTCGAGATCCCCCCGGGACAGCCGATCCGACGCGGCGAGCGGGTCGATTTCATCCCGTTCGCGGATCTGCTCTACTGACCCGGAGACCTGCGACCATGATCGAGATCCTGTATTTTGCCCGTCTGCGCGAACGGCTCGGCCTCGATCGGGAGCGCCTGGCGCTCCCGGCCGATGTCGGCACCGTCGCCGACCTGCTTTCGCACCTGCGCGGCCGGGGGGGCATCTGGGCCCACTGCCTCGGCGAGGGCGAGACCTTGATGATCGCTGTCAATCAAGAGCTTGCTCGCCCCCACACCGCGCTTGGCGATGGCGACGAGGTGGCCTTCTTCCCGCCGGTGACCGGGGGCTGAGGGTCGATGCATGATTCATCGACGACAGTCGGATCGGCCGAGTCTCTAGGTTGAATGGCTCGATGGCTGACATTGGCGCTTGCCGGCTGGCCCCTGTCGTTCGTCTTCGCCGCCGCGGACAACCGGCTCGATCCCTACTAGACCCGCCCCATCCCAGCCCAGGGACCGGCCCCCGCCTTTGCAGCGAATAACCCGGTCCTGAGCGACCTCTCGGCCGAGACCTGCCGGCTCTGTCATCCCGCCCAGTTTGCGCAATGGAGTGTCTCGCTGCACGCCTCGGCCGTGTCCCCCGGACTGCTCGGCCAACTCGGCGCCTTCGATCTCGACACCCAACGCGACTGCCTCGCCTGTCACGCCCCGCGGGAGGAGTCGCTCGAGCGCTGGGAGGAGCAAGGGCTGGCCGGGGCCGGCCAGATCGCGGCCATCGATTGCGCCGCCTGCCATGTACGCGCCCATGTCCGCCACGGTCCGCGTGCCATCGCCCAGACCCCGCACGGTCCGGTCGAGGCCCTGCCCCCGATCCGCCAGGCCGAATTCTGCGCCCCCTGTCACCAGTTCGACGCGACCGGGCTCGCGGTCAACGGCAAGCCGCTGGAAAACACCTTCGCCGAGTGGCAGGCGTCGCGCTATGCCCGCGAGGGCGTCGCCTGCCAGACCTGTCATATGCCGGAAGTGTCCCACGCCTTCAAGGGCATCCATGATAGACGACCCGCCGTGCACTCTCGGTACGCGCCTGGCAGGTGCGCGACGGGCTGCGGGTGCGGGCCGGCAACGTCGGCGCCGGTCATGCCCTGCCGACCTATGTCACCCCGCGCATCCTGGTCCGACTTCAGGGCGCGGACGGGACGCCAAGCCTGGAGCACGCCATCGCCCGCCGGATGTGCTGGACCGCGGAGACCGGTTGGGAAGAGCTGGCCGACGACCGTCTGCTCCCCGATCGATGGATCGACCTGGAGCTGCCCCTGCCGCCGCGGTCCCTTGGCCGGGTACGGGTCGAGGTCGAGCCGGGCTACGACTATCATCGACGCATCTATCCGGCCCTGCCCGCGCTGCTCGGCGAGCGGCTGTCAATCGCGGGACTTACACTGCTCGAGCGCGCACGGGATCTGGCCGGGCGCACCGCCTACACCCTCTATCGCTTCGACTGCCCTGCGTGGCGCGGCGCCGAGGAGACCTGCGATGCGCCACCCTGAGCGCCGATTCCGAGCCCGGCTGTTTGCGCTGCTGCTCGGCGGACTGCTCGCAGCCTGCGATCGCCCTGCCCCGCCGCCCGAGACCGACGCGGCACCGGCCGGTTCGTGGAGCGAGACCCCGCCCCTGCTGTTCGCGGTCTATCCGTACGACACCCCAAGCCAGCTCGCCGGCCGCTGCTTCGAGCCCTTGTGCGCGTATCTGGGCGCTCGGCTGGGACAGCCGGTGCAGCTCTATCTGGCCCACTCGTACGGGGATCAGATCCGGCGGATCAGCCATGGCCAGACGGATCTCGCCTATCTGGGCCCGACCCCCTATCTGCGCGCACGCGATCGCTATCTCGGCGGCGCGGCGGACGGCAACCTGGAGATCCTCGCCGGCGAGACCCTGGACGGCGAGGTCGGCTACCACGCGGTCGTCGTGACGCTGGCTAGCGGCCCGCTGCACACCCTGGCCGACCTGCGCGGACAGACCCTGGCGCTGGGCGATCCGCGCTCGTTCAGTAGCCACTTCGTCCCGCGCGCACTGCTCGCACACGCTGGCCTGACCCTTTCTGATCTACGCGACTACGCCTATCTCGGCCGTCACGAGCGAGTCGCCCTGGCGGTGGTCCATGGAGACTTCGCGGCCGGCGGGCTGCGCGGGACGTCGCCGCGCGCTATCTGGATCGCGGACTGCGGGTGATCGCCCGCTCGGCCC
>JBGSOR010000414.1:0-2514 GCA_041738985.1 Chromatiaceae bacterium | reverse complement strand
GCCCTGCTCGCGCCCGGCCGCGGCTAACGCCTTGGGCTCCGGGTACCTCGCGATTTCGGTGCCGCGGCCGGATCGACGATCGACGATCATCCACTCCGCACCCCGGCGTGACCCTAACGTCGCCCCGGTCGTCGCCCCGGTCTGCAGCGCGGACCGGGCCAAGCCCGGCCCCTGCTAACGGAACAGGCTCATCCGTGCCATCACGCTGTCGTGCTTGACCAGCGTGTGCCGCAACGCTCCAGCGACATGCACGACGACGAGACCCAGAATCAGCCAGCCGACCAGGCTGTGGAGCGCAAACAGCGTCTCGCCGAGCGCCTTGTCCTTGCCGATCAGTCCAGGCAGGCGCATATCGAAGAACTGGACCGGGTAATCTGCTGCTGCCGTGGCGAGCCAACCAAGGACAGGCATGACCAGGAGGGCCGCATAGAGAAGGCCGTGGACCGCCCGGCTGGCCGCAAGCTCGAGCCCGGTGAGGGGCGCTCTGTATGGCGGGGCGCCCAGGATCAGCCTGAACCCGAGGCGCAGAACCATCAGGCCCAGGACGAGGATGCCGAACGTCTTGTGGTAGGTGTAGAGGACGTTGGCTCCCCCCTTGCCGAAGGTCTGCTGGATGCCGTCGAAACCCATGAAGGCGAAGATCATGCCGACCCCAAGCAGGGCCAGGACCAAGAGCGCAATCAGCCAATGCAGCAGGCGTTGCACCAATGCGTAGCGCGCAGTCTCCATCGTGTCCCCCTGTGGCGATTCGCGGGCGATGCGCCCGGACCGGGTGGGATGCTAGCACGGCTTTTTGGCCTGAGGTCGCGTGGCCACCCGCTGCGCCTGGGGAAGGCGTCTCATGGGGCCGATGACCCCCGTGCCGAGGCGCGTCGATCCCGCGCCAGGGCTCGGGCGTCTCCCTCTCGACGAGGCGGTCTGGGCCACGATCCTTGCCGCCTCCCGTCTGGCACGCCGGTTCTCTCTGCCGGATCGGCCGACCGCCTATGCCCCGGATCGGGCCAGCGGGCTGCGGAGCCTGGGCGCGCATGCGCCCAAAGCATGGCTCGACTGGTGTCCCCTCGGGGGCTGGTCGATCGCGAGCGGTTGCCCGGCGGAGGCCCGCGACATGCTCGACCTCTATCTGCCGCTCTTGCCGACAGGCACGGACGGGGCGCTTGCCATCGGTCACCTGGGACAGAGCCTGGACGGCTCGATCGCCACAGGCCGCGGCGACTCCTGCTTTGTCAACGGTCCCGAGAACATCCGCCACCTGCACCGCCTGCGCGCCCTATGCGACGCCGTCCTGGTGGGGGCCGAGACGGTTGCCGCCGACGATCCCCGGCTCACCACCCGCCTGGTCAGCGGCGACAACCCCGTGCGGGTGGTGCTCGACCCGCGTCGTCGGCTCGGGACGGACCGCAGGGTCTTCCAGGATGGGGATGCCCCGACGCTGCTTGTCTGCGCCGACGCGCTGGCGGGGTCGGGACCGCTCGGCCGGGCGGAGACGATCGGAATCCCGGCAGCGAACGGGAGGCTGCAGCTCGACATCCTCGTCGAACGGCTCCGCGGGCTCGGACTGCGCCGGCTCTTCGTCGAGGGCGGCGGCGTTACGGTCTCCGCCTTTCTGGACGCCGGACTCCTGGATCGTCTGCATTTGACCCTGAGCCCGCTCCTGATCGGCGAGGGGCGCCGCGGGCTGAGCCTTCCGCCTGCCGCCTCTCTGGGCGATTGCCTGCGCCCTGCTTGCCGCATCTTCCGTATGGGCGGGGACATCCTGTTCGACTGCCAGCCGGGGCGGCCCCAGACGGAGTCCGAGCCTGCGGGCGGCGAGGCCGCGTTCGTCCGGGTGCTGTGACGGGACCCGCCGACCGATCCGTCCTGGTGGTGGGACCTGCAGCGCAGGCGGTCCGATCTCTGCGATCGACGAGCCAACCCCGATGATCCGAGCCGAGAGCCGCGCCGCCGAGACCGACATTGCCCTCGCCCGCAGTGCGGCACTGAACGCGCTGGCCGGACTCGCCGTCCTGACCGGGTTGGGGCTCGCGCTCGGTGGCATTCTCGGACTCAGCGGTGCCTTCCTGCCCAAGGCGCTCGCCGTCTTTTCCTTGGCCCTATTGGTCTTAGCCCGGTTTCTGCCCCTCCATCGGCCGCATCCGCGCCTGGGTCCGGCCAATCAGGTCACCCTGTTGCGAGTCGGTCTGGTCTCTCTGCTGGCCGCCCTGGTGGGCGAGGGAGAGACCCAGGCAATGGCCTGGGCGGCCCTGGCTTTGGCCTTGACCGCCGAGGTCCTGGACGGGGTGGACGGACACCTGGCGCGTCGCCGGGGCTGGGCGAGCCCGTTCGGTGCACGCTTCGACATGGAGACCGATGCCCTGCTGGTGGCGGTGCTGGCCCTGCTCGCCTACTCCCTGGGCAAGGCGGGTCCCTGGGTGCTCGCCGCCGGCCTGCTGCGCTATCTGTTCGTTGCCGCCGGTTACCTCTGGCCCTGGCTGAGCCACCCGCTGCCCCTCAGCCGACGGCGCCAGACGGCCT
>JBGSOR010000407.1:0-2005 GCA_041738985.1 Chromatiaceae bacterium | reverse complement strand
CTTCGCCGTCTGGTTTGGCCGGGTCTTCCTACCCAAGCGGCTGCCGGGTATCCACTTTCCACCGTTGAGCGACCTGATGGAGGTGTATCGCATGCTGGCCGAAAACCTGGAAGCCTGGACCGACCAATGGAAACAGGAGGGTCTGGAGGAGGGTCTGGAGGAGGGCCTGGAGCAGGGCCTGGAGCAGGGCCTGGAGCAGGGCCGAGAGGCGGCACGACATCTCCTCATCCGCCTGGCCCGTCGCCGCTTTGGTCCAGCCATCGCCGAGCAGACCAGACCGCTGCTCGCGCGGATCATCGACCTCCAACAGTTGGAAGAATTGGGTGATCAACTGCTCCTCAGATCAAATGGAGAGGACTGGTTGCGCCATGTGCGCGAGGCGGACGCTTGATGAAACGGAGGGGCTCATGAGGCGTCCGCCAAAGGTGTGCAACGGGAGACCTGACCACCTCGCTTCCGGTCGTCGCGCGCCTTGACGTCGACGATGCTGAGCTTGTCGGCGAGAAATTCGCGCTCGTTGTAGGGGTTGAGGATTTCGACCTGGGCGATGGGGCTTCCCAGGTCGGGGCCCAGGACGGCGTTGAGGAAGTGCACCAGCAGGCTACGATTCTCCTCCGAGCCCAACAGGGCCTTGAAGACGCAGTCGATCTTGGGGTCGATAGGGTGGCGCATCGCGGCAGTCTAGGGCGGATCGCGCACCCGGACAATCGGCGGCGGCGCGCGCCGGACGCTCCCCCGCGGGCACAGCGCCCACCCCCAAACTAAATTTGCGTAAACTCGAGCCTAAACTAACTCGAGCCTGGCCCCTTTTTGCCCTTTTTTGCCCTTTTTGCCTTTTTGCCATCTCAGAGTTTGGGAACGAGTAAAATCCATCTTTCCCAACCGCCCCGGCCGTCGCGACACGCAGGGCCAGCCTGTCGCAGCCACACTTTGATCCAGAGAACCGATGCCCCAACGGAGGCGAAAAACCAATGACCACCACAAAAATCGATCGCAGCGGGGCCTCACAGAGCGTGCAGTTGCCCGATGGTTTCCAGTTCGATGTCGACGAGGTCGAGATTCTGCGCCGCGGCGACGAGATCGTGCTGCGTCAGAAGCGGGCAAATCTGCGCGAGGCATTCGACGTATTGGCCTCCATGCCCGACGATTTCTTCGCCGAGGGACGGCAGGATCCGCCTCCCGAGACCCGCGAGTCCCTGTGATGCCCGTGCGCTATCTCCTCGACACCAACATCTGCATCTACATTGCGAAGCGGCGTCCGCCAGAGGTGGCAGGGCGATTCGAAAGCCTGCGGCCTGGCGAGGTCGGGATGTCGATGATCACCTACGGCGAGTTGCTTCTCGGAGCCGAGAAGAGCCAGCACCCGCTGCCGACCAAAGAACGGTTACGGCGGTTCGTCGAGCTTATTCCTGTGTTGTCGCTGCCGCACGAAAGCCCGTACCACTATGCCCGCATCCGTGCCGAGCTGGAACGTACCGGCACACCAATTGGCGCCAACGACCTATGGATCTCAGCACATGCGCTGGCTTCCGAGCTGATCCTGGTGAGCAACAACCTACGGGAGTTCGGGCGGGTTCGGGGACTTGCGACGGAGAACTGGGCGCACTGACGCCGGCCGGGCTCAAGCAACTCCTGGAGCCCTCATCGCGCCCGCGCCGCCCGTACTCGCGGCCTATCGCCCCCGGCAAGGCTACCTGCTGCTCGACGAGCGACGCCTCGCCAAGGCCGAGAGCCAGCCGACGCGCAATCTCAGCGCCGCGCTCTTTCGGCTCGAAGCCAGTCGCGGCTCGGGCGAGGCGATGGCCATCGTGCGCACCCTGATCGACTGGCTCAAGGATCCCGGGCAAACCGGACTGCGCCGCGCCTTCGCCGTCTGGTTTGGCCGGGTCTTCCTACCCAAGCGGCTGCCGGGTATCCACTTTCCACCGTTGAGCGACCTGATGGAGGTGTATCGCATGCTGGCCGAAAACCTGGAAGCCTGGACCGACCAATGGAAACAGGAGGG
>JBGSOR010000348.1:0-11501 GCA_041738985.1 Chromatiaceae bacterium | reverse complement strand
ACCTCCTTGCCGGCGGCGGCCAGACGCTCCGCCAGTTCCAGCCAGTCGGCCAGGCGCAGCAGATGGCGGCGCGAACAGACGCTTTCGCCCAGGTAGACCCGCGCCACCGGCCAGTTCGCCGCTTCGGCGTAGAAGGCGAGGGTGTCGTCGCGCGACCAGTAGTAGAGCAGGGGGCCGAGGCTGAGGTTCATGATGCGTGAGGGGTTAGGGGTTAGGGGTTAGGGGTTAGGGGTTAGGGGTTAGGGGTCAGGGGTCAGGGGTCAGGGGTCAGGGGTCAGGGGTCAGGGGTCAGGAGCGGGTCGCCGGCGAAGCAAGCTAACGCCGGGTTCCCGGTCACTAGTACCTCAACCCATAAGTTTCGCTATGTTCGACACGCCCCGCATCGTCGATTGCTTTGTCGCTCATCCTCGCCATAGCTACGGCTATGGCTGCGGTTCGCTTCGCGCACTCGACGCCCGGATGCGTGTCTCGGCATGTACGCAAACTTATGGGTTGAGGTACTAGCCCCTGGATCCTAACCCCTAGCCCCTCACGTCTACTCATTTCCATGGCCGGTGGTAGGCGCCGAGCGTATGGCTCTGCCCTTCCGACAGCTTGTTGAGTTCGGCCTGTCAGGCGGGCGTGGGCCTGAATCCGTCGGCGTTCTTCTTCACCGCGTCGATGGCGGCGCGCCACACTTTCGTCACCTGCGTCACGTAGGCCGGGCTGCGCTGGCGGCCTTCGATCTTGATGGCGGCGATGCCGATCTTCAGCATCTCGGGCAAGAGGTCGAGGGTGTTGAGGCTGGTGGGCTCCTCGATCGCGTAGCGGGTCTCGCCGTCCACCACGTACCGACCCTTGCAGAGGGTGGGGTAGCCGGCGGGCTCGTCGCGTCCGCGGCGTTCGATCAGGACCCCACCCAGGCGGGTCTCCTGGCCGTTGGGCGTGTCGCGCCACTCTACATGGGCAGCCGGGGAGCAGGCACCGAAGGTGTTGGGTGACTGGCCGGTGGCGTAAGAGGACAGGAGGCACCGGCCCTCCACCATGACGCACAGGCTGCCGAAGCCGAAGATCTCGATGGGCACGGGACTCTCCGTGACCAGGTGGGCGACCTGGGCCAGAGACAGGACACGCGGCACCACCGCCCGACGGATGCCGAAATTCCGGTGCATGAACCGCAGGGCCGCCGGATTGGTGGCGGAGCCCTGGACCGAGAGGTGAAGGGCGAGCCCGGGATGACGCTTGGCGGCGTACTCCAGCACGCCCATGTCCGCGAGGATCAGGGCGTCCACCCCCAGGTCCGCGGCGCGATCGACGGCTGCGGTCCAGCGCGACCAGCCCTGGGGCTGGGCATAGGTGTTGATGGCGACGAAGACCTTGACCCGTCGGGCGTGGGCATAGCGCAGACCCTCCTGGATCTGCGGCTCGCCGAAGTTGAGGCCGGCGAAGTGGCGAGCATTGGTATCGTCGCGGAATCCCAGGTAAACGGCATTGGCGCCGTTGTCCACGGCGGCCTTAAGTGACGGCAGATTGCCGGCGGGGCAGACGAGCTCCATGGTGGTCGGGTTCTCCGGAGTCGGATAGTAAAAGACGGCGGTAGGATATCGCAGGCTGGTGGCGGGCGTCGGGCCTCTCTGGCCCACGGTTGGGCCGTTCGGTCTCAGGCGGTGCGTGCCAACAGGCTTGGGTCGATGTCCTCGGCCTGGTCCCCTTGGCGGGCGTCGCGGCGGTGCAGCTCGGACTCGATCCCATTGAGCACCGCCCATTTCTTGGAGCACCAGTCCGGGGCTAGCAAGATGGTCGGGGAGGCGGTCCCGGTCAACCGATGGAAGGTCACCTGAGCGGGCGTCCGCTCGATCAGGTCCGCGCATATGGAGATGTACTCGTCCATCGCCAGGGGGCGATAATCCCCCCGCCGCAGGTCCAGGGCCAGGCGCGTGTGCCGCACCACGTGCAGGGGGTGAATCTTGAGTCCCTCGACACCCAGGGCCAGGACCCGGTCCAGGCTGGCCAGGGCCTCCTCCCGGCCCTCCCCCGGCAGACCCACGATCAGGTGCGCGCACACCGGGAGCCCCCGGCGATGGGCGGCCTGGGTGGCGGCGCGGAAGTCCGCGAAGCTGTGCCCGCGCTTGACCCGCTCCAGGGTCCGGTCGTCCGCGGACTGAAGACCCAGCTCCAGCCAGATCTCCCGGCCCCGGTCCCGGTAGCGGGCGAGCAGGTCCAGCACCGGCTCGGGGACGCAGTCCGGGCGGGTGCCTACGGAGAGCCCGATCACGTCCGGCTGGGCGAGCGCCTGGTCATAGCGGTCCCGCAGGGACTCGATGGGGTCGTAGGTGTTGGTGTAGGCCTGGAAATAACCGATGAACCGGCGCGCCCCGGTGCGCCGCGCGAGCACCGCGCGGCCCGCATCGATCTGGGCGGCAATGGCTGGCGGCTCCTGGGCATTGGGGCTGAAGGAGACGTTGTTGCAAAAGGTGCAGCCGCCTCGGCCCTTGGTCCCGTCCCGGTTGGGGCAGGTGAACCCTGCATTGATGGCAAGCTTATGCACCCGCTGGCCGTAGCGGCGCAGCAAGTATTGACCAAAGGTATTGACGCGGTCGCTGAGGGCGCGCCGCGGTCGGCCAAGCGTGGGATGCATCGGCGTAACCGTACCGGGCCGGCCCCTGGCTCGAAATGACCCATGTCAAGCGAGCGGCACAAGGCCCTGATCGGGCGGGATTCCCGGCGACGGGTGGGTCCCCGCTCCGCGTCGGATGCCCCGATCAGGCGGCTGACCGGGTCTCGGCCGAGTCCCCCAACCGGGTGACGCAGAGGTGCTCCGCGATCTCCGGCGCCTCCCCGCTGCCCTTGCTCGCGTGCCGCAGGGGGCTCACGTCCGTGAGATCCCGGCCAACGGCAACCCGGATATAGGTCTGGTCCGCCATCAGTCCCAGGGCCGGGTCGAAACCTCGCCAGCCGGCCCCGGGAACTAGCGCCTCCACCCAGTTGTGCAGGGTCTGAGGACGCGGCGGGGTGCCCTCGGGGGCCTCGTCGTCCGGCTCGAAATAGGCCGCGTCCTGGTAGCCCGAGACGAAGCGCGCCGGAACCCCCCAGCCCCGCAGGAGCGAGATCAGTAAGTGGGATAGGTCTGCCGCGCTGCCGCGGGCGGTCTCGACGAGCACCGCAAGCGACGCGACGGGCTCGACGAGCACCGGGTCGAATTCGGCGACCCCGTGAATCCAGGCGAGGGCACCTTGGATATGGCGAAGCAGCGGCTCGTCCTTGGGCCACTCCGGTACCGGACGCCCGCTCAGGGACTCCGGCAGACCCGGGGTCAGGCTCCCGCGGTGTAAGACGAAGTCCCACAGGCGTGGGGCCTGGTGCAGGCTGTCCGCGAGCCAGGCCCGCTCCCGCGTCGGGTCGACTGTCGTGTAGTCGAAAGGGTTAGCCAGGCGGGTCTCCACCTCGGCCTGTAGCCCCAGGGTCAGCTCCCGGTGCGGGGCGAGGATCGCAAAATGATGGGCCAGGTTGCCAAACCCGTCGTAGCGGGCGATCGGCACGGCGTCCGGTGCGACGCGGAGCTTCAGACTGGCAAGCGACTGCTCGCCGTCCTCCCACGGAGCCAAGCGGATCTGGACATGGTGCTCCCGGACGGGGGTGGGAAACAGGATGCGGCAGTCGTGCTCGATCCGATACCTCACAGCGCGCTCCCCATCATAGATCGTCCCCCAGATGCGCCTCGAAATAGTCCCCCTGGAGCGCCACTGTCAGGGTCGCGAGCAGGGCGAGAAACTCGTCGAGATACTCGTGCAGGCCCCGATCCAGGATCGCCTTCGCGGTGACTCCGGTCAGTTGGGCGCGCAACGACCCCAACGCCTCCGGCACCGCCCCCTGCGCGACGATACCGATACGGCCCAACGCCCGTTCCATACCGTCCAGACAATAGGCGAGCGAGCGGGGAAAGTCCGGATTGAGGACGACGAACTCCACCACGTCGATGGGGCGGATGCCGGTCTGATAGGTACGCCGGTACGCCTCGAATCCAGAGAGCGACTTCAGCAGGGCGCCCCATTGGTAGTAGTCAAGCGGCGAGCCTACCATGCTCAGGTCGGGCAACAGTAGGTGGTAGCGCACATCCAGGATGCGGGCCGTCATATCCGCCCGCTCCTGGAGACTGCCCAGGGTGGTAAAGCCATAGGCCTCGCCGCGCATCATGGTGCTCTGGGCAAGTCCGAAGAAGGTCGCCACTTCCCGGTGGACATAGGCATAGAACTCCGCCGCCCGCCAGGGGAGGAGCTTGGTCTTCAGGTGCTTGTCTACCTCCAGCCAGAACTGGTTGATGGCCTCCCACATCTCGCTGGAGATCCGGTCGCGCACCACGCGCGCGTTCTCTCGGGCGAGCCGCACGCTGTGGTAGAGGGAGCCCGGATTCTCGGGCTCCTGGGTCAGCAGGTGGATCACCCGCTGCACCGTCACCCGCTTGTCCGGGTAGCGCACCGGATAGAGCTCGTCCGCCCCGACGATATTGAGGAGCGGCTGCCACTGGGTTTCCTCGGTGGCGCCCTCGGTCGCCTCCAGCATATAGACGACATTGATATCCAGGATGCGGGCAGTATCGTCCGCCCGCTCCAGGTTGCGCGTCATCCAATACAGCGATTCGCCGATTCGACTCAGCATGTCAATCCGCCAAGACCCAGGTGTCCTTGCTCCCTCCGCCCTGGGAGGAGTTGACTACCAGGGAGCCCTTGGTTAGGGCGACACGGGTGAGTCCTCCAGGAACCACTTCGATCCCGTCTCCGTAGACAATATAGGGCCTTAGGTCCAGGTGTCTGGACTCCAGCTCCCCGTCCAAGTAGCAGATGTGACGGGAGAGCTGCACCACCGGCTGGGCTATGTAGTTGCGGGGATCCTCCTGGATCTTTTTTCCGAACTCCGCGCGCTGGGCGGGAGTGGAGGCCGGTCCCATGAGCATGCCGTATCCGCCCGACTCCGCCACCGCCTTGATGACCATGCGCTCCATATTGTCCATGACGTAGGTCCGATCCTGATGATCCGTCATCTGATAGGTCGGGACGTTTTGCAGGATGGCGGACTCGCCCAAGTAGTAGCGGATGATCTCCGGCACGTAGGCATAGACGGCCTTGTCGTCTGCGATCCCGCTCCCCGGTGCATTCACCAGGGCGACATTGCCTGCCCGCCAGGCGTCGATGACCCCGGCTACGCCCAGGGTCGATTCCGGTCGGAAGACTAACGGGTCCAGGAAATCGTCGTCGACCCGCCGATAGATCACGTCCACCCGGCGCAATCCCCGGGTGGTCTTGAGATACACCTTGTCGTTCTTGCACACCAGATCCCGGCCCTCGGCCAGCTCGACGCCCATCTCCTTGGCGAGGAATGTGTGCTCGTAATAGGCGGAGTTGTAGATACCGGGGGTCAGCACGACGATCGTCGCTTCGTCTGCGCCGCGGGGGGAAAGGAACCGCAGGGCCTGCAGCAGCAGGGCCGGATAATGCTCCACCCGGCGCACTTGATAGCGGGCGAAGAACTCCGGGAGGATGCGCCGCTCCACGTTGCGGTTCTCGATCATGTAGGAAACGCCGGAAGGGGTGCGGAGATTATCCTCCAGCACCAGATACCGGCCCTCCTCGTCGCGGATCAGATCTACCCCGCTGATGTGGGTGTAGATATCGTGGGGCGGATCTATATCCATGATCTCTCGGCGAAAGTCCTTTCCGCGGTAGATCAGCTCGGGGGGTACTACGCCGTCCTTCAGGATACGCTGGCCGTGGTAGAGGTCCTTGAGGAAAAGATTCAGCGCACGGATGCGCTGCTTGAGCCCTGCCTCTAACAGGGTCCACTCCTTAGCCGTGATGATGCGCGGGAGGATGTCGAAGGGCCAAACGCGCTCGATGCCCTCGTCCTGGTTGGAGTAGACGGTAAAGGTCACCCCCTCGGTATGCAGGGCTAGGTGCGCCTCGCGCGCCTTAGCGCCGAGCATCTGCTGCCCGACAGACTGGATGTGCTCCCACATCGGGAGGTAATGGTCGCGCGGACGAAAATCGTCCTGGTAGAACTCGTGGTAAGCCATGGCAGGGCCGGCCGTAGACGACTGGACCTGCCCGGCTCCGCTGGATTGGAATTGCCTCAGCATGGTGCAACTGCCCGGGGGCACAGGGTGATGTTTCCCTGCATGAGCATATGCCATGCCAGGAGACAGTGGAGGTCTCGGGTGGACTCGTGGGTTTGACACGCAGGCCCCCGAGACTGAAGGGCTTTCGGTCCGCAGGGGTCCCAACGCCCCTTCGAGGCACTTTGGTACCCCGTATCCGCACGGCTGAGCCCGGCCGCTCGGCGACGCCGCAGGATATAACCCCACAGTCTAGCCCGCCCCAAGATCGCGCAGCCCGAATCTTGCTCGGCCTCTGCTGGTGCGATGACCGGTCGCCGGTGCGAGGAGACCCCAAGCTGCCCAAAGCGTCAGACTTGAGCGATCGGTTGGCACCCGGGGCAATCCGGCCGCTGTCGATCGGCGGCTCGTCGATCTGGGAGAAAGGCGGGGGCTTCCGGACTGGCTCCGCAGTGGCTTCGAGATTCGGCTGGAGGCGCTGAGGCGATTTCTGTCAAATCATGTACCACCTCGCTCGTCTTTTCGCCCGCGTTCGGCGTCGCACCGACAGTCACATAGCCCAGCTATGCTCCTGGCGCCGCTCCTTAGAAGGCAGACGAAAATCCTTCGCGATCAGGTACATAATTTTCCGGCAATCGCCTGAGCTGTCTCGCTCGTCACCGGCGGCGCTTCAGCCGCATCGATCCGACTACGCTGCACTCGCTCGGGCGATTCGCTACATCCCCCTCATCCAGGCTGCCCGTAGCGGGACCCTGTTCGGCGTCTCGAGAGCCGCGCGCACCTCTGCCAACAGCCGCGCCTTGTCGGCACCCAGCGTGCCCTTCAGCACCAGCCAGTTCGAGGCATGATCGGAGCGGAAGATGGTTCGCTTGAGCTCCAGCGCGCCAAGAAAGCGCTCCATCTCGCGGAACAGTCCAGCCGGCGACAGGGGTTTCCAGTCGGGCCAGGCGGCAAGATAGCGCGCCCCGTCGTCCTGCAATGTGAGCACCAGGGTGGACAGGTACTCGGGTGCCGTCGCGTTGATCAGGCGGGCGGAGTTGTCCGCATGTTGCGCGCTGAGCGCCTGGCCCCCCAGGCCATTGAGGATCATCACGGAGCGGCGGATGCCGGCCTGGCCGAGCTTGTCGAGGGCGTCTCGGGTCGACTCGAAGCTTTCGCCCTTGCTCACCCGGCCAAGCACCGCGTCGTCGCCCGACTCGGCCCCGAGGTAGGCGAGCGTCAGGCCCGCGTCGCACAGCTCCTTCAGCTCGCCGACCGTTTTCTTCTTCAGATTGCGCGCCAGGCAATAGCTGGAGACGCGATGCACGGACGGCAGATGGGTTCGGATCGCCTCCAGGTACCCCAGCAATCGGCGTGTCGGCAGGACCAGCGCGTCGCCGTCGGCAAGGAAGACGCGCCGCACCTGATCGCCCAGGCGCTCGCCGGCGCGGCGGATGCTGTCGATGACCTCGGCAGGCTCTCGGGTACGGAATCGCTTCTGCGGTGCCGTATACATCTCGCAGAAGACGCACCGATTCCAAGAGCATCCGTCCGTGACCGGCAGGATCAGCGAGCTGGCCTCGCTCGGAGGTCGATAGACCGGCTCGACATAGCGTATGGGCGGATTCCGGGCCACTGGATGCTCTCGTCTTCGGGCGCGGAGACCTTCGCCGGCTCACGCGAGATAGATCCGCTCCAAGGCGCCCCGGGAGACATTGCCGCGATTGTCCTCGGCCTCGATGAAATACCGCACATCGCCAGCTCCGACCGGCAGCTCGGCGGTGAAATAGTCCGCCGTCGCCCTGGCCCCGGTTTCCGATGGGTAGGGGCCGTGGTTGTACATGGCCAGGCGCCGCTCGCCGCCTTCGGTGCGCAGCACCAGCTCGACCCGCTTCAGACCCGAGCAGTCGGTGACGAAGGTGTGGGCGATGCCCTGGCGCGGGGCGTCCAGCAGGCAGCCCTGTCCCCAGCGTTTGCCGCCGGGATTCTCCGGCGTCACCCAGGGCGGGAAGATGGTAGGCCCGCTGCGGTCGTGGCCGGCCGCAACCAGCGCGTCGAGCGCCGGCTGGATCAAGCTTATGCCCAGGTTGGCGGCGTCGGTCACCTGCCGGTCCCAGACGTGCTGACCGGTCCAGTACCAGTAGCAGCTGGTCTCTGCGGTCAACAGCAGCCGGATGGCCTCGGCCAGCTCCGGGTGATCGGGCTCGCTGTATTCCAGCGTATGCACGCGGTTCTGGAAGGCAGTCAGCACGGCCCAGGAATTGAGATCGGGCGAGTAAGGCTGATCGTAGCGGCTGAACCACTTCATGAACTGCGGATCGCCGTTGTCCGCACCGGCCCAGGAGCCCGGCTCGATGTGGATCGCCTGGGCGGGGTCGGGCGGGAAGCGCTCCAGATAGTCCTCGACCGTCGTTAGCTCGAAGCGGTGGTCCTGCCGCAGCCATTCGACCAGGGATGCGGTGTTGTGGTGGTAGTAGCTGTCGGCACCGCCACCGTGATTGTCGCCGTCCGAATGCAGCAGCAAAAACGGCGGGTGCGCAGGATCGAAGCTGCCGCTCTCGACGATGCGGTCGTAGACCTGGCCCAGCACATCCGGATACTGCAGCGCGCCGAAGCCGCCGCGCGCGTCCTCGTTGCCGATATAGCGCTCGGCCGGGACGCCGACGATCCGGTGGAGCTTGCCGTCGGGGTCCTCGTAGCCCACGTACTCGGGCCGCAGCAGGCGCGGCGAGATCTTCGAGCCGGCCCAGATGTTGTGTAGCTGCAGCCAGTCGTCCACCGGCGGATTGGACTGCTCGGCGGGGTTGGGGGGCAGCATGCCCTCGCCGAGGCCGGCATAGGGATAGTCGCGACAGGCGCGGAAGCGATGGATCGAGTCATAGATCACCGCCGTCACGCCCGCCTCGACCAGGGCCGGGATCATGCGCACATGGAAGGCGGTCTCGGGCGGGAACAGGACCCGCGACGCCTCGGTGCCGAAGGCACGCTTGATCAGATCGCGGTGCCAGTGGATCTGCCGCACGATGTCCTGGGCCGGGATCAGGGGCATCAAGGGGTGGAAGAAGCCGAAGGCCGAAAAGCAGATGCGCGGATTGCCCAGCGCGGTCTCGGCCCCGGCCAATTGACGCAGTGCATTGTTCCAGCCGGCGAAGCGTCCGCCGCATAGCCCCTCGTCGCCGCAGCGGTCGAGCTGCTCGATCAGCGAGCCGCTCCAGCTCGTCGAGAGCCCGGCATGCGGGAGCCCGCCGTCGATGTATTGCCGCACGGCGGCGGGGATGAAATCCGTGTAGTTGCCCCCGCGCGAGCCGAAGATCTGATCCTTCTCGCCGTCCCAGTAGTTGCGGTCCGTGGTGTTGTAATACGGCTGGTGCATATGCTTGTGGATGCCGAAGTACAGCTTCACCTCGGCACCGCCGGAAACCGCCGCGCGCACGTCCGCCTTCGGGCGCTCGGGGCGGATCAGGCGCACCTCCCGAAATGCCTTGATCCAGTCCTCGCCGCCGGAACGACCGATGTCGGCCTGGCGACAGCCTTCGACCTGGACATCGATGCGGTTGCCCCCAATGGTCCCCGCCGGCACGGCGGCCACGTACTCCCATTCGCCCGGATCGACCTGACTGGCCCCAATGGCCTTGCCGTTGAGCAGGATCTCCTTATCCGCCGTGCGCAGGATGACTTGGGGGAAGGGGATCTCGCCGTCCGCGGTGAACCGGACGTCGAAGGCCGGATGTCGGCCATCGGACTCGCAGCGGATTTCCTGAGGGCAGTCAACAACTAAGAAACGGGTAAAGATGGGCATTCGTGGCTCCTGTCAATCCGGTCCGTCGGGCCATGCAGCGGCGACGGACTCATCGACTCTGATGATTGGAGGTCGATTGTCCGCCAAGCTGGCCCGTGGGGCCATGGGTCTTGTCCGGGGATCGCCTCGCACACGAAACCCACAGGTCCGCGGCGACGCAAATCGTCCGACGGCGCGCGCGACCCCCTAGCTCGGGCCAGCAAGCGGGACGCGCGCGGCGGAAGCGGGATCAGTCCAGTGACACCGGTCACCGAGCCGGCCTCCTCTGTGAGTGCGTTCTTCTTCGGGGGAGCCTCATTCCTCGACGACCCCTTCCTTCCGGTCGGAAAACAGCGGGCACCCTGCCGCCCCGGCGCGGACCGACCCGTGTTTCCGGTCCGGGTTACACTCTCTGCCCGACACTCGCCGTTAGAACGGGCCGCCAGGCATGGACACAGCACCGCAGGTCTTCCTGAGCTACAGCCACGACACCGACGCGCACCGGGAGCGTGTCCTCGGCCTGTCCGAGCGGCTGCGGGCGGACGGCATCTAAACCATCGTCGACCAGTACGTCAACGGCGCCCCGCCCGAGGGCTGGCCGCGCTGGATGCTGAACCGCCTGGAGGAATCGGACCGGGTCCTCCTGATCTGCACGCCCACTTACTACCGACGCTTCCGCGGCCACGAGGAGGCCGGCAAGGGCAAGGGGGTGGACTGGGAAGGGGCGGTCATCACGCAGGAAATCTACGACGCCCGCAGCGCCACCACCCGCTTCATCCCAGTCCTCTTCGATCCCGCCGACGAGGTCTCCATCCCCGAGCCAGTGCGCGGCCAGACCCGCTACTGTCTGACATCCGAGTCCGCCTACCAGGACCTGTACGACGCACTGCTCGATCAGGCGGGTGTAGAGGCCGCCGAGCTGGGCCCGCTCAAGCGCCGGGGGCGCAGGCGCGGGAAACCCGTAGGTTGGGCCGACGAAGGAGGCCCAACAATTCAGAGGCTTGAGATGTCCGGGTCCGTTGGGCCTCGTTCCTCGGCCCAACCTACACGGGCCAGGCCGCGCATCGACCTCAGCCACCTCCCCGCCGGCGCCGAGCACTTCCTCGGCCGCGGGCCGGAGCTAGCGGCGCTCGACACCGCCTGGTCGCCCGGCTCCGGGATCACAGTGGTGGAGCTGATCGCCCCCGGTGGGACGGGCAAGACGGCGCTGGTGAAGCGCTGGCTGGAGGGGGTCAAGGCGCGCGGCTGGGGCGGTGCGGCCCAAGTCTATGGCTGGTCCTTCTACAGCCAGGGAACCGGGGACGACCGGCAGGCGTCGGAGGACCACTTCCTCGCCTCGACGATCGAGCGTTTGGGCGTCGAGATCGCCCCGTCCGCCAACCCGGCCGACAAGGGCCAGGCGCTCGCCGACCGGCTCGGCACCGGCCGCACCCTGCTCATCCTGGACGGCCTGGAGCCCCTGCAATACCCGCCCGGCCCGATGGCCGGGGAGCTGCGCGCACCCGGCCTCAAGACTCTGCTCACCCAGCACGCCGCCGCCGGACACCCCGGGCTCTGCGTCGTCACCAGCCGGGAGTGGCTCCAGGACCTCGCCGAATGGGTGCGCACTGAGGCCAACCCGCAGGGCTGCGTGCTGCGCCTGGACCTCGGAAACCTGAG
>JBGSOR010000332.1:0-4990 GCA_041738985.1 Chromatiaceae bacterium | reverse complement strand
GCCCCCGGTGAAGAACGGATCGAAGACGCGCGCCCGCACCTCCGGCGGCATACCCGGCCCCTGATCCGAGATGGCGATGGCCAGCTGGTCACCCTGCCGCTCGGCGCTCAGGGTGAGCTCGCCCCCGGGCGGGGAGAAGCGGGCCGCGTTCTCGATGACGTTCACCAGCGCCTGCTCGATCAGGGCCGGGTGGACATAGAGCAGGGGCAGGCCGGGGACGATGCGGCGCACCACCCGGCAGTGGGCCAGGACTAACTGGGTGCGGCGCAGGGCGGAGCTCAGGATGTCGTCGATGCCGATCCAGTCCCGGGTCAGCTTCAGGGTCCCATGCCCGAGGCGGGTCATGTCGAGCAGATTTTGGATATAACGGTCGAGCCGCTGGCCCTCGGCCAGGACCGCGTCCAAGAGCTCCGTCCGGTCGGACTCGGATAGAGCCGGCCCCAGTGACCGCAGGCTGCTCGCCGACCCGATCATGGAGGCAAGTGGGGTGCGCAGGTCGTGGGAGACCGAGGACAGGAGGGCGGAGCGCAGGCGTTCGGTCTCCTCCCCCACCCGCGCCTGCTCCAGACTGGTGGTGAGCCGGGTGCGCACCAGGGCCAGGACCGCCTGACTCACCAGGACGTCGACCAGGGCCAGGACCTCGCTGCTCGGGGGGTCCCGGTCCGCGAGCGAGAGCCCGACGACCCCGAAACACTCCTGCTCGTAGGCCAGCGGAAAGAAGCGCCAAGGGATGCCCCCCAGGGTGTCGGTCTTGTAGCCGCTCGGCCGCCGGTGGTCGTAGGCCCATTGGGCGGCCGCTCGGGCCTTCTCGTCCAGGACCGGGGCGTCGTTGGGGACTGCCTTCGCGTCCTTGGTTCGACCCGAGGCCGGGGTTCCAACCGGGGCTCCGACCCGGGTCCCGGCCGGGATCTCCGGGGAGCCCGGAGCGGGCGCGAGCAAACCGCTCTCCCCTTGAGGCACCAGCAGGACCACGGGGACCCTGACCTGGGCGGCAATGGCGGTCGCCGACTCCCGGCGGACCGTCTCCAGATCGGCCGCGGAGGCCAACCGGCGGCTCAACGCAAGGAGCGACTGGGCCTGCTCGTTCGTGCGCCGCAACGCCAGCACCTGCTGGCGCAGGCGCCCGGCGATACGACCACCGATCAGGGCCACGACCAGGAAGAAGCCCACCGTGATCATGTCATGGGTGCGGTGGATCTCGAACGTATAGCGGGGCTCGGTGAAGAAGAAGATATAGGCGAGCGCGCTCGCGAGCCCGGCGAAGATGGCCGGCCCCATGGCGGTGCGCACGGCCACCAGGAGCACCCCCAGCATAAAGACCAGGGACAGATTGGCGAGCGGCAGATTGGGCTCGATCAGCATGCCCACACCCACTGCTGCCGCGACCACCGCCAGGGCGAACCCATAGTGCCAGGGGGTCTCCGACGCACCCCGTCGCCGCCGTCGCCGACGCGCGCGCTGTGTCGTCGATGCCACGAAGGTAATCTCCAGGTCGGCCCCGTCGCGCAGGAGCTGGTGGCTCCAGGTCAGGCCCAAGAGCCCAGCGATAGGGCGCTGGCGACTTCGGCCCACCACCAGGGTGGTCGCGTTGCGATCCCGGGCGAAGGCGAGGAGCTCGGTCACCGGGTTATGGCCGCGTAGGCGCACCGTCTCGCCACCCAGGCGCTCGGCGAGCTGGAAGACCCGCTCCACCCCAGCCTCGCGCTCGGGGTCGCCGTCGCCCCGGTCCACATAGACCGCGCTCCAGGGGGCGCGCCGGCGCCCGGCGAGCCGGCTCCCGAGTCGCACCACCTCCTCCCCGTTGCCGATCCCGTCCACTGCTACCACCACACGGGTGCGGACCGGCCGACCGGTCAGTCCCTGGCGACGCATGGATTCGAGCGCATCCTGGTCGATACGCTCGGTCGCCGTCTGAAAGGTCAGCTCGCGCAGGGCCGAGAGGTTGGGGATGCTGAAGAAGCCGTCCATGGCCGCCCGTGCCTGCTCCGGGACATAGACCTTGCCCTGACGCAGGCGGTCGATCAATTCCCGGGGGGTGATGTCGACCAGCACCAGGTCAGCGGCGGCGAGCAACGAGTCCGGGACCGTCTCGCGCATACGCACCCCAGCGATGCGCGCGACGACATCGTTCAGGCTCTCCAGGTGCTGGACATTAAGGGTGGCCCAGACATCGATCCCCCGATCCAGGAGCTCCTCGATGTCCTGGTAGCGACGTGCGTGGCGGGTCCCGGGGATGTTCCGATGAGCCAGCTCGTCCACCAGGGCCACCGCCGGGGCGCGGCGCAGGAGCGCGTCCAGGTCCAGCTCCCGAAAGCGGGTACCGCGGTACTCGACAGGCGCCAGGGGGACCGTCTCTAAACCCGCGCACAGGGCCTCGGTCTCCACACGGCCGTGGCTCTCGACGACGCCGATGACCACGTCGACCCCCTCGCCCGCGGCTTCCCGGGCCGCCTCCAGCATCTTGTAGGTCTTGCCCACCCCGGGGGAGGCGCCCAGGAAGACCTTCAGCGTCCCCCGGCGCTCGCGATTGGCCTCCGCGAGTAGGGCGGCAGGGTCGGGGCGGTTGTCTGGGGGCGGAGGCATGGTGGGATCGGGTCTTGGCGAATCACGGAGTCATGGGTTGGACGGGTAGGCAAGCGCAAACGCTCGCCTATTGCTTCATTCCCTTTCCCTCGCCTTATCGTCAAGCGCCAGATTCAGTCCGAGCACATTGACCCGCGGCTGGCCAAGCACGCCAAGGGTCGGCGGCTCGATGGCGTCGTCCACCAAGGCCCGCACCTGCGCCTCGGGAAGCCCGCGGGCGGCGGCCAACTGGGGTATCTGCAGGCGTGCCGCCGCTGGGCTGATGTGGGGGTCGATCCCGGAGCCGGAGGCGGCGACCAGATCGGATGGGATTTCGGTCTGGGGCACCCTGTTGGCCTCAGCGACGGCGTTGGAGCTGGCCTGCGCCCGCTCCCGCAGGGCGGGGTTGCTCGGTGCCCAGTTGGAGCCCGAGAGGGCGAAGGGGTCGTACCCCGCCGCCGACGGCCGGCCCTGGAACCAGCCCGGGCCGGCGAATGGCTGGCCCACCAGCTCAGAGCCCAGAACCTGGCCCTCGCGTTCGATCAGGCTGCCGGTCGCCTGGCGGGGGAAGGCGGTGCCCCCGATCCAGACCGCGAGCATCGGATAGGCCCCGCCGCACAGCAGGGTCAGCACCACGGCGCCGCGTAGGGCGGTGAGCCAGCCGCGCTCCGGGCGGAGAGCGTCCTGGCGTGCGAGGGTATCGTCATGGGTGTTCATCTGGCCTCCTTCGGGCAATTCGGCGGGATCCGTTCAGTTCCCGGTCACAGGAACAGCCCCAATCCCATATCGATCAGCTTGATCGCCGGGAACGGCAGGAGTAGTCCACCCACACCATAGATCAACAGGTTGCGCCGCAGCAGGGCATCCGCGCTCAGGGGCCGGATACGCACCCCACGCAGTGCAAAGGGGATCAGGGCGGGGATGACCAGGGCATTGAAGATGACCGCCGCCAGCACCGCGCTCGCGGGGCTCTCCAGCTCCATGATGTTCAAGACCCCCAACGACGGCACCGCGGCCACGAAGATGGCGGGGAGGATGGCGAAATACTTGGCCACGTCGTTGGCGAGCGAGAAGGTCGTCAGGGCCCCGCGGGTGACCAGGAGCTGTTTGCCGATCTCCACCACCTCGATCAGCTTACCCGGGTCGGAATCGAGATCCACCATGTTGGCCGCCTCCTTGGCCGCCTGGGTGCCGGAGCCCATGGCGAGTCCCAGGTCCGCCTGGGCCAGTGCCGGGGCGTCGTTGGTCCCGTCGCCCATCATCGCGATCAGTCGGCCGCCCGCCTGCTCGCGCCGGATCAGCTCCAGCTTGTCCTCCGGGGTCGCCTCGGCGACATAGTCCGAAAGCCCCGCCTCCGCGACGATGGCGGCGGCGGTGAGCGGATTGTCCCCGGTCACCATCACGGTGCGCACCCCGAGCGCATGGAGCCGCCGAAAGCGCTCCCGCACCCCGGGTTTCACCACGTCGGAGAGAGGCACGACACCCAGCACGCGATGGTCCTCGGCGACCACCATGGGGGTCGCTCCACCCCGTGCCACCCGCGCGACCTCGACCTCGGTCTGGTCGGGATAGACGCCCCCGTTACCGGTCACGAAGCGTCGGATGGCGTCGGGTGCGCCCTTGCGGATGCGCCGTTCCCCGTTCGCCCCGCCCTGGTCGATGCCGGAGAGTCGCGTCTTCGCGGAGAAAGGCACGAAGCGGGCCTCCGAATCTGCCGCAAGGTCCGCCCCCCGCGCCCTGGCCAAGGCAACGATGGAGCGGCCCTCCGGGGTCGGGTCCGCCAGGGAGGCGAGCAGGGCGGCGTCGCGCAGTTCGGTCGGGGCAATCCCGGCAAGCGGAATCAGGTCCGTGGCCTGGCGGTCACCGAAGGTGACGGTCCCGGTCTTGTCCAGCAGCAGCGTGTCGATGTTCCCCGCGACCTCCACCGCCTTGCCGGACTTGGCGACCAGGTTGGCGCGCAGGGCGCGATCCATGCCAGCGATGCCAATGGCCGGGAGCAGGCCGCCGATGGTCGTCGGGATCAGACAGACCAGGAGCGCCACCAGGACGACGACGGAGACCTCGTCACCCACGAACCGGGCCATGGGCATCAGGGTTGCCACCACCACCAGGAAGACGATAGTCAGCGCGGCCAGCAGCACGGTCAGGGCCAGCTCGTTGGGGGTCTTCTGCCGGCTCGCGCCCTCCACCAGGGCGATCATGCGGTCCAGGAGCGAGCTCCCGGACTCCGCCCGCACCTCGATCACGATGCTGTCGGAGAGCATCTTGGTGCCAGCGGTGACCCCGCTGTTATCGGTGCCTGCCTCCCGCAGCACGGGGGCGGATTCGCCGGTGACCGCGGACTCGTTGATGCTCGCCGCCCCCTCCAGGATCTCCCCGTCCGCTGGGATCAGCTCCCCGGCCTTGACACGCACCCGGTCGCCGACCC
>JBGSOR010000331.1:0-5190 GCA_041738985.1 Chromatiaceae bacterium | reverse complement strand
TCGGCGAGGCCACCGCGACGGCTGCCACTGCCGAATCCGGCGGGGACCCGGGCGCGGCTGGGGGTTTCGACCTGGCCCGCTGTCTGGCCGTCCTGCTCCGTGAGCAAGTCCTGACCGGCATAACCTGAACGACCCCGACTTGAGGATCTGTCCATGACCACTGACTCTGCCGTGCTACCGGGCGCATTACCCGGCCGACTCGCCGCCGGCGTCGCCGCCGCGATCCGGGCATTGGAGCGCATCCCCGGCAGCCTGATCGCGCTGCTCGGGCGCGTCTCCATCGCCGCCGTGTTCTGGAGCTCCGGTCAGACCAAGGTCGAGGGTTTTGCCGTCGACCTTCTAGGCGGCACCGTCGAGCTGGGCTGGCCGCGGCTCGCGGACTCGGCGGTGGCGCTCTTTCGCGACGAATACCGGCTCCCCCTGGTGTCGCCCGAGCTAGCCGCTTACGGGGCCGCCGTCGCCGAGCACCTGTTTCCGTTGCTGCTGCTGATCGGGCTGGGCACCCGGTTTGCCGCCCTGGCCCTGTTGGCCATGACAGCGGTCATTCAGCTCCTGGTCTATCCGGACGCCTGGCCGCTCCACGGGACCTGGGCGACCATCCTGCTATACCTGGCCGCGACCGGGCCAGGGCGGCTCTCGATCGACCACTGGATCAAGCGATGGGACACAGGACCGGGACCACGCGGCGGTCGGGTGTAACGACGCGATCAGTTAGACGGCGCTGATCGCGAACCTGGTCTTTCGCCGCTATCGCCAAGATATAACAGAGTATTGGAAACCCCACCGGGCGCAGGCCCAATCACCCGCCCTGACCGGAGACGACCCATGAAACACCTGATTGCCGCACTGTTGCTGCTCGTCGCGCCACTCGTCACCCAGGCCGCCGACAATGGCATTCAAAGCCGCCCCAGTCCCTATTCGGTGGCCGACACCGTCGATCGCCTGGAGGCGGTCCTCAAGGGCAAGGGCGTCAAGGTCTTCGCTCGCATCGACCATGGCGCCGAGGCCCAAGCCGCCAGGCTCAGCCTGCCGCCGACCCAGCTGCTGATCTTCGGCAACCCCAAGACCGGTACGCCGCTGATGCAGGCCGCGCCGACCATCGGCCTGGACCTGCCCATGAAGGTCTTGGTCTGGCAAGACGCACAAGGCCAAGTGCAGGTCGCCTGGAACAGCGCGGATTACCTGATCCAGCGGCATGGGCTGGAATCCACCGCGGCCGCGCCGCTGTCCGCGATCGGCGGTCTGGTTGACGCGGCCCTGAAATAACGCCAAGTCGCCAGTTCCCGCGAGGTGTTCAAGCCGTCCGCGAGGCTGGGGCAATCAGGGCGTAAAGCGTCTGTCTCGCTTGCCTGTTGGCGGGGCCAACCGCGCGCATCCCCGCCCCAGGACCGCCCCGCAGGACCGATCATGGGCCGAACGCTTAGGCGAAGGGCTCCGGCGCCGCCGCGGACTCGATCGACCTCCGCGCGGGGCTGCTGGAGCAACAGACCAGCCTCCAGCCGGTCGAGATCATGGCCGATACGGCGGGTGCCAGCGGTGTCGTCTTCGGGCTCTTCTGGCGGCTCGGCTGTCAATACAGCCCGCGGCTCGCCGACATCGGCGGCACGCGGTTCTAGCGGCTCGATCCGGACGCCGATTACGACGTCTTGAACGCCCTGGCCCGGTATCGGATCACCAGGGCGCGCGTCATCCGGCAGTGGGAGGACATCCTGCGCATTGCCGGCTCCCTGAAACTGGGCGCGATCCGGGCGGGCGAACCGGTGCGGTCTCGTGCGATGACTCCATGAAGCGTGTGATCAACTAGGGGCAGGCGATGCGGTCGATCTCGGGACCTTCGTGGGTGGCCCACTTCATGGTTTAGGCCCCTCCGCACAGGAGCGAAAAGACGAGTCCAGCCAACGCACTCGCCGAGATGACCGGGATGATGCCGACCTTGAAACGCCACAGGGCCAGGAAGGCGGCGATGGTGATCAGCAGCGAGAACCACTCGAAGCGCCCCGCGAACGGGGCCGCGTCCGTGCCCCGGGGCCAGAGCACATGCCAGGCGAAGAAAACCGCCAGGTTGATGATCACACCCACCACGGCGGCCGTAATCGCGGTTAAGGGCCCGGTAAATTTGAGGTCGTGCCGCGTGGCCTCGACCATCGGGGCGCCCACCAGGATGAACAGGAAGGACGGCAGGAAGGTGAAAAAGGTGGCCACACTGGCCCCGGCGATCCCGGCCATGACCTGGGCCTCGGGTCCAAACAGCTCCTTGGTCCAGCCGCCGACGAAGCCGACGAAGGCGACCACCATGATCAGCGGGCCTGGGGTGGTCTCCCCCAGCGCCAGGCCGTCGATCATCTGCTGACCCGTCAGCCAGCCGTGGGTCTCCACCCCGCCCTGGTAGACATAGGGCAGCACCGCGTAGGCCCCGCCGAAGGTGACCAGGGCCGCCTTGGTGAAGAACCAGCCCATCTGGGTGAGCGGTCCTTCCCAGCCGAAGCTCAGGTACAAGAACCCCTCGACCAGACCCCAGATTCCCAGGCCCACCAGGCTGTAGACCAGGGTGCGCGGCCAGGAGAAGCCGGCGTGCTCCGGTGTCGAGGTGTGGTCGTCGATCAGCGCCGGACCATAGGTCTTGTTCGAGGCCCCGTGACCGCCGCCGGTCTTGAGCTTGTCCGGGGCGATGCGCCCACCGACAAAGCCGATGATGCCCGCCACCAGCACGATCCATGGGAAGGGCATATTCAGGGCGAAGATCGCCACGAAGGCCGCCGCGGCGATCGCCCACAGGACCCCGTTGCGCAGCGCCCTGGAGCCGATCCGCCAGGCCGCGAAGACCACAATGGCGGTGACCGCCGGCTTGATCCCGTAGAGGATTCCGGCCACCACCGGCATGTCGCCATAGGCCAGATAGACCCAGGTCAGGGCTATCAGGATTGCGAGCGAGGGCAGCACGAACAAAACCCCGGCCAGGATACCGCCCAGGGTGCCGTGCATCAGCCAGCCGATGTAGGTGGCGAGCTGCTGGGCCTCCGGACCTGGCAGGACCATGGTGTAGTTGAGCGCGTGCAGGAACCGGTGCTCGCCGATCCAGCGGCGGCGCTCCACCAGGTCCGTGTGCATCATGGAGATCTGCCCCGCCGGGCCGCCGAAGCTCACGAAGCCGAGCTTGAGCCAATAGAGGAACGCTTCGAGCAGAGAGACCGGGGCGGGCGGGGTCTGGGCAACGGCCTCGCGGGTGGCGGACATGGGGGTACCTCGGTTCGGTGGATGCAGTCGCAGTGGAAGCCAGATCAGGTGCTCCGAGACCCGTTGATCGGACCGACAACTACCGCGCTGGAACCGCTGGGAGCCGGCGCTGGTGGCGCCCGCAGTGCCCGCACGGATTGCCGCAGGACGTCGAAAGCGGAACCGAGGAACAGGCTTGCGATAAGTCCGCCGACGAGTATGTCGGGCCAGCGGGAAACCAGCAGGAAGCTGCCGGCGGCAGCCGCCAGGACCGCGACATTGGCAATCAGGTCGTTGCGGGAGCACAGCCAGGTGGAGCTCATGTTGAGGTTGTCCCTGCGATGCCGGTAGAGCAATGAGAAGCACACGAGATTGGCGGCCAGTGCAAGGCTGCCGACCACGCCCATGGTCAAGACCACCGGCATGACGGGGTGGAACGTCTTGTACGCGGCCTCGCCCAGCACCGCGAGGCCGAAGAGGAGCATGAAGAGCCCCTTGACCAGTGCCGCACTGGCCTGCCAGCGCGCCGAGCGCGCCAGGACGAAGAGGCTGAACCCATACACCAAGGCGTCGCCCAGCATGTCCAGGGCATCGGCTAGCAGCGAGGTCGAGTGGGCCAGGATGCCGGCCGTACCGTCGATGAAGAACATGCCGGTGTTGATCGCCAGCACGAGCCACAGTACACGGGCGTGATTTGCGCGCAGCGCCGCGATCTCGCAGCCCTTGTCTTCACAACAGTTAGCCATTTCGCTTCGCTCCTGACCGACGCGCACTCCCAGTGTTGCCGAGTCTGACCGCCTGCCAATCGACGATGCCGCGCACGCCAATGCCCGTTGGGGATTCGAAACCCTTTGGGGCGCAGATGGCACTTATGAGCTGTGGGACCTGCGCAGGCCGGCAAGGACCAAGAGCCCGCGCGGCCAGCCGACGGAACCGATGACGATCATGACCGCGCCTACCGACCCAAGCGGCGGAGCCTGACGGCCAGCAGCAGCCAGGGCGCGGCGTGCAGGGCCAGGTCGAAGATGTCGATTGGGCGCACCAGCTCCCCGGCGGCCAGGAGCTTGAGCTTCTCCCAGACATGGGGCTCTGGAAGGAAGGGGGCGAGTCCCAGGGTCATTGCGACGACGAGCAGGACGGGGATGGGCAGGCGGTCGATCCAGGCGAGCATCGTGTGAGTCCGGTTGGCGGGCGATAGGAGGTCGGGTTGGGGCAAGCGCGATTTCCGGCCGCAGCCGCGCCAAGCCCAAGTCGGTCCCGGCAGGACAAGAGACACCGAAGGGTACTCGAGCCCGAGTCCCGCTCGCGAGCCGAGCGCGCCGACCGGGTCGATGAGCCCTTATACTCTGGCGCTAAGGCCGTCGTTCAACGCGACCGTTGACCGTTGCCCAACCAGCGAGCCCCGCCCATGCCCCAGCCCCCAGGCCCCAAGCAGACCCTGTTCGAGCACCTGGCCGTCGTCGCCCGCGCCCTGGGCCATGGTGCGCGCCTGGAGCTGCTGGACTTCCTGGCCCAGGGCGAGCGCAGCGTCGAGGACCTGGCCCGGGTCGCCGGACTCTCCATCGCCAATACCTCCAAGCACCTCCAGCAGCTCAAGGCGGCCGGACTGGTGCAGGCGCGGCGCGACGGCAAGCACATCCGCTATACCCTGGGGGACGAGCGCGTCCTGGACGCGGTGGCGGCCCTGCGCGCAATCGCGCGGGACCATTTGGGGGCCGTTGAGGACCTGGTGACGAGCTACCTCAAGGGGCGCGACGCACTGGAGCCGGTCCCCGCCGAGGAGCTGCTCGCACGGGTGCGCGACGGCCTGGTGACGGTGCTCGACGTGCGCCCGCCCGAGGAGTTCGCCCAGGGCCATGTCGCCGGGGCCATCAACCTGCCCCTGGACCGATTGCAGGAGCGTCTCAAGGACCTGCCCGCCGACCGCGAGGTGGTTGCCTACTGCCGAGGCCCCTGGTGCGTGCTGTCCTTCGAGGC
>JBGSOR010000314.1:0-5250 GCA_041738985.1 Chromatiaceae bacterium | reverse complement strand
GGCTGAGCGCGCGGCGGCGCAGAGCGAAGACCCGCGCATTGGCCTTGGGTGCCGGTTCGCCCCCCGAGCCGCGGGAGCCATCGGCCATCTCACAGGTCGCCGTCGGCCATGACGACGTCCAAGCCGCCGCGAACACCATATCGCAAAGCGTCGAGCACCACACCGGCAACCGCAGCGTTCACATCGGGGGTAACGCCACGGGCAACGTCATCGTGACGGGCGACAGCAACACCGTGGGTGACCGCGGCACCGTAAGAAGGGGATGAAACGCGTGGGAACCCCGCCACCGTGGGACCGGGTTGTCGAAGCCCACCGGCGATGCTCACCACAGGTACCGGATACCCGCACTAAAGAAGCTCGAGGTGTGGCCGTCGAGAAATTGCCCATTGTAGTCCATATAGAAGTTGATGCTGTTGGCCGTCAGCAGCGTGACACCTGCACCCAGGATGGCGGCATCGCGCGCTTCGGGGCGATCCTGTGTACCCAATGAGACCACCTGCCCGCCCGTCAGGGACCCATCGATGCTGTCCTCCAGGTCCCCGAAACGGTGCATGTAGAGGGCACGCAGTTCGGCTTGAACCTTCATGTTGTTGCCGAGCGTCACATCCTGCCTCCCCCGCGCGCCCACTAGGCTATCGAGCACGTATTGGGTTCCGCCGCCGACATTCAGGCTCTGTCCGTCCGCGAACAACCCTCCCTGCGTAAAGTCATCCTGATCCATCCAGCCAAGTTGCACCGCCAACAATGGCTGCACCGATAAGCCCCGCGACTTGAAGGTGTAACTTCCCTCCGTATAGTTGCTGATACGGTTCACGTCCGTCGAACCCTCGGCTCGCCGTGGTTGGGTGCCGGCGGCAATGGTTTGCTCTGAGGCATAGCTTTCGCTGGAATAGCCCAAGGCCGATCGCGCCTGCCATGCCCCATGGGTGTAGGCGCCATAAAGGTTGAAGCCACGCATCTCGACAGTGCTGCGGTCTGTGAAATTGGTGTTCGTCGTCACATCGATGTCGGCGCCGAAGCCAACGATCCCGAGCGAAAGCCGGTCCGTAATTTGACCGTCCATTCCGAGCACGAATCCCGACGTGTCGCCGTCGTATCCGGGGTTATCTCGCGTGGCTGATGCGGAACTGACCATGCCAAATCCCCTCGCCCAGAATCCCAATGTAGAGGAGCAAAGCTCGCCCAGGGCTTGATTGAAACGCCCCGTCGCCATGCGGTCAATCATGTAGACGAGATCCGTGGCGACCTGCTCGGCCGCTCCGATGGGGTTCTGAAGCGGCACCGGATCCAGATCCAGATACACGTTGTTGGAGTCATACGCTAACGAGGGCGTCAACAGCGGGTCGATTGCAGCGAAGTTCGAGGTCAACTGATCACCGAAGCGGCCATCGAGCGACCCGGCTGAAAGAATCGTATAACGTTTGGGACCGTAGGCCCCGTTGGCCGCAATCGCATCGACCTGCGCTCCCCCGAGGCTGGCCGGGCCACCGACAATCAGCTGACTCGACTGGGTGGGGTCAATTGCGACCTGAAACGTGGAGCCACTCTGGAATACAACACTGCCATTGACCGCCAAAGTGCCGATCGAGCTTCCGGGGGCAATCGTGCCGGCATTGATTGCGTTCCCGTCGATCGTACCGTGACCGCTCAGCGTGCCATTCCGTCCGACACTCACCAGGCCGAGGATGCTGGCTTCGGGGTGAGCGGCGTCGCCGATCTGCAGGTTCCCGCCGAGGATCTGGGTGCCGCCAGTATAGGTGTTGATGCCATTGAAGATTAGAAGGCCGGCATTCTGCTTCGCGACGCTTCCCACGCCGCTGATTCTGCCAGCATAGGTACCTGTCTCTGCTTGATCAAACACAACCGCTGCGTTGTTGGTGATGTCGCCTTGCAGGCTCAGCGTGCTGCCCTGCAGGACACCCGACGACACCAGGGTACCGCCCCTGTAAGTGTTGGTGCCGGTCAGGACCAGCGTGGCATCGCCGAGTTTGGTCAGGTTTCCATCGCCGCTGATATTCGCGTCGAAAACCGCGAACTCACTCGGATTGAAGACAGCCGTGCCGTTGTTCACAAGGCTTCCAGTGAAGGTACCGCCGGAATATTCGTACCGGCCGCTCGGATTGTTCGTGAATGTGGTCGTGGTGAGCTGCCCCCCCGACTGCTGGAATACCCCGTCATTCCGCAAGCTCGGGGTGCGTAGTACACCGTCGGAGAGCGAATAACTTCCATCCGCACCAATGCTCAATGTGTCGTTGACGCTATGGGTCCCGCCGGACTGGGCGAAGGTCCCGATGCCGCCTGCACCGTCGCCGATTATCTCGTTCCCCGAGGTCAAGATCCCATTACCGGTGAGGCTATAGCTGCCCTGGCCAAGGGTTTGCCCGATGATCAATGTGTTGCCGACCCTATGCTCCCCACCCGTTTGAATAAAGTTCCCGATACCCTGAGAGCTTCCCAGAATCACAGTTGAAGCGCTCAAGAGACTTTCTTCACCGCTCAGATTATAGGTACCCTGTGCCGCGAAGAAGTTCCCAATGGTCAGGGTGTCACCGACATTATGCGTCCCGCCCGTTTGATTGAATATCCCAACCGAGGCCAGGGGGACATCTTCGGCATATCCGATGTTCACGTTCGTGGCGGTCAGGAGACTTTCTTCGCCGCTGAGGTCGTAGGTACCCAGGCCTCCAAAACTTCCGATGAACAAATCGCCTTCAACCGCATTCGTGCCGCCAGTTTGCGCGAAGCTGCCCACGCCGCCAAGACCGACGGACTCGTTGACTGCCGTCAGGAGACTGCCACTATTCCCGCTGAGGCTATAGCTACCCTGTCCTCCCAATAGCCCGATGGTCAGCGTGTTCAGGACCGCATGGGTCCCGCCCGTTTGAGTGAAGGTCCCGGTACTGGCAGTACCGCCAATAACCTCATTTCCTGCGACCAAGATCCCGCCGCCTAGGCTGTAGTTTCCGTTCCCGGCAAATACCCCCCCGTCAGGGTCGACGACCGACGAGCCAACGAACAGCGTGTCGGCCACCGTATGTATCCCTTCCGTTTGCACGAAGCTGCCCGAGCTACCAGCCCCGACAAACTCGCTCACGGTCGCCAGGCTGCCGCCCGTCAAACGGATAGCGCTGCCATTCGAAATACTTAACCCGTTACCCGCGTTTGCATTACCGAAGGAAATAACCGCGGTGCCGCCATTCGAAATGAAAGTTGTAGCTGTTTCAGAAGTGGGGAGCAGTTCGTCATCCCAGTTTACGAATATTATCTGCAAAGGGTCCGTCTCAATCACGAAATCAAACCAGCCAGCTTCACCGTCCTCGGGCCCTACCCATAGCGCATCGACCGCAACAGCAGGGCCTCGTATCAATGCGACAAGCAGGAGGAAAAGGCCTGTTCGGAGCGGGAGCGGATATGGCCTTAAGAAGCAGCGATTCCGAAGTCTTGGCGATCCCGAGTCTGCTGCACAAGCCCGAACAGATTGATTACTTGGCGTATTCATGAGAGCCTCCGCCCTGAAGAAATCTGTCCATTCTCGATGGGCTGTTTAATCCACCAAAGAACGACACCTGAAAGTTAGTCCGTACACTGGCCGCAGGTCGACCGGCCGCCGGGCGGGGCGCACTCCCCCCCACCCGAGGGGCAGGGTGGCGGAAACTGATTTCGCCAGCGTACCACCTCATCAAGCTCCGGATCCGACAAGCTCCGGACTTCTTCAACGCCGGCTGCCGAGACCCTGATCTGCTGGCGGGGCTTCAATTCGAGGAAGGTCGGCTTGGACAAGGCGAGCTTGCCGTCCAGTAATGTCAGCACCGACTCCCGGGCGTTCACTTTGAGATTGAAGACATCGAACTGCCGTGGAGCCTGAGAAAATTCGGCGTGCTCGGTACGCGCGACCGTGCCGCACTGGTGACCCGACTCGTGGTAGGCCTGTCCGACGCGAATACCGAGGATGAGGATCCCACACTTGGTGCCGTCCCAGGTGATGTTGAAAAAGGGATCGGTGTTTTCGTCTAGCTGAACGAGACCCCCGGATAGGGGGTAGACGTACGCACTACTGCTGGGGCCGGTCCGGAGATGATCCCCGACCGTTAGCGTTTGACCATCGCGGGCGGGTTTTTCGTTGACATAAACGTTCGGCCCGACAGTTCTCAGCCGACCGACCGTCTGTTGGCCAGGCAGGTAGGCTGCCGAGTAGCATGCCTGGAGCAGAAAAATGACGGAAAACAACTCAATCGAACGGACACACCCCCTGATGGCAGTCCTGACCATGGCCCCCTCTTGCGTTATCCCCGTATGCCTGGTGGCGGGCCCCGCATCCAGAGACAGAGGAAAACCTACTGATCTGCTTCGGGGTTAAAAGTGAGGTTAGACCAGATCTAGAATATACACAAGGGAAGCTAGGCCGCCTTAGTAACCTGGGGGACCGCAGGTGCGTTCGCGACTGTCACGTTTGGAGTTTGGGCGAATAGGAAACGGGGGACACCGCCGACTCATGCCCCATGGAAGCTGGGGGTCACGGGTTCGAGGAAGACTTTGGGTAGCAATCTTGGCAGCGTCTGCAAGCTGGTGGGGGGAGATGAGGCAACAGGGGAACTGGGCGTTCTCGGCAAGGACGGGCAGATCAAGCCGCTGCCTTCGCCGTGGAGGATCGCGGAGTCCAGGGAACTGCTTGGGGAAACGCCCTTCACAGCCGGTTCTTAGGTACCGCCTACCGCGCGGGCGCACTTTTTTCAATGGGGCTCTGGTGAACACCCCAATTCGGGGGCTTTTGGAGCTAGTTCGGCATATTTGGGCGGTACTTGTGCAGCTTGCACGTGGTCAACGCGCACCCTGGATGCATCAGGCCTTGAGGGCCGCTTCGGCGATGACCAGATTGCCTAGTGCGAACCGATTGTGCAGATTTGCCCCGTACTCCGCCAGACCCTTTTGAGAGACCTTGCGATGACGAAGTGGGTTCTTCACCACATGAAGCGGGTGCTCGACGCGGGTCCCGATCTCCGCCTTAATACGCTCGGTGCGCAGGGTGAGCCGCTTCAGCTCTCCTGTGGCCAAGGCCTGGAGGCGACCCCGCTACCTGGCGATGTGCTAGGCCACCGGCGTGTCATTGGTCCGAACAAGATGGCGAGGTCGCGGTGCTGCAGCAGCGCTTCGGTTCGGCTCAGACCATCGAATGCGCGCCACAGCACTTCCGGTTGTCCCAGCTCAGCCTGTAGAGCCAGCGCCCTTTGGAAGTGGGCCAATGCCTCTCCG
>JBGSOR010000309.1:0-1668 GCA_041738985.1 Chromatiaceae bacterium | reverse complement strand
GGCCGGCCGTGCAGCCGGCGCGGGGGCTCGGAGGCGGCGAGGCGGCGACTGCGCACCGCCCCGGGACCGGCCCTTTTTGACTACCGCAATGAAGGCAGCAAACGCCGTACCAGAGAGGGATTACTCAAGAATTCCAGTGCGCTGAGGCGCCCGATCCATCGCCTGCGTCAGAATTCCGCCGCGGTATCCTTCCGTTGGATGCCGTACTTGCGGATCTTCTCGACCAGGGTGGTGCGGCGCATACCAAGCAGTGCGGCGGCCTGAGCCACCACCCCATTCGCCTCGTCCAGGGCTTGGTTGATGAAGTTGACCTCCTGGCGGCCCAGGTAGTCGCGCAGGTCCAACCCGGCCGGGGGCAGACGACGACCCTCGCCGGACAGGGCCGGGCCCTGGCTGGCGGGCTCGTCCCACGTGGGCTCTTCCGGCTCGGGCTCCCGCCAGGTCTGGGGCAGGAACTTGCGGGGCAGCCCGCCAGCCGCGACCGCCTCGCCCGGGCTCAGGATGGCGAGCCGCTCCAACAGATTGGCCAGCTCGCGCACATTCCCCGGCCAGGCGTAGCGCGACAGGGCGTCTACCGCCGAGGCGCCGAGGCGCAGGGTCCCGCGGCCGGTGGCCTCCATGCGCGCGATGAGCTCGCCGATAAGCAGCGGGAGGTCTTCGATGCGCTCGCGCAAGGGGGGCGTCTCGATGGGGAAGACGTTCAGGCGATAGTAGAGGTCCTCCCGGAAGCGTCCCTCCACGATCAGCTTCTCCATGTCGCGGTGCGTCGCCGCGATCACGCGTACGTTCGTGCGCAGGCTCCGGGTCCCGCCGACACGCTCGTAGGTCTGCTCCTGCAGCACCCGCAGCAGCTTCACCTGCATGGGGAGCGGCATGTCGCCGATCTCATCCAGGAACAGGGTCCCCCCCTCGGCCAGCTCGAAGCGGCCCTGGCGGGAGGTGATGGCGCCGGTGAAGGCCCCCTTCTCGTGTCCGAACAGCTCGCTCTCCAGGAGCTCCGCCGGGATGGCCCCGCAGTTGACCGCCACGAAAGGCGCGCCTTGGCGCTTCGACAGATAGTGGATGTTGCGGGCGACGATCTCCTTGCCGGTCCCGGTCTCCCCCAGCACCAGGACGGTGGCGTCCGTCGGGGCCACCTTGGCGATCAGGTAACGGACGTGCTGCATCACGGGGCTCGCGCCCACCAGGGCACGCGCCAGACGCGGCGACCCGCCCTTCGCGGGCGGTGTGCGGTTCTCCCGGAACAGGCGCCCCTGCTCCAGGGCCTTGATCAGCTGGGGCTGGCGCAGGGGATACTCGAGGACGCAGATGTAACGGGTCACGTCCCGTGCCCCATCGAGGAGGCGCTGGGCGTCGCCGTCGAGGTCGAGCACACACACGGGCAGGGTCGCGTCCCAGGCCAGGACGGCGTCGATCAGGCCGCGGAGGGTCTCCCCCCCCGCCTCGCACCCGATCAGGATGGCGGCCACCCGGCCCAAGCCGGAGGCGGCCTCCCGCCAGTCCTGTGCCGACAGGGGCAGGGCCGGATAGCCCAGGAACTCGACGATGGCCGCTACGGAACGGGCACGCTCGCCATTTGCATCCAGGACGAGGATGGGGTCGTCCGGCGACGGCGCGGCATCCTCTCCCGAACCCTGCCCGGACGGCATGCGGCTGGCCCGCTCAGCC
>JBGSOR010000302.1:0-4440 GCA_041738985.1 Chromatiaceae bacterium | reverse complement strand
GGCGACCAGGCCGCCCTGCGACGGGACTGGGCGGTCCTGTGCTGGCAGCATCCCGCGGAGGCGGAGCGGGCACTGGCCGCAAAGGACCAGGCGGACACCCGGATACACCGGCTTTGGCTCCAATTCGCCGACACGGACCTGGACCTCGACGCGGACTCCTTCCCCGCCTGGCTCCTGATCGCCGAGCCTGCCACTGCCGCCGCTGTCCCCCCGGACCTGGCCCCTAACGGCGCCGCTGGGGAATCGTACCGGCTGCTGCACCGGATGCTCGGCGGCGAGGACGCGATCCCCCTACGGAAGTCCCTGGCCGAGGCGAGTCCAGGCCTGCTGAAGGTTTATCTGGCCGTGCGCTCCAGCGAAGCGGGCCGTTAGGCCAGCCCCCGACCCCGCCTGAGGGACCACCGACCGCGAGGCTTTTGGGGGTTCGCACAGGTGCGCGCCGCCGCCGGTCCCGGGAGAACCACGGATGTCGCCATAATTGACTAAAATGGATGCCATCTGGCATTTGTGGAGCTGAACCATGACCTCTACCGCTACAGCGTCTGCCCCGCCGTCCTTCGCAGTCGATGACCTGCTCGGGGGACCGCGGGTCCTGGCATCCATCCCCCGCTCCGCACTCGACTGGGTTGCCGCGATTCGCCGGGGCCTCCCGTCGTCTGCCGTGGACGCCCTGACCAGGTCCACGCGCTTGTCCCAGGCGGAGCTGGCGGCGGCGGTGGGCATTCCCGAACGTACCCTGGCGCGACGCAAGCGCGAGGGAAGGCTCACTAGCGAAGAGTCTTCCAGGCTGGTGCGCCTGGCGCGGGCGGTCTCCCGAGGGGAAGAGGTATTCGAGGACCTGGATGCGGCGGTCGACTGGCTCAAGTCGGCCAATGCCTCCCTCGGCGGAACCACCCCCTTGAGCCTGCTCGATACCGATATCGGCGCCGAGAGCGTGATGGACACCCTGGGGCGGATCGAGCACGGCGTCTTCGGCTGATGCTCAGGGTCTGGCGGATCTTGACCGCACGTTTCGCCGAGACTGCGTTCTCCGGCGAGGGTGCCCGCCGCCACGGCGGCCGCTGGAACCCCAAGGGCGTGCCGGTCGTGTATACGGCGGGGAGCCAGTCGCTCGCCATGCTGGAGATGCTGGTGCAAGACCAGCCCCTGCGAGCCCGCTACGTGACGATCCCGG
This sequence comes from Chromatiaceae bacterium, assembly GCA_041738985.1. GTDB lineage: Bacteria > Pseudomonadota > Gammaproteobacteria > Chromatiales > Chromatiaceae > Thiodictyon. The sequence continues at coordinate 3,266 of JBGSOR010000302.1, read as the reverse complement.
CCGAGATCCCGTCGGACCTGGAGATCGAGCGGGTCGACGTCGACCGACTCCCACCCGATTGGCGCGACCCGGCCGCACTGGAGCCCTTGCGCGCCATCGGCAGCGACTGGGCAACCGGGCTTGTCGCCGCGGTGCTCGCCGTCCCCAGCGCGGTGATCCCCACCGAGACCAATTACCTGCTCAATCCGAGACACCCCGGCTTCGCCCGGATTGCTGTCGGAGAGCCCCAAGAGCTTGTGACCGATTTGCGACTGATCGGGAAGAGACCGACGGCGGGCGATTAGTCCAGTGCTGTATCGTCGAGATTCGGGGTCTCACCTCAAGCGGCCACCCTCTTGTCGCCCTCGGAGTCCGCTAGCCCGGTACGGGCGATCCGATCCGCAAGGTCTCCGGGGCGCACGGCTGTGTCGCTGGTAGGTCTCTAACCCGCCCTCGCCCGCTGCCACGCAGACTGGACCGTCCGCATGGCGATCGAGCCCATCAGCGGGATCTGCGCGAGCGGGGTTTCTTGTTGCAGCGTCCGGGCGACGATCAGGAAGTCTTGCCAGGGCACGGGCGTGCGACGCTGGGCGGCCCGCGCCCAGAGCGCGGTCCAGACCAGACGCTCGGCCCAGACGCCCCGCTTGTGCTCGAGTATCCTCGAGACGATGGCCCTGATGGCGACCGGCAGGCGCGTCAGCCAGTCCTCGGGCGGGCCCACTTCGGCGCGGAGCAGGTTGTCGACGCTGGCGTCGTCCTCGAACCAGGAGGCGGCGAGGTCGAGGTCCTGCACCCAATGGCGCGCAGCCTTCAGCACCTGGGCCACACGCGCCGGGGCGAACGCCTCGGGGGCGGTCTCGATCAGGGCCGCAATCTCGTCGGCCATGGCGACCGATCGGGGCTTCCAATAGTCGCCGCCCACCGCCTCGTTCAATTCCACCAGGTGCGGCGGCGGCGGGGTGTCGCGCTCGAGTCCGACCGCGATGAAACGTGCAGCCACCAACGGCAGATAATCGCCGTCCACCTGGACGACCGCGGCCTGGGCGGCCAAGTCTCGGATCTTGGCATCCATCACCCGCTTCGTCAGTCCGCCTTGGCTCCAGACCTCGCGGATGCCGAATCCCTGTTTGACCAGGAGCCCCAAGATCCGATAGTGCCGTTTGGCTTTGACGAAGGCCTAGACCCCTTGGGCGCCCGAGCCGTCGAAGGGCGAGGCGTAGACAGTCATCGGCTGGGCCGCGGGCAAGGGCGCGCTGGCTACCCCAGCCATTCGCGCCTTCTTGATCAGCACGTCCACCGCGGGCCGCTCCGCCGCGGGCAGCCAATTGCGCAGCCCGATCAGGCGGCTCAAGCCCAGCGGGCCCAAGTGCGCGGCGCCGACGCCATGCCGGAAGCTGTCCGGCAATTGGCCACGCACCTGGGCATCGGAGTGAAGCAGCAACAGCACCGCCAGCTCGTTCCACAGGGGCTGCTTGGCGTCCATCATCCCAGTGACAGCGATGACCTGCCCCTCGGGCGGCAGGGCGTCCAGCTGGGCCAGCATGGGATCCAGCAGCTCGAAGGGATCCTGTGTGGGCATCTCCCGGAGCAGCCGCTCCAGCAGACTGTCCAGGTCCGGCGCACCGCCGGCCGCGCCGAAGCGGGCGTAATGGCCGGCGACGGCGGCGGCCCGCTCGCGAATCCGCGGATGGAGCGGGAGCTTGGCGTTGTGCAGTGCGGCGATGAGGTCTTGCTGGACCCTGGAGTCCACCTCCGGGACCAAGGCCAGCTCGGCGATTTCGGTCTGTATCCGGTCGGACATCGGGGGCCACCCGCGCTGGTACCGATGATGTCTTGAGCATGCAGCACTGCTTGTACTTCTTGCCCGATCCGCAGGGACAAGGGTCGTTGCGTCCCGGTTTGGCGTCGCGCCGGATCGGACCCCCGGACGGCGGCGCGAGACCCCTGAGCGCCGCGGGCATGGGGGGATCGAGCGCCGCGACGCGCTTGACTCGGCCCGGGGTCTCGAAGGGCGGCCCGGCGTAGCGTCGGCCCTCGCAGTGCTCTTTGAACATCGTATAGTGACGCTGCAAACGGGCCAGATAGGCCGGGTCGCGGTTGATCACCTCGGTGAACAGGTCGAGCAGCTCCGGGGCATAGCGCTCCTGGGGATGCAAGGGGTCCAGATAGGGGCCGGCCATGTCGTCGGTCGAGTCGAAGGCGAGCGAGATCGAGGCCACCGGCACCCGCTTGCGTTCCGAGATGACGACAATGGTGACGCGGCGGCAATCGCAGCCCGGCTCGTCGCAATAGAGCTCCAGGAAGGCATAGAGATCCGCTGGCACCGCCGACCGGGCGCCCCGCCCGAGCGTCACGGTGCGCAGCTCCGTTTCGGCGAGCTTCGGAAACACCTGAAAGAAATCGCGCATCGGCATGGGGTCTGACTCTCGGCTGGGGTCCTTGGGCGCGGGGCGCTGCCGGCCCCGCGAATATTAACGGTGCAAGATCGCTGTTAGGGGAGGGCGGGTCAAGCAGCCCGCGGAAGCCTCGACGGTCAGCAAACGAGACGTTGAGGACGTTCTCCGCGATCTACCCGAAGTGGAGTCAGCGTAGAACAGGCTGGGATCCTTGGTCCCATCCGAGCTCCTGTAAGCAGCGGCTCAAACCCGAGACCCGACGACGGGGCGCTTCCGGGGATTGCTGCACACCAGCAATTTCGCGGCAAGCGCCGACGGACACGCGCGCGACGGGAAGGCGCTCCCGGTCGAGACCGCATCCGAGACTTTGGGGGCAGGGTTCGAGGTGCCACCGGATCGCCAAGGGGCCCTCGCAGGCCGCCCCATCGTCACGAGCCTGCGGGTCCCGCGCCGATAGCATCACCTGGCGTTCGGTAGGCCCTGGCCCGCACGCGAGCCAGAGTGCCGCCGAATCTCGGCGGCAGCCGCGAAAAGCCCGCCGCGCGACTGCGCCGAATCGGTCAATTTCTGGATGGTTGCCCCGTCGCCGCTCCGGCTACGCTACTTGGAGCGGTTGCACTGCGTCTGCGTGTATCCCCCGATGGCGAGGTCCTCCACCATCGCCTAGTCTTTCGCTCCACCATTCAGTCGGACCGCGACCTGCGGCGCGCCCGGCCAGCGTCGCCCCTGTCCGCCGCCGCTGCAGGCCGCGGGGGTCGCGATTCGGGCGCGCAACGCCCCCGCGGTAACCCGGAACATCGCGTTATGGATCAGGACTGCCCGCAACCACTCGTCTTTTGGACGTCTCCGCGCTGGCCCGCCATCGGTGCCGTTCGGCCTCGGGTGCCCCGC
>JBGSOR010000294.1:0-3655 GCA_041738985.1 Chromatiaceae bacterium | reverse complement strand
GCTCGCCCAGCTCACCCCGCGCGAGCGCGAGGTCCTGTCGCACGTCATCGCCGGCCATCCCAACAAGCGCATCGCCGCGACGCTCGGCACCGGCGAGCAGACCGTCAAGGTGCATCGCGGCCGGGTCATGGCCAAGCTCGGCGTCGATTCGGTGGCTGCACTCGTGCGCCTCGCGCAGCGGTTAGGGGTGACGCCTGAGGAATGATGCGGGGGGCAATTGCCGAGTAAACTGTCACCGGAATTCGAGCTACGGTGACCGTTTCCTGAGTCATTTGCATCCAAGAGATTGAATTGAGTATGCTGTGTCCGTAATTCCCAGAGCGAGCCCCAATGAGTAGGGATGAGATCGACTTCATCTGTCACAATTGTATTGGCGACGAGTTCCTCGTAGCTGAGATTTTCTCCGAGAACAATGTTGGAACTTGCGGATATTGTGGCGAAACCGCGCCCAGTATCTCGCTTGATGCCTTAGCCACTAAAGTACACGGAGTCCTGCAAGCGCATTTTTGTCAAACCCCTGAGGAACCGGAAGTTGATTGGCAAGCGATGCGTCATAGCGAGGAACTGTGGGTCGAGCGCGAAGGGGATCCAGTTGCCGACGTCGTCGCGAACGTTCTAAAAGTGGGGCCGGAGCTTGCTCAGACCATCACGGCGCACCTTTCGAGCAAGCATGACTCCTATCACCCCGATGACTTTGAAGAACAGCCTTACGCGGAAAGCGCTCTCTACGTCGAGACGTTCCCTGGTGCCAGTCACTTCGCCACTACATGGAGTTTTTTTAAGCGTCGAACTCGCGCTTGCACAAGATTCTTCGACTCCGAAGCGGAAGGAACGTTGTCCGCGATTTTCCAGAATCTGGATCTGCTGCGTACTCACGGGAATCGTCCAGTAATCCGCACGCTCGCTCCCGAGGATGAGTTTGCAATCTGGAGAGGGCGAGCCGCGTTCAGCGAATCCGAGGTGCACAGGTTCCTGAAAGCTCCAGTCGAAGAGTTAGGCCCACCGCCATCGGTTCTGGCCAAAGCAGGCCGGATGAATCCCCGAGGTATATCTGTTTTCTACGGAGGGACGGATGCGGAGACATGTATTGCGGAACTGCGTGCGCCGATCGGGCGTTCTGTTGTGCTGGCGCGTTATCGCTTGCTTCGAACTGTGCGTATCTTGGATTTCAATCGAATGAGATCGGTCTATGAGGATGTCAGTCATTTTGATTCGGACTACGATTGGCGACACCATCGTGTGGCATTTTTTCGGGAATTCGTCGACGAGGTCAGTCGCCCCATTCTCCCAGAGGTCGAGGATCTGGAATATCTTCCGACGCAGATCGTTGCCGAGTTTCTAGCGCAACGTATCGAGCCAAGACTTGATGGAATAATGTTCTCATCTTCCCAGGTCGGGAATGCCAAATACAATATTGTGCTTTTTCACCATGCAAGTTGTGTCGCACCAATCGATCTGCCGCCGGACCAGAGCATTGCGATAATTCCATCTTGCGGCAATCCTGACGAATATGAAGGCGAGCTCGATTTGATGCTGGCCCTGCCAAACAATTTGAATGGCACCGCACCGACAAGCAATAGAAAGCAGTATGATATATTGGAGAATCGCTCTGAATGCGATGGGTCCACAATGTCGCCGACGCTCAGGCTGGACCTACGTTCGCTAACCCTCTGCGAAGTGACGGGCGTAACGTACAACATTCGGAAGCGTCAATTATTCAATTATATCGTTGGGCACGACTGACGTATCCAGCGTTTTCCGACTAACTTCGGGCTTTTGCTACGCCTTTTTCTGTGGTGATATTAGATGCGCCGATTTTGAGAAACGCTGATATATCCACCTAATTTTCGCCCCGGCTGCCCGGTTGGCGCGTTCTTTGGGGGAGTTCCGGGGAAAGCATACTCAATTCGTGAGAGTGTTCCGGGAGGATCGCTTAGAGTGCGGCGAGCGGGAGCGAACCGCACCGATTGCCAGCCGCTCAAGAGGTCCCGCTCCTTCGTCACCGAGGTATACGGGCCTCTGCGTGATTCGGGCCTATGCCGCCGCTTGTACCTCGACGGCCAAACGCCGACCCAAGGCAGCCAAGGCCCGCGCCAGCGCGGCGGCCTTGCGCGGTCATTCGGAGGTTGCGCCAGCCTGACCCGCGGCCTGATCCCCGGGCAGCACGAAGCTCGCCTTCAGCCCCGCCACACAGGATTTATCCAGGGGCACACCCGGATTTTCGATGAAGGCCACCCCCAGGTCCCGGGCGCACTGGGAGAAGGCCAGGGCGCCGTGCCCGGCCTCGGGGAAGACGATGGACTGACCGCGGGGCAGGTGGCGGGCCGTCTCCGGGCCCCAGCTCGTGGCGGTCTGGGTGTCCATCTTGCCGGAGAAGACGAGCGTCGGGATGTCCGCGGTCACCGGGTCGTGGAAGCCAGGCCTGAAGTGCTTGGGGAACAGGTCGCAACTGGCGTAGAAGCCCCCGATCAAGGCATCTGCCGGCTGGGTGGCCTCCACCGGCCAGAGGTAGTCCTTCTGCAGCCGTGCACTCATGGCCGCGGCACCGGCGGGGGAGTTGAAGTCCATGTCTTCCTGGCAGGCGTACATCAGGGTCTGGAAGCCCTCCACCAGCATGTAGTCGAGCTTGCGGTTGTCCTTGGAGATGCGGGCGAAGGTGTCGGCGAAGTTCTGCTGCGTCATGAGGCCGACGAGGGCATCGAGGCGTTGGCGGTCGGCCCCCGCGAAATGCCTGGCGATCAAGCCCCGCAGGGCCTCGCCCGAGGGTGCCTGGGTGCGCAGGCGCAGGTAGTCCGAGGCGAAAGCGAGCCGCGCCTGCTGGGTGGGCAGGGACTTGGCGGCTGCCGCCAGCGCCGACTCGAATTGCTCCGTCAGCCCGGCACCGGCGGCCGCGGCGGCGCGGTCAGTCTCCAGGCGCTCCAGCACCGTCTTGACCGCATCCTCTTGGATTTGGCCCTGCTGGGCGAGTCGCAGGGCTGTCTGGGCGAAGGCCAGGGAGTCGGCATCGAGCCCCTTGAGTCCGCCCAGCGCCGTCTCCGGGGTCTGGCGCTGGGGCAGCTTGCCCTGCATCACGGCGTCGTAGGTGGTCGTTACCCCCTGCTCCAGCTCCGCCACCAGCTTAGGCACGTAGCCCGTCAAGCCCTGGGCCTGGTTCTTGTAGTCGTTGCGCCGGTCCGCCAGGTTCATCAGGGCCTCCCCGTCGATCTTGCCGGCGGGGCTTGCGATCGGCGCCTTGGCGAGCTTGGAGACCAGGGCCCAGAAGCGCGCCTTGAGGTTCGGGTAGGCGGCGGCGCAACCGGCATCGGCGGCGCACTGGTCGAAGACGGCCTCGAAGGACTCGGCGTAGGGCAGCGCAATGGTGTCGTAGGTCGGAATATGGGGGGGCGCCACCGAGTCCAGCACCACCGAGCGCAGCCCTTCGGGGGCGGTGCGCATCACCTCCAGCCCCAGCTTGGTGCCGTAGGAGAGCCCGTAGGCGTTGTAGACCGGGTAGCCCAGGGCGCGCATCACCGCCTGGACGTCCCGGGCGTTCTGCTCGGTGTTGATCTTGGATATGTCGGTGCCGGTCGCCGCCAGCTCGTCGAGACAGGCCCGGGTGACCTCGGGGGGCAGTGGCGCACCCTTGCCCCCGGCCTTGGCCGCCGCGGCCAGCAGA
>JBGSOR010000342.1:0-6138 GCA_041738985.1 Chromatiaceae bacterium | reverse complement strand
CTGCCCCGGCGGTGCAGCGCGACCCCGATCCGCAGCCGGTCCGGGAAACGCTCCTTGAGCCAGGCGCCCTGGACGACCGCAAGCTCCGCCCCAGCGCCCGGCTCCGGGAGCCAGAGCGCGAGACAGCCCGGCAGCCCGTCGTCCAGGTCCCCGGCCAACAGCTTGTAGCTCCCCTTAGGCGCCCGTCGCCTGGCCAGCGAGATCAGGTGGGAGAGGTTGCCATAGCCCGTGCGGTCCTGGGCCAGGGCCATCAGCCGGTGTCCGTCCTCCAGCCGCAGCTCGGAGCCCAGGATCAGATGAAGCCCGAGCCCCTTGGCCTCCCCATGGGCGCGCACCACGCCGGCCAGGGAGCACAGGTCGGTCAGGGCAAGCGCCGCATAACCCAGCTCATGGGCACGCCGAACCAGCTCCTCCGGGTGGGAGGCGCCCCGGAGGAAGGAGAAGTTAGAGCGGCAGTGGAGCTCGGCATAGGCCGCGGACAAGGTTCGGGCCGCCTTGATGGGAACTGTAAATAACTACAGTATCCGTCACGCGGGGACAGTTTGCAGCCCAAAAAAATATCGGGGGCCTGGGAGGAGCCAGCCCTCGACTCTATCGGCGGGCGACGCGCCTTCCCACCTGTTAGCCAACCCATCCAGACACGCTCTATTCGAGGATGCTCAGCACATCTTTTGCCCAGTTGACGCTCCGAACATAGGCTTCGCCAATCGACTCTTGATCCAGATTCCCGAAGACCATCCCCGGAATATTCCATCGTTCATAATTGACGACACACTCGATCGCTTCGCCGGTTAGACCTTGTTTATACAATATCGCAGGAACGATCCCATCCGCCAATGGAAGCTGCTGCAGGGCATCTTCTATCGGGATATCCAAGAGACTGTCCAGGCAGGATAACATGCCAACCAGAAAGAAGCTGTCCGCCTTATCGCCAATCAGCTCCCCCAGCTGCTCGCACATTTTTCCGCGGATTAACGAATTCTGCAATACCGCTTGTGGCTTATTCGACAAAGAAGCCAGAGTAAGTATATTAGACCAGCGTCTTACTTCTTTAAGCCCCAAATAGGAAATGGCATGCTGTATCGACTCGACCTGACCTGGCAACGCAAAAAAAGCGGAATTTATATAGTGCAGCAGCTTGTAGCTGAGCCCCACGTCCTGAGAGATTATCTCGGACAGCTCGTCGAATCCGGCATCGGGGTCGTTGACGATCGTAAGCAATCTAATCGCTGCTCTCTGATTAACGCCCAACCGCCTGCCCGCAACGGTATTCGGCTTGCTAAAAAAGAACCCCTGAAAGTAATCGCATCCCAGCTCGCGCAGATATTGAAACTCTTCGTGGGTCTCCACTTTTTCCGCGAGTATCGAAACCTTATAGGGCTTGAGCCGCTTAACGCTATCCCGGGTCTTTACCTCCCCCATATCCAAGATGTCCAGCTTGATAATATTGGCGAGCTCGATTACAGGCTTCCATGCGTCGGAAAAAACAAAATCATCCAGGGCGATGATATATCCTTGCCGCGAAAACTCTCTCAAGTTATTAATGATTCTCAGATCGACGGAGACATCTTCCAGCACCTCGATCACAATCCGCTCTTTCGGCAGACTGAGCGGGGTCTTTTCCAGTATGTTCTGCGTCGTAAAATTAATAAACGCCTTGCTAGATCCGACGATATTATTGAGCCCCAGCTCCAATATAGAATCGGTAATTACTTGATTGGTCGCCTGCGCCGCTTCGCTCTTGTCGCTTAAATCGAAATCCTTGCCTCTGAAAAGCAGCTCGTACCCATAGATATCCAGCTTCCTGTCAAAAATCTGTTGCCGCCCGATGATAAAGTCTGCCATTTCGCTAACAACAAGACGCGACCGCCTTAGGCGAGAGAACATACAGGATAGCCCCGCTGCGGCCAGCGGGCAAGGTGGCGAAGATGCGCGTACTGGGCCCGGGCGACAGCTTAAAGGGGATCTGCGGGGCCGACGGATCACAGAAGCTCAGCCAGAGCGCCGCAAAGAGTGCGCTGTCGGCGACGCTCAATGGCAACGCGCCAATCGCGACGAAACGTATAACTGCGAGCTACATCTCATGCCGAACCCGCCGGACCCGGAAAACCGCTCCAGGGGTTGGCTGAACGGATATGAGGGGGGGACAGGTCGACGCCGGTGGACCGCCACGCCGTAGCGAACGCTGGCTAGCGCCTGCCTGGGGAGGGGACCCGTTGGTACTGGCGGCGCAGGCCTCGCGCGGAAAGTCGAGCCCGTACCAGCGCGTAGGTTGCCGTGAAAGTACGGCGGGCTCGGACGCGTACAAAACCCTCGTAGTCTCGTCGAGACACGATCGGAGTGCGGAGCGGCGCGAGCCCGCGGCGGTCGGTCAAGCACTACCCCCGAGGGTGCCTATAACCTCGCGCCTTGGGCTGAGCACCGGCAAGGATAGCGGGACTTTCATGGGCAGGGGTGAGCGAGCCGATCATGACCGCTGGGCCGACGCAGGAGGCCCAACGGGGCGGGCGAGGGTCGCGGTTGGGGTTCGGTTGCCGGCCGAATCCAACCGGCGCGGTCGCCCGTTGAGGCTAGTCATTCGGGATATTGGCAGCGCGAATCTCTTCACGGACGATCCGGCGGAGGTCGGCCTCCAGGTGCTCCGATTCGATCATTCGACGCAGTGTCTCGTTAATCAGCGTCTGGTAGCCGCGCTCTCCGGCGAGCGCCTTGAAATGCTCCACGATGGGGACGTCGAGCATGATGTTGATGCGTTGCTTGCCGACCCGCGCACGGACTGCCGCCTGCCAGTCCGCGCGGCTCGCGTCCTGGCCGCCAATGCGTAGGCGGCCGCGGTCGAAGTCTGCCTGGCTGAGCGTGGGGGCGTCGGTCGCAAGACTTGGATGGGCAAAGCCTGTGTGCAATGGGAGACCTGACCCCTGACCTTCTGACCTGCGTATGACCCCTGACCTGCGCATCGACCAGGGCGCGCGGAGACAGGCCGATCAGGCGTTGCGCGACGGGATCAACGGGGCGAAGACTGACGCAACGCCGCGACCTGCTCGACGCTCAGCCCGGTCGCTTGGGCGATCTGCCCATCGCTAAGCGCGCCCAGCTCGATGAGATTGCGGGCAGTCTCTCGGGCTGCTTCCAGACGACCTTTCTGCATCCCGATCTGCTCGCCCTCTTGAAACCCTTCCTCCCACGCATCCTTCAGCAACGACACCTCGTCATGCAGTGCCCGCTCGCGCACGAACGCCAACCGTCGCGCCTCCTCGTCGGCGCTCAGCTCCCGGATCCGATTCATCGCCCGCTGGATCGGCGCATGCTCGATCTCCGACATCGTCCGTTCCTCCCGCCAATGCTCGAAGAATCTCACCCAGTCGCCCAACGGCCCCGAGCCCTGCCGCAACCGGTCCGCCTTTTCAATTCGATCAGCGTCAATTGCAGCAGGTTCCCGAGCGTCACCCCGGGTTGACGCTCATCGCGCATCTCGAACCTCCACGCTGCTTGCGCGCACTGCTCGGGCGTCTCTGCGAAGAGCTCGAAGTCCAGCAGATGGATCCCCACTGCCCCGCGCAGCATCCCGTATTCCTCGCCCCGATCGAGCTGCTGACCCAGCATTCGCGCCAAATAGTATAGCGCCCGCTGGCCCCAGGCCCCGTAGCGGCGAACCTGGATCTCGACATTGTAAGCGTGGCCCGCCGCATCGCGCGCCAACACGTCGAGGACGATGTATTTCCCGCCCAGCTCCTCGGCGCGGATGCCCGGATTGAGGACCTCCACCGCGCAGATCTCCGGCAGGTCCGGGCGCAGGTCATTGATCAGCGCGACCAGCAACTGCGGATCCTCGCCGAAAACGCGCTTGAAAACGTAGTCGTTCTTGGGGTCGAGCAGGTCGTCGTCGGACACGCAAGCCAAGGAGATCGCCGCAGGCGTCGCAGAACCGGATGGTCCTCACACTAACACGAGCGCGATCCCTGGGGGGCAGCCGCTAACAGCCACCCGTCAGGGACGGCACGCCTGGTCAACTGACCCGACTGGTTCTCCGCGCGTGAGTGCCGCTCTTCCTCCCCCGACACCTTCGCCGAGCTTGAGACCCGATTGTGGAAGCCGAAGCTCGATCGGTATCTAAGTCGGGAGTTGCGTCAGGGCATCTTGCATGACTTGAGCGCTGTTGCCGAATGGGTGGAGATCCCAGTTGATCTGGCGACCCGAGCCTACTGTCGAGACCACGACGACAAGCTCATGAAGACGCGGCTCGTCTGCTTCGAGCCGCCGCCGAGACACTCGAGCCCGTTCGTGACCAAGACGTCGATCCGTCGCTTTCCCGACGAGAAGAGACGGCGCGCCGACGGTGACGGGACGGGGCTTCGCGGCATGGTCGAACCTGTGTCCGGGCACGAGCGAATAGGTGGTGTCATTGCACGGGGTCGGCTAAACGGTGGCCCCTTTACACGATCGGGGATTTGTGTGATCGGCGACTAGATCCTGGACCGACCGTTCGCGGTCGGTCCGAGCTGAATCCGGGCGATCCCGTTGGGGTGCAATGGGAGACCTGACCTCATCCACGCGTGACCCCATCCACGCGCTCCAGAGCGTGGCGAACACCTTGGGGATCGCGGGCAATGACCATGAGGTAGGCGCGCGCGGGCTGGTCAGGCTGAGTGCGCCCTTGCTCCCAATCTCGCAGGGTACCCAGCGGAACGTGGTAGCGCGTGGCGAACTCCTCTTGTGTGAGACCCAGTGAACGGCGTAGCGTTTTGACGCGTGGTATCCGTTTTGCCCGTTGCAGCTCGTCACTGGAGAACGGGCGGGCGTTGACATCGGCTGTCGCGGCGGCCTCGACCGCTTCCGGGGTCATCGGCTCGATGGGGGCATCGGGAAAGGGGTGCTCGGTACCGTCGTCGCGCAGCTCAACCACCTTGCCGTCAGAGCGAATTCTCGCGGTAGTAGAAGTCTTGCTCATGTTTCTCTGCTCGTCTCGCCGAAATCAGCCGGGTGCGCTCGCCGCGCATCGTGTAGGTCACATGAAGGAGGGCACCATCGCACATGCCTAATAAAATCACGCGTTCTTCGCCGTAGTCCTCCCGCGCGTCGATCCATTCGACAGCGAAACGGTCCAGGAACGCCTCGACCGCACGGTGAAATGCGACGCCATGATTGCGCCAATTGGCTGCCGCCTTGGCGTGTCACGCGTTCTCCGGCAGGAGGGAACGATAACGCCTCGTGTTGCTGCGGCGGGCAGTGCCTTTCTGAGGCGATCGACGAGCATGACGCGGCGGTTTGATGAGGTACGGTAGTCTGTGCTGATTTCGCGGTTTCGGCTCATGTGGGCGGGGGGACCTGACCCTTGCCCCCGCTTGCCCCCGACCGGAGGCCGGCCCGATGGACCAAGCAGTTCAAGGACAGGCCGAGCGTGACTTGATCGGGCGTGCAACGGGAGATCTCACCCTCCCCGCGATCTTCCCTTTGAATGCCGATGTGGAGCCGCTGAGATGAGCGCCCGTTATTACGAAGCCCTTGCCGAAATCCCGCAGGACCACTGCCTACATTTACGGCTTCCGCCCGACATACCGGTTGGACCCGTGCGCGTGGCGATCGTCTTCGAGGCCGACCACACTACCCGTCATCGACGCCTTGCTGGCCGCAACCGCCCTTGAGCACGATCTAATTCTGGTGACCCGCAATGAACGGGATGTCGAGCGAACTGGCGTGCGGGGGTTCTCAATCCGTTTTCGGTTCGATCTGCGTATCAAGCCCCGTCGAGATAGGTGCGCGGCACAATTCTGTTTGCTAAGGGAGACCCCATCTCGTGGGCGGACAGCTCCCGGGTCGACAGCGGCTCTTGGCGCACGGCCGCGAGCAGCCGCTGGGCATCGGCCCCGTTGGCGCGCGCCAACGGCCGCAGCACCTGGCTGGCCGCCCAACAGGTTTACGCCGCTGACACGTCCACATATGCAATCCTCGCCACGCCACGGCTCCATGCGGTAAGTCGCCGCCGCCAAAGGGCTTTCGCGTACCCACGCGTCCTCTTTGCAATCGCCCCCACGCATCGGCGGGCATTGGGAGCCCGCTGCGCCTGGCGGTTGCGGGCCACGTACTCGGGGTGGCGCTCGCGCCAGTCGTGCCAGTAGCCCGGATGCGCCTGCGCCCAGG
>JBGSOR010000246.1:0-1730 GCA_041738985.1 Chromatiaceae bacterium | reverse complement strand
CGCCCCGCCGAGCCAGCGGCGACGGCCGCTCAGGGCGGGGAGTCCGAATCGGCACCCGCACCCTCAGTGCCTACGGACGCGACCGCGCCGTCGCCGTTCCAGACGGTCCCGGTGGGGGACCGTCCGTTCGCACTCCAGATCATGGGCTCTTATAGCCGGGAGGACCTCCTTGCCCACGCAGCCAGGTTGAGTCTGCCGTCCGAGGTCTTCATCCGACAGGAAAGCCGTCGCGGGCGTCCCTGGTACGTCCTGATCCATGGCCTGTACCCAAGCCGCGCCCAGGCCCAGGAGGCGCTCGCGGCACTGCCGCCTGGCCTCCGGGCGCCTAAGCCCTGGATACGCAGCCTCCCGCCGGACGCCGCCGTGGAGCCTATCTCCAGACGCACCGGGCCGTGAAGGCGCGCCCGGCTGCCCTGACCCGCGGTCCCCGGATCGACCGGGAGCCGCGCACCATACCGGGACCCGCCGCTCACCAGGGGATCCGCTCCCCATGGCGGAAGAACCCACCGCTCGGCCCATCCTCAGGCAGGGTGGCCGCCCAGACGATCCCTTCCGCCCCTTGCTCCACCGACAGGGGCGCCTGCGGCCCGCCCATCTCCGTCCTGACCCAGCCCGGGCAGACCGAGTTGATCTTGATCCCGGTGTCTCGCAGCTCGTCTGCGAAGATCCGGGTGACGGCGTTGAGCGAGACCTTGGAGAGCCGGTAGGCCGGGCAGCAGCCGTTCATGTCGTCGAGCTGGCCCATGCCGGAGGAGACATTGACCACCCGGCCGCGGCCCTTCATCAGCGGGATTAGGACCTGGCACAGTCGCAGCGGCCCCAGGGCATTGGTCTCCATGGCCCGCCGGACCGCGTCGAGGTCCGCGCGAAGGACGCTGGTGTCCCCCGCACCGGTGCCCAGGTCCGGGGCGATCCCGGCGTTGTTCACCAGCACGTCGAGCCCACCGAGCCCCCGTACCGTCTCCGCTAGGGCGTGAATCGACGACTCGTCGGTCACGTCCAGGCGATGGAAGCGCACCGGGAGCCCTTGCGCGGCGAGCGCTTGAGCGGCGGCTTGGCCCTCGGATTCGCGACGGGCGGTGAGCAGGACCAGATACCCTTGGGCCGCCAGACGGCGGACCGTCTCCAACCCCAGGCCCCGATAGGCTCCGGTCACGATGGCGACGGGTTGCTCTGACATGGCTGTCTCCTGTAGTTCGACGGTCGTGGATTGTCGCTCCGGCGTCGCAGACGCAAACCGGACGCTGGCAACCGGAAGCCGATCCACCCATGGGCAGCGGCCCCCATCCCGGCGACAATAGGGGGCTAACCCCGTCGGGCTCAAGCCCCCGCCGATCCAGAAGGACGCCATGCCCCGACCCCTGACCCGCGACGACATCCGCCACGCCATCGACCTGAGCTCGTTCAACCGCGGGTTGCGGTATTTCCAGAGCGGCCATGTGATCGACCTGGCGGAGGAATCGCGCGATGCCCTGGGGGTGCGGCTGCAATCCCGGGTCAAGGGCAGCGACGGCCGCTTCTACAGGCAGACCATCTGGATACCCTCGGACCCGGACCGGGGCGACATCGAGGGCTCCTGCGGCTGTCCTGTGGGCTACAACTGCAAGCATGTCGCTGCGGCCTGTCTCGCCTTCGAGGAGCGCGAGCGCCTCGCCGGGGCCGCGGAGGGGCCCGCCGACCGGGAATTCATGACCCGCTGGCTGCGGCGCGTCGTCCAGGCCGGCACCGAC
>JBGSOR010000204.1:0-21846 GCA_041738985.1 Chromatiaceae bacterium | reverse complement strand
GCGGGGCCTCGGCCCCGCGGCTCCGCGTGGGGCGGGGCCGCTTCCGCGCTCTGGGTGTAATGCGTCGAGGGCAGCTGAACGCTCGCCAGGCGCACCTCGCGGTTGGTGCCCAGACTCGCGGAGAGGGTACGGGGATCGGAGACGAACACGGTCCGCTGGCCGGTGCCTCCGCTGCGCACCAGCGCCAGGGTTCGAGCCAGCTCCTCGACCGATTGCGGCCGTGTGTGAAGGTTCAGCTCCAACGCCTGGCGGATCGTCGCGTCGAGAAGCGGGGGAATATCGGGAACCAGGCTCGCAGGCGGCTCCAGGACCGTGCCGGTGACACGCTCATGGGCGGGCGGCGGGATCTTCCCGGTGATCGCCGCATAAAGAATGGCCCCAAGGGCGTAGACGTCCGAGCGGACGTCCGTTCCCGTGCCGAGGACCTGCTCCGGCGGGCTGAACCCATGGGTGACGGCGCGCCCGATGGTCCTGGTCATGGCCTCGCCGCCGCTCTCCTTGGCAATGCCGAAGTCGATCAGCATCACCCGGTCGTTGTCGTCGAGCAGGATGTTGTCGGGCTTGAGATCCCGATGGATGATGGGCGGGTCCTGAGCGTGCAGATAGATCAAGGCATCGCAGGTCTGCTCGATCCAAGGGAGCAGGACGAAGACGGGGATCCTGCCGCCGTGACGGTCCTGCTCGGTCCTCAGGGTGCGGCTGCCGCCGAACTCCAGCACCAGATAGACCATGCCATCGAGGTCCAGGCGGTCGGTGATGTCGGGGATGGCGGGATGATTCAGGCGCCCCAGCAGGCGTGTCTCGTACTCGTCGAAGAGCAGCGCCGGGACCTCTTTCAACGCCCGACGCTTACCCTGCAGCCGCAAGTCGTCCACCAGGTAGGTGACGCCGAAGCCACCCTTGCCGAGGACCCCGGCGATCCGATAGCGCTCGCCCACCACGCTGCCCAGATCCAGCAGCCAACCAAAGACCCCCCGCACGGCGCCATTGGCCGCCATGTCGAGATGGGCCAGCTCCAGGCCGCATCCGCCGCAGCGATACTCCCGCCCGACCAGCGACGTGATCTCGTTCGCCGTCTGGCATCGGGGGCAGACCTTCTGCTCACTCATCGGCGTCACACTGGGGGTTGGGCACATCAGGCGAGCTCCGCTGGACCTAGACCTTGCGGTCGCGCAGCTTGAGACCGAGCGCCGTGAGGATCACAAAGCCCAACGCGAGTGCCGCAGTGGCCCACAGATCCGTCTGCCAGTCGGCGTTGACCGAAACGAACGGAGACCCATCGGCGCCGCGCAGCGACAGAACCCCGTCCTCAAGGGTCGCGCGCATCGCGTCCAAGGCCCAATAGGAGATGACCGAGACCTTGGCGACCGCCTCCGCGGCCCCGTCGAGCTGGACCACGGCGTTGGACAGGATGAACTGGGGGATCAGGAGCAGGGGGAGCGTGGCGATGGCCTTGTCGTTGCTCGCGACGAATGCGCTCACCGCCAGCCCCATGCCGGTCGCCGCGAATCCGGCGGCGAATAGGACCAAGAAGCGATCCAGGAAAGATCCCGGGAAGTCGATCATGCCCATGACGATGGCAAGAAAGCTCGCGCACTGGATGGCGCACAGCACCGCTAGCGGCATCAGCTTGCTCACCAAGTAGGGGGGGATGCGAAGCACCACGGCCCGTTCCCGGAGATACACCGGCAGCTCCTTCACGATCTCCCGGGCGGAGTTGATGCAGCCGAACCAGATCGCGGACAGCACCAGCACGAACGAGATCTGGCTCTCCGCCTGCGCACGCTCCAGGGGGCTTCCGGAGGTGTCGAAGATCAGCCCCACCACCAGGGCGATTAACGGGGCCTGCAGGAGCAACATCGCGAGGTTCAGCCGATCCGAGAAGAGCAGATCGACATAGCGACGGGTCAGGGTCCAGGCCTGTCGCGGATTAAACCAGCCGGGTCGGCCGGCCCCCGACTTGGCGCGATCGGCGACGACCGCCCTGGGCGCCTCCGCGCCGACGTCAGACAAACGGGCCTGCACGTGGCGACGGAAGTGCTCCGACTGGCGAAACCGCTCTCCCCAGGCCCGCGCATCCTCTCCCTCCAGCCGCTCATACACCTCCGAGAGCCGGTCCACGCCGAAGTAGGCCGCCGCCTCTCCCGGAGGTCCGAAATACACCAGAAGCCCTTGGTGTAGGAGCGCCACCAGATGACAGACGCCGACGTTCTCCAGGCTGTGCGTCACGCAAACGACCGTCTTGCCGTCCGCCGCCAGGTCGGCGAAGAGACGCATCATCTTCTTGTCGGTGCCCGCGTCCAGGCCGCTGGTGGCCTCATCGAGAAACAGGACATTCGGGTTGGCGACCAGCTCCACAGCCAGATTCACGCGCTTGAGCTGCCCGCCGCTCAGGGGCTCCGGTGTATCGACCGCGAGGTCCCGCTTCTCCAGCAGGCCCACCCGTTGGAGGACCCGCTCGATGTAGACGGCGATCTCGGTCGCGCTGGTGTCACCCGGCAACCGCAGCCGAGCCGTGTATTCCAGTGCCCGCCGGATGCTGATCTTGCGGTGGACGATGTCCTGCTGGGGCACATAGCCGATGCCCGACCGGAAGGCGGCGAAGCCCTGGTACAGATCCACCCCGTTGTAGAGAACCCGGCCCGAGGTGGCCGGGCGCCGACCGTTCAGGGAGTCCATCAAGGTCGACTTGCCGGACCCGCTGGTCCCGAAGATGACGATGAGCTCCCCGGGCTCGATCGCCAGATCGATCGCGTCCAGCAGGTTGCGGGGCTGCTTGGTGGTGCGATCGATCACGGTCTTCGTCAGGCCCCGTGCCTCGATCCGGATGCGCCCGCCAGCCTCCGCTGGCTCCAAGGCCGCGCCGGTGAACCGATAGACGAAGGTCGCGAAAGACACCCGGTCGCCGGGACGCAGCAGAACGTCCCCATCGATGCGCTGCCCGTTGACGAAGGTGCCGTTGGTGCTGCGCAGATCCTGAAGGCGCAGCCCCTCCGGCGTGAACAAGAGCCGCGCGTGCTCGCGCGAGATCAAGGGGGAGTCGATGACGAGGTCGCACTGCCGGTCGCGGCCCACCAGCACCGGTTTGGGCGGCGCGCCAGACTGCAGACTAGGTGACTCGCCCGCGCTAGCCCCGCTCGCAGGCGCATGCACATGGGGGAGCTGGACCTGAACCGATGTGGAGCCTAGAACCAGCCAATCGCCGTCCTCGACCTTCGCTCGCTTGGATATCGGCTGGCTGTTCAGCAGGACCGGGGCGGCGTCGATGGGTTCGACGTAGACGACCCCGTTCACGGAAAAGAAGCGCGCGTGGTAAGGCGCGACGTCATGGCCGCTCACACAAATCGGCTGTGCGGCGTCGCTGCCGACAGAGCAGTCCGAGCCGTCATGAAGCCGGTGGCGCCCGACGACTTGCCTGAAGGTCTTAAGAACAAGCTCTTGGGACTCTGGCAACGGGGGCCTCTAACGATCAAGTATTCCACTTTGCGAACGGCGAACAGGCGCCGTGCAGTCCCCTAGGGGACGACATGAGCCAGCAAAGACCGCGGTCATTCCAACCCTGCTTTCGACCCTCTCCACATTCCCTCGCTGGGAGCCCATCCTTACCGCCCCTTCGCGGTCGAAGCCAGCACTTCAGCTTCGCGACCCTCCTGAGCGGAATTAGGGATCTGACACGCTTTCACCCACTCCCATCCTACCACCCGTGCCAGCTCTTCAGAATCATTTCCGAGGCTCGGGCCTATCTTAGCGCCATTCGGATATGACCCTTTGTCCCGTTAAAGCGCGAAAACAGCCGGCAAGCCTAACCGCATCGATTGTTGTTTGAAATATGCGCACCCCGCGAGTGAATGAGCGTCCTTTTTTCCAGTTTGAGCGGAATCGTGACCTTCCATCTTTACCTCGCCCTCGTTAACGCAACCCAGCTCTGGTCGCTTCAAATGTTTCGGATTCTCCGCCGCGGATTGAACACCAAACGGTGTAGAGTACCTTATCGTTCGTTTTTGGTGTCAGGGTCAATTTGTACGTAAAAACGCGCCCGTGAGTGGGGCGGAAATTGGGAGATTTCAGAGATCCTTTCCATGCGCCTCTTGAGGGCGCAAGATAAATGGGCTCGCTATTGTCGATTTCCGGTGACAGCCAGAATATTTGATCTTTATAGGAATAGTCATCCATAAAGCCTTCCTCCAATTTCAACTTTCCGCTGCCCACCCTGGTTATTCTTAAGAAGTTCATTGGTTTCTGTTGGTACTCTGCTTGATACCGCCAAACCCCAAGAAGGCTGTCGCCACCTGAGGCGTCATCACTCTTCTCAGCAGCCGCAAACGGAAGACAGGCCATCGTAAACATCAAGAATACTAGTACTTGAAGCGGCGCTGTGGTGCGGGTATTCATAATGTACCTCATAGCAATTGATTAACGGACTACCGTGTTCTAGTGGTTCTCTTTTGCAGGAGAATAATGCAGTAATGTGTCTTTGACTTCTAAAGGTTTCAAATATCAAAACGTTATCTTTCGAAAAGCTGATCAGGGACATCTGCGAATTTGGCTCTCAGCTCTCTATACTGGAGATCAACGACACTTTCCTCTCCGGCACCGTCTACCTGCCCTACGACTCTCCATTTGGCAGCGTCTTCCCGCACCAGATAGGACCCGGGCTCGTAATCTTCCCCGTTGCTGGTTGCCGTGACCGTTGCCCAAGCCCAATTGTCCACGACTTTTAGATTGTGCACTCGGAAAGTAACTGGCTTTGAATACTCGGTACGGATGGCGTCTAAAATCGCGGTGCGCGAACGGTCTCCCTTCGGGGGAGACTGAACACGCGCTTCAGCCAATTTTGTTTCCTCTCCAACTCCTCTAATTAGGAATTGGTCAAGTACCCAACCGTCGTTTCCTTTAAACGTTGTCCTGCACCAGCGATCTCTAGAGGATGACGATACGCACTCGCTTAAAAGCAGTCGAGTAGCGTCGGGTATTTTCTCCAGTCGAACCCCGAGCCTCGTGCTCGGCTGACTGCGTAGCGCCAAAAAGCCGTCGCCTGGTGTATTGACAATCGCTGTCTCGGCGATAGCCGCCGAAGAGCACAGCGCATTAATAAACAGTGGAATCGATCGTAGCAAAATATACCTGATGGTCATATATGCGATCTTACGTGGTGAGATTAGAAAAGGCTGTGTTCGCGTTAGGTGTTGGCCCAACCTTGTACTAGGCGCTAACTACTTGGGCCGGCAGGCAACACGCGCGAAATGGTTCTCGCGAGATTTCTCAATAATGTCAGCGGCTTATCGGCTTTCCAACACCTAACGCGAACACAGCCTTAGAAAAAGCGCCTCCGCCATAGGGACGCCGGTTACCCGGCGCCCCCGGCATAGTCCCCGACGTGCTGTATTCGCGCACTTTACGTGCCGCACCACTTAATGTGCGGTGCTTCCGCAAGTACCGATCTGTGCGGGCCGCGAAGAGTAACCTACGTCCCTACCGCGGCCCCCGTATCCCCTTCCCCGGTATCCCTTGTCCCCGGTATCCCCACGGTCCACATGCCACGTGAACTGATCCTTCTTGCGCCCCAAGAGAGAGAATAAGAATAAGGGAAAAAAGCGCTCAATTAAAACTGGAATCGGAAGAGAATTCACTCCAGCCTACCCCCTTATCCCCGCTTCCTCACAGCCAAACACCGAAAGCTCGCCATCAGAGATACCTGCCCAGCAGCCAGAGGAAACCCAAGCGCAGTTAAAGGGCTCGGAGACCTCTGGCCCCTACAAACCGCACTCACCGACTGTCTGATAAGTCTCCTTCCTAACACCGTCGGATACCGTCATAACTCCATTGAATCTGGCAACTTCACAGATCTCCGTGTTCTCGTTCTTCGGCGGACAGACAAATGTAATCTTGTTGTCGAATCGTATCTTCATCGAGTCGATCTGGTATATCTCGGAAAAAGAATCCCCGATTCTCTTATTCTTCAGCATATCTTCCAGCCAGGAACTTTTCGGTTGGACTGTGACAATGTTTCCGAAAAGATGCATGTAGGGTAGGCAATTAGATACACACCTGCCCTTAGGGCCGTCGAGGCCCGGATACCCCCAGTGAAATACGACCTTTTTCGTGTAATCGTCCGACTTCTTGACTGGCGTTAGATAGTGCGTACACCCTCCTTCTATCTCAATCGACCCAGAAGGTATTGTGCCGACAATCCCGCTCCCACTAACAGCCGGATGGGGCGAACGGCCTTTCGGCGATGACGCCCCTGCGTTATCTCCCCTGACCTGGATCGCAACAAGGAATCCGTCATAGTCACCTTTCTGTGGCCTATACGATGCCGATACCTGTGCTCCAATCTGGATACCGAACGCGTCCTTATCGTAAAAGAGACTTCGCGTCTGCTGGCCCCGTTGAATTGTGATCACTCCGTTGCGGTTCCCATGTTCGTTAGAAACCACCACGCCATCCACCCTTTTGAGACCGCCGGCGAATACTTCGCAGACGCCCGTGCTCACTGATAGGATGAGTATCAGCAACGCTAGCAATATATATCTCATTAGCATCTTGGTTACTCTCGTGACTTTTTATCATACGAAAACTCCCGGCTCTGCCGGAGGGCTCGACGAGTTAGACATTTCCGGCATTCGATGGCGATGGCACGGTGCTTCGGTAAAAATCGTACAGTGCTGAGAAAGAGCGGCAGCCAGCTTTTTGGATCATCAGCACCAGCAGCGGCGGGCCTTGCTGGAATAAGTGGTATAAGTGGCATGCTCGATAACATCTGGAAGCGGAAGAGAATCTAATTGAGCCTGGCCCCTTATCCCCCCCAATTGAGCCTGGCCCCTTATCCCCCCCGGTTCTTATGCCACCTTTGGGTGGCCGATCAGTCCCGGAGGTTTAGCTGATCGAGGCGCTTATCTTGCTCCTCTTGGCTGAAGATGTATCCCCGGATCGTCGCTTCCTCGCGACCAACCGTCGACATTAAATACCCTCGGGTCACGAAGCTACGGGGACCAAAAGGGCCAAAACGCCCAGGCCAAATTCAATCTCGCCGCGGAAGAGACTTTAATCGAGCCTGGCCCCTTATCCCTCCGCGGGCGTTGGGGCTCGTCCCTCGCCCCAACCTTCAGTCCTGATTACGACCCTATTACGTCATTCCACCCACCTGGTAGGCACCAGCGAGATCTCCGTTTCTCTTTGGGCTTTCAAGGTCAAGCAATAATCCCCCTTGAAGGCAGCTCTCTTGATCTTTTCCAGCACGCCGATGCTGTAGGTGCCGTTGGCTGGCAGTGTTGCTTCCAAATCCATTGATAGCTCGCCCTTCTTTAAGCGGAGGAACCACGGAATATTTTTGCCTTTAAACGACAGGGCTACCAACGCATCATTGCCCGAGTAGGTGCCGCCAGGTTCGGCTTCGATGTGGATCGCCACCTTCTCTCCTTTCTTCCCAAGGAACTCGAAAACGTCCAGATCGGGCAGATACTTGTGAGAGTCGTTGCCGAGCGATGTGCACAGCCGTACTGGACTCTGCTTTGTTGAAAGCGCCGTGACTTGCCCATTAACCGTTCCATCTGCGGAAAAAGCCACACCGAAGGTAAAAGGCGCTATTGCCTGAGGCGGAAGGCCGGTTCCTGCGTCGATGACAAAATATCTGAACTGGTCGACGCCTTCGCCGCCGAATTCGTACGTTGATAGCTCGCCGAAAAGCCCGCGCCGCTTCCATTCTCCATTTTCGAACGTTTCCAGAGCAAAAGAAGCGTCGACGTCTATGAGCAAAGGGAACGTGACGCTCGCTATTTTTGGGCTACCTGGATCGATGGCAAAGCGATAGAGATCGAGATCCTCTGGATCGTAAAAATTCCAACTCCCTGCAACAACAACCGCGTTAGTGATCGGAAGTATCCACCCGTAGAGGCCGAGTTGAACCCCACTCGCTTTAACAAGTACACCGGTCGCCAGGCTCTTCTCAATTGTTGGCCCCAAATCATCAGTGAGCGAAGCTTGTCCATTCTCGAGAGCATCGAGTCTCTCGATAACAGTAGAGAGTACGTGCATCGCCTTGACGACTCCATAAGGAGCCAGATTCACCTCCCACTGTGGTATGGGTGGCTCTATCGTCAGTGGAGGGCTTAGTTGCGTGCCAAATGTCGAAACGAGGTCGCCATAGACGCGGTAGTTCACAATGTCTCTACCACCAAGAGGCGGCGTGAAGGTCGGAACCACTGCTAGCTCACTTGACAAGTATGGCAACGCGGCACTGGGACCGGGAGAATTGAAGGTAACGGCCCGCAGAGTGCTCTTGCTAGCAAGAAGCTGCGCAATAGCGCCGCCAAGTGAGTGACCAGTTAATGTGATGCGCACACCTGGATACTCTTCCGCGACTGTGGCCAACATGCGAGCCGCGGAAGACACATAGTTGCGGAGGGTTGGTGTCGGCGCCCCCACACCGACGCCGGCTATTTCAAAGAATGTTGGATCGGCACCCAACGTATCTTCAATATCATCGGTACCCGCTACGGCGAAAACCAAGTTCGTTCCACTGAAGTCCTTGAAGACACGTGCACAGAATCCCTTAACGTCGCAGGAGGGGGCAGAGCTCACTGGCACTTCTTCGTACCCGGCCAGAGGGATCTGTCCGGAATAGGCAGCTTGTGCAAGCATCGCAAGTTGAACCGCCGATATGGGCGCGTATGCGACTTCCACGACACGGGGCGCGTCCGCCGTTCCAAAGCTCGTGCGGGTGCCGAAGTTGTCTATGGCTTCGATAAAATACTCTATACCTTTCTCAGTAACATAGACTCCTGGAATCTGCCCCTCAAAGACGTTGGGATTACCTGCGCTTGGACATGGATCTCCATCGCTAGGTTGCAGCTTCCTTTGATAGTAAGTCAATTGTCCACGTACACGATAATACAGGATAACGTCGGTCAAGTGATCTGTGGTGTCATAGGCTTCGGCACAAATTGCGATGGACTCCCCTTGAGGAGCTTCGGTAATTGTCTCGGCAAGAAGTACGGGGGCATCGTTGGGGAATACCGCAATTGTGTAAGGGCGCACAGATGCATCTGTCTTTGGATCCGCGACTGTGCTCAAGCCATCAGTGGCGGAGATGTAATAGTCGATACCCGGCTCGCTGACCTCGGCCGCGGGGATCGCGGCGCTATAGGTATCCGCGCCGATGCTCGTCATCGTGACTGACTTATAGGCCACGTTGCTGTCCGTGCTGGTTGGACGGTAAGAGAGCCTGACCCCGCCAGGCTGGACAAAAGGCTCCGCCTGGTCGGTGACCTGTGCGGCGATCATGAGAGCGGTCTGCGCGGGTTGGGTTGTCGCGCTGAGGTTGATCGTCTCCTGGGTGCGCGTGATCTTCGGCTCGCGCCCAGGCACATAGGTGGTCGTATCGGATCCGCTGTCCGTCCCGCAGGTCGCCTGGACCTCGACGGTCCGCTCCAGGCCGTCGATGGTCTCGTTCTGCGCCTTGTAGGTGACGCGATAGGTATCGGCGAGGAGGTCGGTGACCGCGGTGAAGATCTGGTCGAAGCTGGTGGTGAGGCCGAGGAGCTGTTGGGCGGGGTCGGCCACGAGGCTCTGGAACGACGAAAACAGGCTGGTCTCCGTCACCGCGAAGAGGGTCACGTCGCCGCTTTGCAGGGCCGCTGCCGCTTGATCGAGGGTAGCACCGCCCTGGTTGGGGTTCTCATCCGTGATGATGATGAAGACGCGCCGGGATCCGGGACGGAAGTTGAACTTCGTCGCCGACTCGACCATGGACCAGTACCCCGGCTCCGTCCCGCCGTCTATGGAGTTGCGTGTCCAGACGGTGTCTTTGAAATAGGCGGCGTCGGAGGTCAAATTACCGTTGTCTTGGACAAGCGGCCCGCCCGAGCTCGCCCCTTGGCCATAGCGCGTGAGACCAAAAGCGAAATTGATACCCGCCTGGGTGAGTTTGTCGACGAAGCCGTAGACATTATTCCTCACGGCGAGCTGGTCGTCGCTCATGCTGCCGCTGTTGTCCATGATGAAGACGACATCGACCAGGCGCACGCCTTGGTTCTCGTTCGGCGGCGTGACCGCGAAGTAGTCCGTCTGGACGACGCCATCTTCCAGCACCTGGAAGCTCTCGGCGCTAAACAGCGGACAGGTGCCGGTCTCGTCCGTCGCATCGACATCGAGAAACACGAACGGGAACGTCTGCGCATTGAGGGAGCGGATAGAGACGCTGACGGGTCCCAGCGCCTCCGCTGCAGCGAAGGGCTCCGCCATGAGCCGAAGGGACGGAGCGACCGGGTCTGGCCCCGTATAGGGGTCGTAGACCTCGGCGATGCTGGGTTTCGCGAAGAGGCCAAGCAAGGCGGCGAACAGAATGAGGGTCGCTCTCATCCAGGCGGCCCCAAACCTCCTTGTGGAGAACAAGCTGAGCAGCAGTCGTTTCGCGTTCTTCATGGTTTTCCCATCTCTATGCGTCACTGGTAGGAGGGCGCGCGGCCCGCCTCCGACTTGGTTGATTTGAGCAAGACAGAGCTAGCCGGCGGCGGCAGGGCCACCGGCCGGGAAGCGCTTGAAGTTTGGGTTGGGCGGTTCGCCCGGAGACGATGCGGCTGTTCCTTGCCAGCTGAGGAGGGCTGGTCGGGGCACGCGCGCTTTCGCGCATGGAGAGTTGAGGACGCGGGAGTTGCCTAGGCTGAGCCTCGGCGGTGTCCCCCCCCCCCCCCGAAAACCACGAAGGTCATTGTGCTGTCCCCCAAAAGAAAAAGCCGGACGCCGCGCGCGACCATGACGATGGTCACCCTCGGCAGTCCGGCTGTCCTGGTTCCCAGGATCCGCGACTTTCCGTCCCTACCTCACGATAGGTATGGCTTTTTGTTTGTGTGGATGAAACATTACATGGAGTTAATGGGCCGTCAACGGAGTGTCATGGTAGGACTCTTGGCGGGGGTGGCAGTGCCTTTCGGTCTGTCCGCGCTTGCCCGTCGCGCAGGCGGACGGCCGAGATCTCTCGTCAGGGCAAGGGGCTCGGAGCGATTGCGCGAAGGCGCCTTAAGTACACTGGTGGCCCCATGCGCCCCGTCGCGCTGCCTCCGAGCGCAACACCGCGGGGCGCCGTCCAGACGAGCGGTCAGGTCAAACCGATCGCCGGCACATCGATTCGCGCGCTTTGCGACGCTGATCCCAACGCGGAGGCTAGGCCAGCGGACGGCCCTAAGACTGGGTCCCGCCAGGTGGGCAAGAGTCGCTGCCGCCGAGGTCGGTCCCGGCAGCGTCGGCTCGCAGCGGTTTATTGGCCGTCAAGCGACCGAGGCTCGGTCCGTAAAGAGCCGCACGCATTAGGGGGAGAACGGGTTGAGCAGCCGCGCGCGGTCGTTCATCGCGGCATCGAAGAGCGCCCGCACCCGCGGGTTAGTGCGCGCGCCCTTCCGGGCTTCGCTGATGACGTTGGTGTCAATCGAATACGCGCGCCGCTGGCTCCGCGTCTTCAGAGCGATCGAAGTCACTGTCTTGCCCCACGTCGGGCATGGACGCCAGCACCTCCGCCAGGCTGCGTTTCGGCGGTGCGAGCAGTACCTCCTCCAGGATGCGGCGGTGCTCGGCCTCGGCACTCCGCCCCGCCATGGCGGCGCGCTGCTTCAAGGCATCCACAAGACGCTGGTCGAGATTTCTGACGACAAGACTGGCCACAAAAATGCTCCTGCGGGGATGATCGATTGCAGCGCTATCAGCTTTCCCACTCGCCGGCCCCTTGTGTGACCCGGTGTCCGCGGAAGAACAACACCCGTCGGGTGTCGGCCCGACCCGGCTGCGCCGAGCCGGTTTGGCATCGAGCTCTGCCGCCCTCCCGATCTCGCGAGGAACCTGCGCGATGGGTAAGAGTTACGATGTCTTGAGTGCGCCGGATAGCATGCTCGCGGCGGCACGCCGCGCCGCGAAACGCGATGGCGCGGGCCTGAATCAGCTCATCGACATGGCCTTGGCCGAGAAGGCGGCGGCCCTTGGGGGCGAGGAGGTGTTCACCCGCCGGGTCGCACGCGCCGACCGGGCGCGCTTTTTGGAAGTGCCGGAGCACCTTGGGCCCGAGCCGCCGCGAGCGGGGGATGAGTTGGACACCGACCGAAGCGACCGATTCATGGGCACAGCTAGCTCTGGCTGGCAAAGGTCGACTAAGGCGATTTCTGTCAAATCATGTACCACCTCGCTCGTCTCTTCGCCCGCCTTCGGCGTCGCACCGACAGTCACATAGCCCAGCTATGCTCCTGGCGGCGCTCCTTGAAGGCAGGCGAAAATCCTTCGCGATCAAGTACATGATTTTCCGGCAATCGCCTAAAGTGGACCCGGTGTTGGGCCTTACGGTAATCCGCAAACGCTTGGCACCGACGCACCAGCTCAGGCCGCCGCATCGGCGCCATTCAGCGCCTGACGGATCTCCACCGCATCCCAGGGCACCCAGATCAGCCCGGCATCGTCGCGCGCCAATAAGCGCAGGTCGAGCAGTGCCGTGACATCGCGGTGGACGTTGCTGTAGTTGCGCTCCAGATGCTTGGCGAGCGCGCGGATGGAGACCGGTCCCAGGCGCTTCAGCGCCTCCACCAACGCAAGTCGCGCCGGTGTGATCTCGCCGAACAGGTGGGCGGCGTCGGCAAAGCCAAGTCGATAGTGGGTCTCCGGCAGCCATTCGCCCGCGTCCGCGCGTGCCGCGATGGCCAGCGCCCGATCGAAGTAGGCGCTCGGGCCGGGAATCTCGATGATGGCTCTAGCCATAAGGTGCTCCAGCGAGGTTGCACACGTCGGTACGGAAGTCGGTGATCAGGGCTTGCAGCGAGCGGAACCGGTATGACGTTTCCAGGTCACCGACGTGCTTGTGATCGCCCTTTCCCGTCTCGTTGTCGTAGCGGATCAGGCAGCGCCTGCAACCGAGTTTTCGGTTTATGTATTCGCGGTACGTCCCTTATGTCCACTCAAGCAGCTGCGAGCTCTGGAACATCGCGTAATTGCATCAAGTGGTCTGCTGGGACCGGTAGCATGGCATAGGTGCGGCCGTCTGGGTCGGCAAACTCCACATCGAAGGCGCTGCCGTCATAGGTCATCACGATCGTGCCGATCTGGCCGCGACGCAGTAATAACCCCTGACCGGTTGCGAAATGCCTTGCCGGTACGTCCTCGAGCAACGCGACGACATCATGCAACTGGAGTTGGCTATTCATTCGTTAGACCACATAGCAGGTTGTCAATCTGGGAAAGTCTTCGCCATGGCGGACGATCCATGCGGAGAGCACCGTCCCCGAGCCAAGTGCAGTTTCCAGCTGGAAACGAATCACGTAGACATCGCCAAAGCCGTTGTCGCCTCTAGGCTCAGCCGCATCGGAACATGCCGCCGCATCCAGCAATGCGTCACGAAGCAGATACGCATTCTTCGGGGTAATACCCAGCACGGATTCGAACACATGCGCCTTGTGTCGGCCTTCGCGATGCGATCGGTTCAGGACATAGTCGTCGAGCTTGCTGCCAAGATTCGCTTGGTCGCCGTGAGGAAGCTTCATGAACTCGAGTATAGAACCATGGGCCGCTTCGCTAAAGCCAGCTAACCTTTGAGACATTTGCGCTGTGGCGCTTTGCGCGGGCGCCGCGGGGCGAGGTCGACGCCCGGCAAGCCTGACGCGCGGGCGTTCCCTCGCGGGCGCGGGCGAAATCGGGTCACAAGTGAGAACAGTTCTCAAAAACTGTTTGGTGCGGACAGCCGCGCCCGCAGGCGACGCGCGGAGGGTGCGGGGTCAGAAGGCCGTTGGGCCCGCCCAATGCCTGGCAACGGTCGCTTGACATATTGTTACTCCGCGGGGTCGGCGAGCATTGCGGCCCCGTAAAGGGTTCAACTGCAGGACAGCAGGTCGGTTTCGACCTGCATCAGGGAGGATTCGTGCCTGCTGTCCCAGAGGGTTCAGTTTCGGCCGTCGCTGCGGTTGATGTGCTGCACGTAGCGGCGGCCCACGGAGACGATCAGGCGGGGGATCCGTTCCGCTCGCTTTGGGGTGACGAGCTGTTGAACGTGGTTGGTCATGAGCACGTAAGCGCGAAGCGCGCACCGCTCGCGCTCCAGAACCTCGCTAAGCCAGCCCAGGTAGGCGTGATCGTCCGCCTCGTCGAAGATGCAGGGCTCGCGATTGTGCCTCCGCTGCACGATGTGCAGCGGAACAACGTCGAGATGGACGCGGTGTCAGCTAAAGCGATGGGTTCTCGCGAAGCCAGACGAAGCGGATCATGAGGGCCTCGACGCACCTGTCTCCCTGGTCGAAGCCCCATTGCTCCGCGGAGTAGACCCAGATGTCGGCGAGGTCCGACTCGGCCCTTGCCGAGAGCCGATAGGTCACTTCTTCGCGAGTCGCTTACGACGGATAAGGGGCCACCATTTAGCTGACCCCGCCATCGCCTGGAAACTCTATTGCAATCAGAGAGAAAGAGTCTCCGACCGCTTCCTTGGCGCCAATCCCTCACCTATACTCAAGCATCGGCGAACAGGACCGAGCCATGGCGGATCAAGCAGAAAACCTGGGATCGGAGCTCCTGCGCCAGCTTCGCGCGGAATCGACGACGCTGCGCAACGAGGTCAGATCCGTACGCCAGGAAATTCGCGACGGATTCAATCGGGTCGAAGTGCGCCTCGGGGTGCTGGAACAAGGCATGGCAAGCCTGCTTGCACTCTCGGCGTCGGATCGCGACGAGCTCACCGCACTGAAACGCCGGGTGGAACGTATCGAGCGTCGGCTGGATCTGTGCGACTGACCGACCGAGTCGGTCGGGTCGACGCAGGAGGTCCAACGCCGCCGACGTCCCACCGGCATGCACTTTGGGCTTCGTCTGCGCGACGCCAACGACGACATGGTGCTGGAGGCCTCAGCGAATGCCGCGGCGACGCATCTGGTGACCTTCATCGTTCAGTCTTGCTACCAGGTACGGCGTTTTCTCCGTACAATCAAACCTGGTATGCCAAGAGCGGAACGATGATGAAAGTCAAGTCCAAGCGCATCGAGGCCCGGCTCAAGCCGGACACGCTCGTCCTTGTGCAACGGGCCGCGGAGCTGCAAGGCAGCTCCGTAAGCGAGTTCGTCGTCGCCGCAGCCGAGAAGGCGGCGCGCAGGGCCTTGGATGAGGCATCGACTGTACGCCTGTCGGTCGAGGACCAACGCCGTTTCGTGGAGCTCCTGCTGAATCCGCCAGAGCCGGCGCCGGCCCTGGAGCGTGCACGGGCCGCCCATGAGGCGCTGATTGGTCCGGTGTGACGGATCCACCCTTCGAGATCGGGCTTCTCGGCAAAGAAGATCGCTCGGACTTCTGCTGCGGCAGCGAGCCACTGGACCGCTACCTCAAGACCCAGGTCGTCCAGGATGTACGCCGCCGGGTCAGCGTCTGCTACGTGGCACTGGAGAAGACCACTGGACGGATCGCCGGCTACTACACGCTGTCGGCCGCCAATGTTCCGGTTTCTGACCTTCCCGCCGAAGTAACGCGCCGGTTGCCCCGTTACCCCTCGGTACCGGTGGCCCGCATCGGGCGGCTTGCCGTCGATCGGCGCTTCCAGGGCCGCGGACTCGGGGGCGCGTTCCTGGTCAACGCGGCGATGCGCGCCCGACGCTCGGAGATCGCGGTCTTCGCGCTGGTGGTCGACGCCAAGGACGACGAGGCCGCGGCCTTCTACCGCCACCACGGTTTCAGCGCCTTCGCCTCCAACCCGCTTCAGCTCATCGCACCGATCGAGACCTTCCGCAAGCTCCTCGGTTGAACGAGAGGCCGCGTGTCCTCGATCCCGCGAATCAACGAGCACAACTTGCCCGTGCGAACACTTCCAGTTTGTGGATCTGTGGCATGACCCACAATGCAGGCGCGGCTACACGTTCGGGTTCGCCAAGGCATGTCTGCCTCATGTCCCTAGAGACGCGCTTTCGGGTTCGTCAGTCCGATCGTTGGGGAGCTCGGCGCCCGGGCGCGGCGGCTCGGTCCCGCCCTTCGCCAGGATCCGATCGAATGCGGAGAGGTCGGCACGTCCGGCGCGTTCGCGAAAGTAAGCCTCGGTGCGCAGCGCCGCGGCCTTCTCGGCGACCGCGACATTGAAGTGGCAATTCCAGCCGGAGCTGCGGGGTGCGAGCTGGGAGACCACCATTCGCACCCAGCGCGCCAGCATCGAGCGGCGCCTGCGTCGAATCCCCAGCCTGGCACCATCGCTGAAGGACCCCGAATGGTGGTCGACGCCCGGGACGATGCCCTCGATACCGCTACCCGTGCTACATCTCGGATCTGCCCCGCACCTGCCCATGGGGCCTCGATCAGGTCCTAGATCACGGCTGGATTCCTTGCCAGACGAAGCGGATCATGAGGGCCTCGACGTACCTGTCTGCCTGGTCGACGCCCCATTGCTCCGCGGAGTAGACCCAGATGTCGGCCAGGTCCACTTCGGCCCTTGCCGAGAGCCGATAGGTCACTTTTTCGCGAGTCGCTCACGACCGGCCGCCTTGATCCGCTCGGCGAGCTTGGGGAGGTCGTCGGCCTCGTAGTCCGTATACGCGCCGCGTTCTAGATCCGAGAGCGGCGACAGGTTCCGGTCTGCCGACTAGTCGACGTCCTGGGTCGCCATATCCCGTCGCTCCACGGTCTCCGGGTCGGCGGTGATGGGACGATAGATTTCCACGCGATTACCGTCCGCGAGCGGGCTATCCAGCTTCACGATCCGGCCGAAGATGCCGACCTTGTTCTTGGTCAGGTCGATTTCGGGGAACTGGGCCAGGAGCCCGGAGCGCTCGATGGCCTCCTGCACGGTGCTGCCCTCGGGCACGTCGAGCTTGAGCCAGGTCTGCTTGAACTTGTCCGCATAGGCGACGCCGATGTGCATATCCTCTACCTCTCGATTCGATACGCCTTCATTCGCGGTCCGATGTCTTTACGCACCCGCATCCGCCGGTGCTGCCGCCGGAGCCGCAGCGGCCTGAGCCTGCTTGGCTGCTGCCGCCTCGCGTTTGCGTGCCGCCATGGCCTCGGCCTTGGCGCGCTGGATTGCCTCGATGCGGGCCGTGCGCTGCTCGATCAGGCGCTTGGTCTCGATCTGCTTCTGCTTGGTACGCCCGCGCGCGGCCATCTCGCCCTTGGCATAGTGGAAGAACTGCACCAGCGGGATGTGGGACGGGCAGACATAGGAGCAGGAGCCGCACAGGATGCAGTCCATCAGGCCCAGACGCACCGTCGCGTCCAGGTTGCCCGCCCGGGTGTTGGCGGCCATCTCCAGGGGGACGAGGCCGATCGGGCAGGCATCGACGCAGCTCGCGCAACGGATGCAGGGCTGAGTCGCCCGCTCGTTGACCTCGTCGGCGGTCAGGGCTAGGACCCCGTTGCTGCCCTTGACGATGGGCACCCGAGTACTCGGCAGGGGCTGACCCATCATGGGTCCGCCGCTGATGAGTCGCTTGGGCTCGGACCGGAGACCGCCGCAGTGTGCGATCAGGTGCTCCACGGCGGTCCCCATGGGGACCCGCAGATTGGCCGGCCGGGCGATGGCACCGCCGCTGACGGTCACCACCCGGGAGACCAGGGGCCGGCCGTCGCGCAAGGCCTCGTGGACCGAGTAGGCGGTCGCCGGGTTATGGACGACCACCCCGATGTCTGCGGTCAGTCCTCGGGCTGGGGTCTCGAGCCCGGTCAGGGTCTGGACCAAGTGCTTCTCGGATCCCATCGGGTAGCGGGTGGGCAGGCGGGCGACCCGGATGTCCATGACCGGGGCGGAGCCTTGGGCGCCAGCGCCGATTGCCTGCTCCATCGCCTCCTGGGCCTCCGGCTTGTTGTTTTCGATGCCGATGACGATCCGGCTCACCCCCAAGGCGTGGGCCATGATGCGGATCCCGTCCAGGACCTCCGCGGTGCGCTCGCGCATCAGGCGGTCGTCGCAGGTCAGATAGGGCTCGCATTCCGCCCCGTTGACGACCAGGGTATGCAGCTCGTACTTCTTGCGCAGGTTGAGCTTCACGGCGGAGGGGAAGGTGGCCCCGCCCATGCCCACGATGCCGGCGGCAGAGACCCGGGCGGCGATCTCGTCCGGGTCCAGGGCGAAGGGGTCAGGGACGCCCTCGATGGAGTCGGACCAGCGGTCGTCCCCGTCCGGCTGGATGGTGATGGTGGGCACCGAGAGACCGGAGGCGTGGTGCGCCGGGAAGCTGCCAATGCCGGCCACGCGCCCGGAGGTGGGTGCGTGCACGGGGGCGGAGATAGCGCCCTGGCTATGGGCTAGGAGATCCCCCTTGGCGATCCGCTGGCCGCGCCGCACCGCCGGTGCGGCGGCGGAGCCGATATGCTGCTGGAGCGGGATGTGCAGCAGCGGCGGCATGGGCAGATCCTCGATGGATTGCCCAGCGGCCAGGCCCTTGCGGTCGTCGGGATGGACGCCGCCGCGGATCTTGAACAGTTTCATGGGTCGATCCTCTTGTAGGTCGCGCTCAGGCGGCCACCGCCCCGGGCAGGGGCCAGTACCAGGTCTGGACCGTCGCCGTGAGCGGACGCATCTCGATACACTCCGTGGGACAGACCTCGAAGCATTTGCTGCAGCCGGTGCAGGCGTCCGCGAAGACGCTGTGGATCATGTTGTTGGCCCCCATGATCGCGTCGCTGGGGCAGCGCTTGAAGCACTTGCAGCAGCCGATGCAGAGGTTCTCGTGAATCTTGGCGACCCGGGGTCCGTCGTCTGCCACCCCGGAGCGATCGAGGGACTTGCCGAGGAGCGCGGCCAGCTGCTCGGCCACCGCCCGTCCGCCCGGGGTGCAGATAGAGACACCGGCGCGGCCCTCGGCCATCGCCTCTGCCGCCGGACCACAACCCGGGAACCCGCACTGGCCACATTGAGCGCCGGGCAGGACCTCCACGAGCTTCTCGATGACCGGATTGCCTTCCACCTTCAGATAGCGCGCGGCGAGCCCGAGAATGGCTCCCAAGGTCAGGCCGATGAGGGCGAGACTGGTGAGTGCGGCGAGCATGGTCGAGAGGCCTCCAGTTGCGGCTCCGCCCGAGATCGAGGTCGGATACCATTGACGGGTCGCGGAACGGCCGCAGCGCGCCTTGTCGCCTCGGGCCACCGCGGGTCGTGGTCCGACAGGGTCCTGGCTCGCTCCGGCCGGGCCGGCGCGACGCCCAAGCCGCTCTTTAAAGACTCGGCCATGCGGCCAGCTTGGGGTCGTTCGCCAGAGATAACGCAAAAACGGTGCCAGTAGAGATCGCATACCGCCCCCAAGGATTGAGGCACGGGACTCCGGTCTGCCCGATGCTGGTGCGACTCGGCGTCGACTCAGGGACTTGCAAGCGGATGTGGCGCTCCGTGGCGGTGCAGCCGCGCGATTCCCGGGGACCGGTCGCCATCTGGCGGGGGTGGTCCAAGGCTTGAGTGCGGTCAATGGATCGCGCCCCGGCTGTCGTTGTCGCGACAAGGCCCCTTGGGCGCCCCGGTGGTCCTGTCGCAAATCGTACAAGGGCCTGCGGCTGAGTCCGATGGCGCGTTGCGTGTCCGAATCGTGTTCGCGGAACGAGACTGTCCGCGGACTGGGTCGGGCCTCGTTGCCACTCCCGCGATCGGGTATGGATCCTGCTTAACCAGCGGTGAAGAACTTGAACGTCGATCGCTCGGTCAGGTCCTGCCCCCGCCTAACCCTCTTCGAAACCCTTCCAGGAGAACGCCGTGCCGGCTCGACAATCCCCGGAATCCCATCAGCAGGTCGTGGCGAGTGCCCTCGGCGCCTTCCTGGCGTCGCCCCCGCCTGGCACACCCGGGGAGGTGATCGAGGCCCTGACCCTGATGGCCGGAGACCAGGCGGACCCGCTGCCGCCGCGGCTCTTCTTCGAGGCGGTGGAGCAGGCCCCTTCGGCCATCTCCATCACCGACGCCCGCGCGACCATCCTCTACGCCAACGCGGCCTTCGAGACATTGACAGGCTACAGCCGCGCGGAGGTCATCGGTCAGAACGAGTCCCTCCTGTCCAATAACGCGACCCCCCCAAGCGTCTACGAGCACCTGTGGCGCACCATCCAGGGCAAGCAGACCTGGACCGGAACCCTGGTGAATCGCACCAAGCAGGGCGGGGACTACCTGGCGGAGCTCACGATCGCCCCGGTGCTGGATCGGGAGGGCGGGCTCAAATACTTCTTGGGCATGCACCGGGACGTGACCAAGGTGCACGAGCTGGAGGGGGCGCTCCGACAGCAGAAGGCGCGCATCGAAGCGGTGCTAGACGCCGCCCCCGTGATCGTGGTCCTGCTCAACGCCGAGGGCCGGGTGGTCCTGGACAACCAGGAGTACAAGAAGCTGCTCGGGGA
Organism: Chromatiaceae bacterium; assembly: GCA_041738985.1. Taxonomy (GTDB): domain Bacteria; phylum Pseudomonadota; class Gammaproteobacteria; order Chromatiales; family Chromatiaceae; genus Thiodictyon. Next base: position 1,542 of record JBGSOR010000204.1, on the reverse strand, counting down.
CCTCCGGGGCCAGGAGCCGGCCCAGGTCCTGCGTGCCGCGCTCGCCGAGCAGGTGGGCATAGATCCGCTGGAGGAGTGCCTGACCGGACGCGGATTCAAAGACCTGGAGGTCAGCATCCAGGCCCCCGGGGCGAGCGCGCCCCGCTGGTTCTCGTGCTCCGGCACCCCCGCGGACGAGCTGGACCCGAGCGCGCGGAGCTACTTCGGTCGCCAGGCATCCGGGGAGCACCGGTTGCTACTCTTGGCGAACGAGGTGACCGCCCGGCGCCGGGAGATCGAGCGCGCGCACCTGGAGAACCTGCGCGCCCGGCTCGCCGAGCAGCAGCTGATGCATGGCATGCACGAGTCCCTGGCCGCCGCCATCTACCAGATCCAGGCCCCCATCAACGTGATCAACGCCGCCGCCGCCCTGGTGCGCGGGGGGAGCGCCAGTCTGGAGACGCTGGGCGGCCTCCTGGAGCAGATCAGCGCCGCCGGCGCCAAGGCCCTGGCGACCCTTCAGGCCGCCCTGCCGGAAGAGCCCCGGGAGGCCGGGGTCATGGTCAACGTCAACGAGCTGCTGCGTCAGGTCCTGGAGCTGGAGACGGACCGGCTGCTGGCCGCCGGGATCATGGTGGATTGGCGCCCGGCACCCCAGCTCCCGGAGCTTCCCGGTCACAAGAACTCGCTGCGATCCCTCTTCAAGCATCTGATCGACAACGCGATCCATGCCCTGAACGAGTCCAGGCGATCGCATCGGGAGATCAACTTGGCCACCCGGTCCCTGGATGGGGCCGTGGAGGTTGAGATCCAGGATAACGGGCCGGGGATCCCCGTGGAGGACCGCTACCGGGTCTTCGAGCCCTTCGCCATCGGTTGGCGTAACCGCCGGGGTAAGGCCGGCATGGGTCTGGCGCTCGCCCAGGAGATCGTCAACGCCCATGGGGGCAGCATCGAAGTTGACCCGGATTTCCAGGGCGGCTGCCGCATCCGCCTGACCCTGAGCGCCGCCCCGGCGGACCAATAACGGTGACGGACAGCGAATGAATCGAGACGATTTCGACCCCAGCGACGCGCCGGACGCGAGCCGACTGGACCTGTTGGAGGCCCAGCTGGCCGCCCTGTTCGAGGTCAGCAGTGTGCTCAGCCGGTCGCTCGATCTGCGTCAGACCCTGCGCGAGGTGCTGCGGGTCCTGCACGACCGCGGTCGCCTCCATTACGGGCTGGTTGCCCTGCTCGACGAAGAGAGCGGCGAGCTCATGATCAGCGCCCTGCACAACGAGGACGCGGACCCCTTCGAGCCGATCTCGTATCGGCCCGGTGAAGGGGTGATCGGGCGCATCCTCGAAAAGAACCAGCCCTGGATCCTGCCCCGCGTGGGCGACGAGCCCCGGTTCCTCGACCGGCTCGGGCTCTACCGCCGGGAGCTGCCATTCATCGGCGTTCCCATCCGCATCGGCGAGGAGGGCGGGGCCGTGGGTGTCTTCGCCGCCCAGCCGCCCGGCGACGGACTCCTGGAGCAGCGCGCCCGGTTTCTGGAGATGGTCGCCAACCTCATCGGCC
>JBGSOR010000194.1:0-1635 GCA_041738985.1 Chromatiaceae bacterium | reverse complement strand
AAGGCTTCCCGCACGAGCGCCGCGTCCTCCGGGTGAACCTTCACCGCCACCTCCCGCGCCGACAACGGGAGCACGGCGACGGCCTCGCGGATTGCCGCCACGACGACGCCGGGCTGGGTTCGAATCTCGCGCCTGACGAGCTGGCGCACCAGGGCCGTGACCAGGCCCACCAGCTCTTCCTCGACCCGGGCGTCCAGCTCCGCGAGCGGCCGCGTCAGCGAGTCGATCAGGGACCGGAGCCGATGTGCCTGCGCCTGCACCTCCGCTGCCCCCTGGCGCAGTCCCTCGCTGCGGCCCCCTGCAAAACCCTCCTCGTAGGCGGCCTGGCGGAGCACCTCGAGGTCCTCTGCCGTGGGCGGCCGCAGCTCCGGCTTGTGCCGCGCAGGCGCTGGCGGCGCGGAGGGGCCTTTCTGTCCCCAATGCTGCCAGAGCTCGAAGTCCAGGTCCCCGTCGGTTTCAGACGTATTCATCCTTTACTCCAAGGGTGATATCCCCCTTCTCGGCAAGCTCGCGCGCGATTCGAATGATCTCCTTTTGCGCCTGCTCCACATCGGCGAGGCGCATCGGACCCGTGCCATCGATGTCGTCCTGGATCATCTGCGCGGCACGCTTGGACATGTTTCTGAAGATCTTGCCCTTCAGGGCCTCGTCGGCCGCCTTGAGGGCCTTGGCAAGCAGATCGCCGCGGATCTCCTTGAGCAGGGACTGGATGTCGCGGTCAGAGACCTCAGTCAGATCCTCGAACGAGAAGAGGGCCTCGTCCAGCGAGCTTCCCAGCTCGGGATCGTCCTGTCGGATGCTGTCAAGGATGCCCGAGCCCATGGACCGATCGAGGTGATTGAGCATGTCCACCGCCGCCTTGATCCCGCCGATGCGCGAGCTATGGATACCGGGCGCGTCCAGTACCTTCTGGTCGATGATGGCGTCGAGCTCCTTGAGGGCCGCTGGCGGCAGGCTCTCCAGGTTGGCGATCCGGGTGAGGAGCCCCGGGCGCTGGGCCTCCGGCAGGAGGGACAGGACCTCTGCCGCGTGGTCCGGCTTGAGATTCGCAAGGACGATGGCCGCGATCTGAGGGTGCTCGTGTCGCAGCAGGTCGGCCACGGCTCCCGCACCCATGTGCCGGAGCGCATCCATCCCGCCGAGGCGGCCGGCCATGATCTGGTTGACGAACTCCTTGGCCTTGTCCTTGCCAACGGCGTCGCCGAGCGAGGTGAGCAAGTATTGCTCGGAGCCGATCCTGAGCGGCATCCGGTCGCCGGCCTGGGCGAGGAATTCCAGCAGGGTCTCGGACACCTCGGTGCGGGAGACGGTCCGCATACGCGAGATCGCCATCCCCAGTTTCTGGACCTCCTTCGGATCCAGATACTTGAGCACGTCCGCGGCCAGACGCTCGCCCACGGTTAGCAAGAGGATTGCCGAGCGCTCGGTGCCCCCCAGCACGGTCGTCGCATCACCCGTCATTGGCCAGCCACTCCTTCACCAGGTCTGCGGCCAGTCGCGGGTCCTCGGCGATCAAGGACTGGGCGCGGGCCACCTGTCCCTCGTAATCCCCGGGCGGGGCGAGTCGACCCATGGCCAGCTGCGCGTCGGGAGACACCGCGACCCGGTCCGGGGCGAGGCTGTCCGGCGCTGCAA
>JBGSOR010000184.1:0-7895 GCA_041738985.1 Chromatiaceae bacterium | reverse complement strand
GCCTGGGCGCCCGCCTCCGCATGGCCGGAGCCCTCAACCGCGGGGGCCGGCGCTCCGTCCCCGGGACCCGACGCCCCCGGCAGGGCGAAGAGCGGGATCACGGCAAACATGGCGATCACCGCGATGTCCTGGAACAGGAGGACCGCGAAGCTCGCCCGCCCCCCGTCGGAACGTGTCAGCCCCTTCTCCCCGAGCGTCTGGAGGACGATGGCCGTCGACGAGAGCGAGAAGATCAGCCCCAGGGTCAGGGACAGACTCCAATGGGCGCCGAGCGCCAGGCCCGCCGCCCCGATCAGGCACGCGGTCAGGCCGACCTGGAGACCGCCGAGCCCCAGGAGCCGGCTGCGCATCTCCCACAGGAGCCTGGGCTCCAGCTCCAGGCCCACCAGGAACAGCATCATCACCACGCCAAACTCGGCGAAGTGCTGTATCGCTTCGGTCTCCGAACCCACCAGGCCGAGGGTCGGCCCGATCAGGATACCGGCGATCAGATATCCCAGGACCGAGCCGAGCCCGAGGCGCTTGGCCACGGGTACCGCAATCACGGCGGCGGCCAGATAGACGAATGCGTTGAACAGGAATCCGTTCATCGGTTAGCCGTCGCAGACAACGGCATCGAGGTCGTGGTTGAGACACGGAAGCCGACATACTGCCTCCAGATCCAGGCGACCGTCGCGCAGGGCCGCAAGTACGCGGACCCAGTCGGCCAAATGGGCGTCCAGACGCCCCTCCTCCACCGCGGTGCGCGCCCCAAAGAGTGCGAACGGGGGTAGATAGACCATGCCGCACAGGAGCGCGGACTGCTCCAGGGGGCGGAGCAGCTCGCGGATGCTGAAATGGTTGTAGCCTTCCGCCCGGTAGGCGGGCTCAGGCCCCCCGGCGGTCAGGGCATTGAAAAAGAGCTTTCCGTGGAGCGCGCTGGCCCCTGCGCCATAAGCAAACCCGTATTCCAGCACCAGGTCCTGCCACTCCTTCAGGATGGCCGGCGTGGAGTACCAGTAGAGGGGGTGCATAAAGCAAAGGGCGTCGTGGGCGCGGAGACGCCCCTGCTCCCGCTCCACATCGATGTCGAAGGTCGGGTATTCCGCGTAGAGGTCTACCAGGGTGACGCCCTCCACCCGCGCGGTCGCCTCCGCCAAGGGGCGGTTGACCTCCGAACGTTCCAAGGAGGGGTGTGCAAACAGCACAAGGATGCGTCTGCGGGTCCTTGCTGCCCCAGCCCCGCGCTCCGCCGATTCGTTTTGTGTCAAGCGTTCCCCCGGAGCTTCGCGTTGGTCCAGGGGGCAGCTTAACCAAGCCCGACCCTAGGTTGGAAGCCTACCGAAGCCGTCGGTGCCCGACCGGCAGTCGAAACTGGGGGTTGGCGAAGGGCCAAGGCCTCGAGGGTCTCTGCTAGGCTCTTCAGTTATACGCGAGCCATCGCGTCGGGTACGCCAGCGGCACCGCGCCGGCCAGCGCCGGTCCAAAAGAGCACCCTCCATCGCCACCCCACCGGAGCACCCAGAGGAAGAGCAATGAAGACGATCGAGCAGCTACTCGAAAAAAAGGGCACCCAGGTCTGGTCCATCCACCCGGACGCCAGCGTCCTGGAGGCGCTCGCCTCGATGGCGGAGAAGCACATCGGTGCGCTCCTGGTGATCGACGACACGGGTCCGGTCGGGGTCATCTCCGAGCGCGACTATGCCCGCAGTGTCGCCCTGAAGGGGAAGAGCTCCCACAACACCCCGGTTCGCGAGATCATGACCAGCCACGTGCTGTGCGTGACCCCCGATCAGACCGTCGAAGAGGCCATGGCCCTGATGACCGAACGCCGGTTTCGCCACCTGCCGGTAGTGGACGGGGGCCAGGTGCTTGGTCTGGTCTCCATCGGGGACTTGGTTAAATCCATTATTTCCGAGCAGAAATTCATCATCGAGCAGTTGGAGCACTACATCGCCAGCTGACGCGCGAATCCCTCGGGGCGGATCGAGCCGCCGCCCCGACGCCGCTCTGGCGCGGCAGGCTCCGGATCAAGCCGCAGGGCTCCGCCGCGGTTGCATTCGCGACGTTGCAGGCCGATAACGGTGCCCAGCCGTTATCGACCGGGAACGACGCACCCCCATGACCGAGCAAGCCGCCCATCGCCTCTCGTACTTCTCTTGGCTGGCCCAGAGGCTCCGCAAGGAGCCCGTGCAGGCACTGGTGCCGCCGCGGTGCGGGACGTGGAAGGACTCCTGTTTCGGCTCGGCCAACGCCGCAAAGGGGGGGCGGTGCTCTTCGCCCCCGGGCGGGTGCAGGTGACCGTAAACAGGCAGTTCGCAGAGCCCTTCACCCACCTGCACGAGGGCGACGAGATCGCGCTGGTGCCCACCTCGCCGTCGGCGCCTGCCACGCCCGATCTTGTGTAAAGGACAGCGGGCTCTGCGGAGGATGCAGCCGGTCACGCAGTCCGCTTAGCCGCGGGCCTGCAAGGCGTCTGGATTCAACACCTGCATCGCCTCGTCTCCCATACCCATGACCAGCACGCCCTTGGCGGTGGCGCGACGCACGACGCTTTCGTCGGGATAGAGGCTGGCCAGAACCCCAACCGGACGTCTGGTCCGGTACTCCGGATAGAAGCGCGGCAGATCGGCTAGCTTGGCGATCAGTGCATCGATATGGGACTCGTGCAGACGGGACTTGGTCTCGTTGATCAGGATCGCTTCCGGGCAGACCACCAAGGCGTCGTAGTCGCAGGTCTCGCCGTCCCGGCGGCGCACCACGCGCACGGCAGACAGCTCCGGGGCAATGCAGCCAAGAAGCTCTGCGGCGACTCGGGGCAGGCTCGGTGCGACGATATCCTCGACTAGGGTCCCAAGGCGGTTGGCAAGCTCGCCCCATTGCTTGTTCATGCGTTGACGGTCGCGCACCGTCTCGTCCTTGAACTGGCTCATTTCGTCCTTGAACTCGCGCATCTCCTCGGACAGCCGGTTCAGCGACATCTCCGTACGCATTGCCTGGTAGCTCAGCTCCTTCATGTATTCCCGGAGCTCGTCGACCTCTTGTTTCAGAGCGGGGCTTGCCATGTTGCGTAACCTCCCAGGTATGTGCGAGCGCCTGTCCACGAGCCTAGCAGCTCGGCCACGGGTCCGCCGGTCCGCCCTTGTCGAGGGGCGGGCATAGAACGGCGCCGCCGCAAGCGCGAACCCCTCTCGGTCCTCGGTGTTGGAGCAATACCGCGTGTTGGCGACGTGTCTCGAAACCCATTCCCAGTAATCGCCCGCGCCCGATCTTCGGCCCCAGCCTGCCTAAACGGCCGCGAGGGCGCGGATCAGGTCCCGGTTGGTCCACGAGCTGGCCAGCGCTGCTGCGCGCTGGGCCGGGAGCCAGCGGTATTCCAGATGCTCCAGCCGGTTGAGACGGATGAGCCGACGCGTCTCCAGGACCAATGCGAACCAGTACTCCCGGTTGAACCGCACATTGGGCGCATAGCGCTCCCGCCAGGCACGTACGATGGGGAAGAGGACCGAGCGCTTGAGGTCGATCAGGGCGGAGCCGGCGTCCAGGCCGGTCTCCTCCCGGACCTCCCGCAGAGCCGCATTGCGTGGACTCTCGCCGGGGGCCAGACTGCCGGTCACGGACTGCCAGAAGGTACTGGGGTTGGTGCGCCGAAGCATCAGGAAATCCCCGCCGCGGGTGCAGATAACCACCAGCACGGACTGGGGGCGCTTATAGACCGCCGGGGTCTTGGGACCGACCGTTTCCCCATCGGCATCCGACCCGAGCGGGCCCGCGCACGACATGGGGTCGAGGGACGGGGGGGGCTCTTGTTGCGCGGCCAGCTCGTCCACGCTCGCCTAGCTCCTGGTCCGGATGCGCAGGCTCAGCTCCTTGAGCTGAAGCTCGTCGACCGGGGACGGGGCGCTGGTCAGGAGACAGGCCGCTGTTTGGGTCTTGGGGAAGGCCATGACATCGCGGATCGATTGCGCACCGGTCATCAGCATCACCAGCCGGTCCAGACCGAATGCGATGCCCCCATGGGGCGGACAGCCGAAGCGCAATGCCTTCAGCAGAAAGCCGAAACGATCCTCGGCCTGCTTCTCGTCGATATTCAGCAGCGCGAATACCTTGCTTTGGACCGCCTCCCGGTGGATACGGATAGAACCGCCGCCGAGCTCGGTGCCGTTCAACACCATGTCGTAGGCGCGCGAGAGACAGGCACCGGGGTCGGTCTCCAGGAGCTCCAGGTGCTCCTCCTTGGGTGCGGTGAAGGGATGGTGTAGCGCCACCCAGCGGTTGGTGGCCTCGTCGCGCTCGAACATAGGGAAGTCAACCACCCAAAGCGGGCGCCACTGGCCCTCCATCAGACCCCGGTCCTGACCCAACCGGACGCGTAGGGCGCCCATGGACTCGTTGACCACGGAGGTCCTGTCCGCCCCGAAAAAGATCAGGTCCCCGTCCTTAGCGCCGGTGCGGGACATGATCCCCTCCACCGTGGCGTCCGGCAGGAACTTGAGGATCGGGGACTGGAGCCCCTCCCGCCCCTTGGCTGCCCACTCGTTGACCTTGACATAGGCCAGACCCTTGGCGCCGTAGATGGCGACAAACTTCGTATAGTCGTCGATCTCCTTGCGGGAGAGCTCGCCGCCCTGGGGCAGGCACAGCGCCGCCACCCGGCCTTGGGGGTCCTGGGCCGGTCCCGCGAAGACCTTGAAGTCCACCCCGGACATCAGGTCCCCGACGTCGATCAGCTCCAGTGGCACCCGCAGGTCCGGCTTGTCGGAGCCGTATCGGTGCATGGCCTCCGCGTAGCTCATGCGCGGGAAGGGGTTGGACAGATCGGTGTCCAGAACCTCCTTAAAGAGCCCGCGGATCATCTCCTCCATGAGGGACATCAGCTCGTCCTCGGTCATGAAGGAGACCTCGATGTCGAGCTGGGTGAACTCCGGCTGGCGGTCCGCCCGGAGGTCCTCGTCCCGGAAACAGCGGGCTACCTGATAGTAACGGTCCATCCCGGACATCATCAGGAGCTGCTTGAAGAGCTGGGGGGATTGCGGCAGGGCGAAGAACGCCCCCGGGTGGGTGCGGCTGGGGACCAGATAGTCGCGGGCACCCTCTGGGGTGGACTTGGTGAGGATGGGGGTCTCGATGTCCAGGAAGCCCTGGTCGTCCAGGTAGGAGCGCAGGGTCCGGGTCACTCGGCTACGTACCCGCAGGCGCTCCTGCATCTCTGGCCGGCGCAGGTCCAGATAGCGGTAGCGCAGGCGGACCTCCTCGGAGGCATCCGCCACGTGGGCCTCGAGCTGGATGGGGGGGGGCTCGGAGGCGTTGAGGATCTCCAGGTCCAGGCCCAAGACCTCGACCGCCCCCGTCGGCAGATCGGCGTTGACCGTGCCCTCCGGGCGGGCGCGCACCCGGCCCTGGAGCTTGAGCACGAACTCGCTGCGCACCTGCTCGGCGCGGCGGAAGACCTCGGCCCGGTCCGGGTCCAAGACCACTTGCACCAGGCCGTCGCGGTCGCGCAGATCGATAAAGATGACCCCGCCGTGGTCGCGCCGCCGGTGCGCCCACCCGCACAGGATCACGTCCTGTCCGATGTGCTCGCTTCTCAGATCACCGCAGTAATGGGTGCGCATGTGCCGATCGCCCTGTAACGCCGAATCCGGTCCGGGCGCGCTTAAGCGCGCCGGATAAAACAGAGCAAGATACTGGCCCGCCGGGACGGGCGCAAGCTGAGGAGCGACCCGAACCGGCGAGGCCGATCCACCGGAGCGCCGACATCCTGTCGGCGATTCTTTGGGCGTCTCAGCCCATCCTCCCACCGCCCGCATCAGCCGCAAACCCACATGCCCGGTACCTTTCGCGCGGCAAAGTCCCGTGGTCGGGTTAGGCGCGCCCCGGACCTCGTTGTCGGGCCCAGCCAGACGCGCCGTAACCCGACATCCGGCGCCGAATCGTCGGTTAAGCTACGCTGACCCGACTTACTAGGCTACGTCGCGTCGATGCCCTGTCGGCGCCGCGCCAAGGTGCGACGGCGCGGCGCCCGCCTCAGCACTGTTTGCATGCCTCGATCGGCAGCCCCCGCTTGATCCAGCCTGGCCCCGCCGCGCTCCCGGCCATGCCTTCCTTGACGTTGTAGACCCTGGTGAAACCCTGGTCCTCCAGCACCTTCTGCATATGGGTGGTACGACTGCCGGTGCGGCAGATCAACGCGATGGGGGCATTGCGGTCCCCCTGAACCTGGGCCAGGACCGCATCGACAAAGCCCTGGGGGCCCTTGGGGTTACGCATGTCGATCCGCACGGCCCCTGCGGCTACACCGGTCTGGCGCCACTCCCCGGGGGTGCGTATGTCGATCAGGGTGATCGCGCCCGCTTGGACCTGGTCGCGGGCCTCCGGCGCACTCAGGGTGGGTCCGGCCTCGGACAGACAGGCCGTGAGCGAGAAGGCAGCGAATAGCGGAAGGTCCCAAGGTTTCAGCCAGCGTGGAAACTGCATCTTCAAAGACTCCGGTACGGCGGATGGGGTATCGGCCCCGACTATTTTCTGGTATTTCGAGAGGATCAGGCCAGACGGCGGGCATTCCAAGAGGCCAGGTACCCCGCATGCTGGCGAATCTCGAAGCCAAACTCTCGATCCCGGAGCCACTCGAATATGCCCGACCTCGCCGCCGCGCTTGCCGAATGCCTCGCCCGGGTCCAGCGACCCGGCGACTTCTATGCCACCGGGACATTCGACATCCACCCGCCCCGTCTGGAGATCGAGGGTGTCGGCCGAGCAGATCAAGTCGGTCGCCGAGCAGGCGCCCTATGGTCGGGGCACCGAGACACTGGTCGACACGGAGGTCCGTCGCACCTGGCAGATCGACGCCGCCCGGGTGCAGATCGGCGGGAGGCGCTGGACGGAGGACCTGGACCGCGTGGTGGCGCGGGTGAGCGCCGCGCTCGGGGTGAGCGGCCGGGTGGAGGCCGAGCTCTACAAGCTCCTGGTCTACGATCAGGGGAGCTTCTTCGTGGCGCACCGGGACACGGAGAAGTCGCCCGGGATGTTCGCGACCCTGGTCGCGGTCCTGCCCGGGGACTACCAGGGCGGGGAGCTGGTGGTCCGTCACCGGGACCAGGAGGTCCAACTCGACCTGCACCGTGACGAGCCGTCCGAGGCCGCATTCGCCGCCTTCTATGCGGACTGCCGTCACGAGGTCCTGCCCATCCGCTCCGGCCACCGTCTGACCCTGATCTACAACCTGATCCGCCCGGAAGGCCAGCCGCTGCCGCAACCGCCCGATTACGGCGCGGAGCAGGCTCAGGCAACGGAGCTGCTGCGCGGCTGGGGCCGGGCAGCCGGGGAGTCGCAGGGCTTAGCGACCGAGCTACCGGTCAAGCTGGTCTACCCCTTGGAGCACGCCTATACCGAGGCCGAGCTGGGATTCGATACCCTCATAGGGTGCGGACGCGGCGGTCGCGGCCGTGGTACTGCCCGCCGCCCGTGCGGCCGACTGCGACCTCTTCCTGGCCCTGGCGAGCGTCGAGGAGTCCGGCTGGGCGGAGCACACCGGCGATTGGGACGAGCCCGATTTCGAGATCGGCGAGGTCACCGACAGCAGCGAGACCATCCACGACTGGCGACACCCGGACGGCACCCGCCCGGCCATGGGTGCCCTACCCTTCTTCGGGGACGAGGTCTCGCCGCCGGGCGCATTCGAGGACATGGACGACTCGTTGCCCGAGTTCTCCGAGGCGACCGGAAACGAGGGTGCATCGTTCGAGCGGATCTACCAGTGCGCGGTCATGGTCCTCTGGCCGCGCACCGATCGGGCGGCGGTCCTGGCGGCCGGGGGTCTGGATGTCAGCCTGCCCTTCTTGGGCGAGCTGGTGCGGCAATGGGACGAGTCCGGGCGGGAACCCGAGGACCCACTGCGCGCCGAGGCGCGGGCGCTC
>JBGSOR010000179.1:0-3931 GCA_041738985.1 Chromatiaceae bacterium | reverse complement strand
CTCGATGGCCGGCTTCGCGATCCCGCGTCCGCTTGGGGGCCTCAGGCGTATCCGACCTCGGGCCCCAGGGTGATCGTGCTCCGCATGAAGGAGCCGCTGCCGCGTCCCATGGACCGGCCCCGCTCGTCGGTCAGCTCGGCCTCCGCCAGATAGAGGTTGCGGGAGCGATGGACCACCCGCCCGACGGCGCGCAGCACGCCGCCCGTGACCGGCCGGGTGAAATAGATGTTGAAGGACACGGTAAGCAGGAAGCAATCCCGCACCAGAGAGGCTGCTGCGAAATAGGCGCAATCGTCCAGCACCTTGAAGTAGACGGAGCCATGGACAGTGTGTCCGGAGTGGAAGTAATCCGGCCGCACCGGCAGGGTCAGCTCCGCGCTTCCCTCCGAGACCTCGATCTCCGCGGCAAAGAATCGGTTGATGGGTGCCAGCGTATACATGCGCTCGAGCTTGCGATAGTGCTCTTCGACTGTAGACATCGAGCTCCCGGCGGTCCGATCGATCGGTATGAGCTGGCGTATGCAGTGGCCTCGCGGTCCACGGCGGGCCAAGCGCCAGACTACCCTGCACTGGCCCTGCAGATCCAGCTGCGGAAACTACCGACACGAGGGACAACCTACGGGGATTCTGCTAACGTTTCCGCAAGGCCAATCGGCCGCACCGGTTTCTCTCGCTCAAGCAGCCCCGGAGATTTGCCCCAGACCATGCCCCAGGCCCTTGCCCCCAATGGCATTCCCGCCGGTCCCCAGCGTGCGGTCCCGAAGGGGCATGCCGGGCCGCGTTAGCCATCGCAACCGCCCCCATGGCGCCGCTCGGAAATGATCGGCGTCTTCGGCGGCACCTTCGACCCCATCCACTACGGGCATCTGCGCCCGGCCCTGGACTGCCTCCAGACCCTCGCACTCGACGCGGTGCGATTCGTGCCGTTGCGGGTGGCGGTCCACCGGCCCCAGCCCGTGGCCCCGCCGGAGCTGCGCCTGGCGATGCTGGAGGCGGCGATTGCGGGCCAAACGGGGTTTGTGGCAGACCCCCGGGAGCTCAAGCGGGAGGGCGGCTCCTTCTCCTTCGATACCCTGATGTCGCTCCGGGCTGAGCTCGGGTTCCAGCGACCCCTGTGTCTCCTGGTAGGGGGCGATGCCTTCGCCGGGTTCCTGGCATGGTACCGTCCGATGGACATCCTGGGGCTCGCCCATCTGGTGGTCATGGGCCGGCCAGGACCAGCCCCGCTGCCCGGCACCGGGCTGAGCCCTGAGCTCAAGCGGCTCCTAGACGACCGGGGCTGCGACCGGCGGGACGCGCTCGCCGCCGCCCCTGGCGGGCGCATCCTGTGCCAGCCGGTGACCTCGCTCGACATCTCGTCCACTCGGATTAGGGACCTGATCGGCCAGGGTTTAAGCCCCCGCTATCTGCTCCCGGACCCCGTGCTCGGGCTGATCGAAGAGGCTGGACTCTATCGCTAGCCCGGGGCCGATAACAGTTTGGAGGGTCCGCTTAGGAAGGTGGACCCGGCGCGTCTCGAACGCGCGCATCCCGGGCGGGGACGCTTGCACCGTCGCCGCCCGGCCCCGCACGGATGCCTGGCCGCCGCGGCGGCCGCGACAGGACCCAGACGAACCGGTGCATCCGCACCCCCGAGACCTTAAGCAGAGGAGATCGCATGCAGCTCGAGAAACTTCGGCAACTGGTGGTCGATACCCTGGACGACATGAAGGCCAGGGAGATCGCGGTAATGGACGTGCGCGGCAAGACGGCCGTGACCGACTACATGATCGTGGCCTCCGGGACCTCGGACCGCCACGTCAAGGCAATCGCGGAGACTGTGGCCTTCCGTGCCAAGGAGGCTGGAGAGGCCCCGCTGGGCATGGAAGGAGTCGCCGAGGGCGAATGGGCCCTGGTGGACCTCAACGGCGTCGTGGTCCACGTGATGCTTCCGAAGGTGCGCGATTACTACAACCTGGAGCGATTGTGGTCCGCGCCTGCACCGGTTGAGAAGGCGGCTGCCGGCAGTCTCTAAGCCCCCGCCCCCTGGAGCGCCCGGCTGATAGGCCGATGGATCGGTTCGACCGCATCTTCGAGCTCAACCGTATCCTCCAGGGGGCGCGCTATCCCGTTTCCCGCCAGCGCCTGGAGCAGGAGCTGGAATGCTCCCGGGCCACGGTCAAGCGCATCATCGAGGACATGCGCCTCTACCTGAACGCACCCATCGTCTATGATCGGGGGCTTCAGGGCTACCGCTACGACCCGGCCGAGGGGGCCATGTACGAGCTCCCCGGGCTCTGGTTCAATGCCTCGGAGCTGCATGCCCTGCTCGCCGTGCAGCAGCTCCTGGCCGGGGTCCAGCCCGGTCTCTTGGACCCGCACCTGAAGCCCCTGCAAAAGCGCATCGGAGAGCTCCTGGAGCTGCAACGCCCGGGCTCGGATGGGCTCGCGGACCGCGTGCGCATCCTGCAGATGGGCTCCCGCCAGGGCGGCGCCCATTTCCTGACCGTTGCAGGGGCGCTCGCCCAACGGCAGCGCCTACGGATCGGCTATTTCAATCGGGGGTCGGACAGCCACACCGAGCGGGACGTCTCCCCCCAGCGATTGGTCTACTACCGGGACAACTGGTACCTGGACGCCTGGTGCCACTGGCGCGACGGGCTGCGCACCTTCGCGCTGGACGCCATCGAGTCCGCCCTGCCGCTGGATCGACCCTCGGCGCAGGTGTCCGAGGCAGACCTGGACCACCACTTCTCGTCCTCTTACGGCATCTTTGCGGGGATCGCGGACCAGGTGGCGGTCCTGCGTTTCAGTCCCGAGCGGGCCCGTTGGGTCGCCAAGGAGCGCTGGCACCGGGACCAGGAAGGCCGCTTCCTCCCCGACGGGCGCTACGAGCTGCGTATTCCCTTCAGCAATCAACTGGAGCTGGTGATGGACGTGCTGAAGTACGGCCCGGACGTGGAGGCGGTGGAGCCCCCGGGCCTGCGCGCGGAGATCGCCCGGCGCCTGGGGGATGCACTGGCCCTTTACCGATCCGAGCCGGTCGGACGAGCCCCGTGAACGAGTCGCGGCCCCTGCTGTGTCTGGTCGTCGCCGTGGCGGACAACGGCGTCATCGGCCATCGCAACCGGCTCCCCTGGCACCTGCCCGCGGACCTGGCCCACTTCAAGCGTCTCACCCTCGGCAAGCCCATCCTCATGGGGCGTCGCACCTGGGAGTCCCTGCCCGGACTTCTGCCCCAGCGGCACCACATCGTGCTGACCCGCGACCCGGACTACCGGGCCGAGGGCTGTACCCTGGTCCGCTCGCTGGAGGAGGCCATCGCCGCCGCGGGCGATGTCCCGGAGCTGATGGTGGTGGGCGGGGCGGCACTGTATGCCAAGACCCTGCCTCTGGCAGACCGGCTTTATCTCACCCAGGTCCATGTCCAGGCCGAGGGCGATATTCGCTTTCCTCCTTGGGCCCCGGCCGAATGGCTGGAGCTTTCGCGGATCGAGCGGCCGGCGGACGCACGCAATCCTTTGCCTATGACCTTTCTTAGGCTCCAGCGGGTGCTCGAGCCGGATCGCCCTCAGGGCTCATCGAATAACCCGAGCTGAGTCCCGGGTGGCCGGGGCGGACGGAAGCGACCGGTATCCAGCTTCCAGTCGCTGCATCGCCGGTCGAGGCCGAGTCGGCGGGCGGCGAGCCGAAAACGCTGGGCGAGCAGATCGGCCACCGGCCCGGCGCCGCGCATGCGCAAGCCAAATTCGGGGTCGTTGAGCCGCCCGCCGCGGCACTGGCGGATCAGGCTCAGGACATGCTCCGCGCGGTCCGGGTAGTGGGTGCCCAGCCAGTCGGCGAAGAGATCCGCCAGCTCCAGTGGCAGACGAATCAGGATGCTGCCCGCGCTGCTGGCGCCGGCCGCCGCGGCCCGCTCCAGGATGCGCTCCAGGTCCGGGTCTGTGAGGCC
>JBGSOR010000158.1:0-18212 GCA_041738985.1 Chromatiaceae bacterium | reverse complement strand
CTTTGCCCGCCTTCGCCGCCCGCGGACTGCTGCTCGGGTCCCGCCTCGGCGCGACCCCAAGGGGACGGCGCCGCGCCGCCTTTCTCGCCGCACTCTCGCGCGTGCTGCCGATCTTCCTGGTGGTGACCGGCACCCTTGGGGTCCTCGGCTTCGCCAATCTCGCCTGGACCATGCTCGAGGACTTCGCCTGGTCGCTCGCCGTCGCCCTGGGTCTGGCCGTCGCGCTCGGACTGCTGTCTGACCTGAAAGGGGTGCTGACCGCGCGGCTGGAAGCCCGAGGCGGGGAGCTGGAGTCGCTCTGGCGAACCCATTTCCTGGAGCCGGGCTACCGGGCAAGCCAGCTCGCCGCCATCGCCATCGCTGGCTGGGGCCTGTTCCGGCTTTGGGACTGGAACGCCGAGACCCCCGCGGTACGCTGGCTAAGCGCTGCATTTGACACGCGCCTGATCAAGCTCGGGCAGGCCGCCTTCACCCCGGCCGATATCCTCGCTGCCGCCCTGCTGGTCGCCGCGGCCCTGTGGATCGGCGGCTGGACTCAGCAGGTCAGCTATCACCTGGCCTACGGTAGGGTCCGCGATGCGGGTCTGCGCCGGGCGCTCGCGACCTTCACCCAGTACGTCGTGATCGTGGCGGGCGTCCTGTTGGCGCTAAAGGTTGTGGGCTTCGACCTGACGACCCTGACGGTCTTCGCGGCCAGTCTGGGCGTGGGTATCGGCTTCGGTCTGCAGAACGTCGTTAACAACTTCGTCTCGGGCCTCCTGCTGCTCGGCGAGCGACCGCTGCGGCTCGGAGACTTCGTCACTATTGGCGACCAACAGGGCTACGTGACCCAGATCGGCATTCGCTCTCTCACGCTCCGGACCGAGGATCGCCAGGAAGTGCTGATCCCGAACGGCTCGGTAATCGGAGGCAAATTCACCAACTGGACCCGAAGCGACTACCTGCTGCGCCAGGTCCACACGGTCGGGATCGGCTACGACGACGACCGGGAGCTGGCCATGCGCCTGATCGGCGAGATCCTGGACGAGGAGCCCCTGGTGCTGGAGGAGCCCCCACCGGCCGTTCATCTTTGGGACTACGCGGACTCGTCCGTCATCTTCCGCTTCCAGTACCACATCGACATCCGCGACGGGATGTGCGGCGTGCGCATCCGCTCCCGCGTCCTGCTGGAGATCGGCCGCCGGTTCGCCGCCAATGGGATCGCGTTCCCTTTCCCGCGCAGGGACGTCAGCCTCGCACTCGATCCGGAGGCCCGCCGAGCACTGGGCGGAGTCGGCCCAGCGGCGGAGGAAGGCGCCGGTCGCCCGGTCGCTTGACGGGTCCGAGTCGCTCGACCCGCCGGCCTATTCGATACCCTATCCATTGAGCTGAAATAGGGAATACCACTTATTCAACTCCGAACGGCAAGCGATATGGGGAAAGCAAGACCCTTATCCGCTTGCATCTTGCTCTATCGGACCCTTGCTGCGCCCGCGGTTAATGCGCAATCGTCGATCGGGGCCACCCGAAACGATCGTTGTATGGCGCGGGCCGCGGCTTTACACCGCTGCAGAAGCAACTAGACTCTCGGGCAAAGGCTTCGTCCGGCTAAGCCGCGCGGCTGAGTGCAGCGGGCGCGATATTCTGGTTCATTCGAAACAGGTTCTCCGGGTCGAAACGCTGCTTGATCTCCCGGAGTCGCGCGTGATTGCCACCGTAGGCGCTCTCGACGCGCTGCGCCTCGTCCTCGGTCAGGAAGTTCACGTAGCCACCGCCCGTCGCGAATCGCGCGGTGTCCTGGAACACCCCGCGCGCCCAGTCGCGGATACGCCCGTCGTCCGCCGCCTTGCGCCACCGGCCATGGACATTCATCACGAAGTTAGCGTCGCGTCCGGCGTATGCCGTATCCGCAACCGGAACCTGTCCGGCCGCGCCGCCAAGCTGTGCGACGAAGATCTCGCACTCGGGCCCGGGCAGCTTCGTTGCCGAGTCGATCAGGGCGTCGATCAGGTCATCCGTAATCTCCCTGAAATTATGGGACTTCCAGTAGTTTCTCGCGCCTGGCGCGAGGAGCGGATCGAATGCCGCCTGAAAGGCCGTGTAGGGTTGCGCCACAAGCATACTGCCCACGGGCTCTCCGAAGCCGAGCACCGCCGATGCGATTCGCTCGCCCTTATGGAGCTCGCCGCCGTGCATCACAGCAAATACGACCACCTCCCGACCGTGGATCGATTCGGGCAGAAACGGCAATGGAGGCGCCTGGCGCAGCACCGGCCATATGCTGAGCTCCATGGGCGCGTTTGCGATGAAGTCGCGCCATGCGCGCAAGACCCGCTGCGCCTGCGTAAAGGGATAGACGACCAGTCCGGCGTGAACCAGCGGGCCAACCGGGTGGAGGCGGAGCTCGAACGAGGTGACGACGCCAAAATTGCCGCCGCCGCCGCGTATACCCCAGAAGAGGTCGGGCTCCTGCTCGGACGAGACGACTTGCAGCCTTCCGTCGGCGGTCACCACATCGGCGGAGATCAAGTTATCGATGGTCAGACCGTGCAGGCGGGTGAGCCAACCGAAGCCGCCACCCAGGCACAGCCCGGCGAGACCGGTCGTCGAGTTGATCCCGAGCGGCGTTGCCAGCCCGAAGGCCTGCGTCTCGTGGTCGACGTCGCCCAGCAGTGCGCCCGCGCCCGCACGCGCCGCTCGATGATTCTCGTCGACACGGACGGTACGCATGCCGGAAAGATCGATCGTCAAGCCGCCTTCCACCAACGCGTTCCCGGCGATGTGGTGGCCGCCTCCCCGCACACTCACCAGCATGCGGCGGGTGCGTGCAAAGGCCACCGCATTGCGGACGTCCTGCGTGCCCAGACAGCGCGCGATCATCGCGGGGCGGCGATCGATCATGGCATTCCAGATACTCCGCGCGCGGTCGTAGTCCGCGTCGGCTGGGGTGAGGACCCCGCCCCGGATGCCTTGGGAAAACGCGGCGACCGCGTCGGATGGGAGCGAGGCGAATGTCCCGTCGAGGGTTTGGTAGGTCAGGTCTGGCATGGGGGTCTCCGGTCCGGATACATCGCGCTGAGAATCAGTATGGGGCCCTGCGGGCGCGACGGACTGACCGGGGCTCCATCGCGCTTGCCCGAGAATCCGCTTTATGTCGGGGACTTGACCCAGGGTCCGGCGGACTTGACCAAGCCTCCACGAGGACTCGGCCGCCGCCCCGGCTGGACCGCCGAGTCGACCGACTCAGGGCTCCCGTCGAGCCCTGCAGCGACCGGCGCATGAGCGAGGACACCCTGTCCGACGTCTTGCGTAGCATCCGGTTGCGCGGGGCGGTCTTTTATTGCGTCGAGGGCGACGCCCGATGGGTCAGCGAAGCGCCATCCGCCCGGGATATCGCGGCCATGATCCTGCCGGGGGCCGAGCACGCAATGGCCTATCACATGCTTACCCAGGGCTCGTGCTGGGCCACGCTGATTGGCGAGTCGCCGGTCCTGCTGAAGGAAGGCGACGTGGTGGTATTTCCGCGCGGCGATGCGCACGTGCTGTCGAGCCAGCCGGGGATGAGGGGGACGCTCGATCTGCGCCCCTCTGAGCTGCCGAGACCCGGGCAGCTTCCGTTCTTTGCGAGTCGGCAGGGCGATTCGCTCGCCGTGTCCGGGCTGGACTTGGGGGGCCACCGACATTGCGCGACCCTGGTGTGCGGCTTCTTCGGTTGCGATTCCGGCCCCTTCAACCCGCTGTTGGCCAGCCTGCCGCACCTGCTCCATGTGCGTGCGCAGAACTGGGCCAATCATGACTGCATCTCCCAGCTCATCCGCTTCGCGTTGTCCGAGTCGAGCCTCAAGCGACCGGGTGGCGAGGCGTTGCTCGAGCGTCTGAGCGAGACGATGCTCGTCGAGCTCGTACGCCGTTACCTCGACGAGATGCCCGACGCGAAGTGGAGCTGGCTGGGAGGGCTGCGCGACCGATACGTGGGACGCGCGCTGGTGCTGCTGCACGAGCACCCCGGCGATACCTGGACGATCGACAAGCTCGCGGACCGGGTGGGCTTGTCGCGATCCGCGCTGCACGAGCGCTTCGCCCAGTTCGTCGGCCACCCGCCCATGCAGTATCTCGCCAAATGGCGTATGCAGCTAGCCGCAAGGCTGCTGGAGCAATCGAGCGCCGGCATCGCATCGATCGCACGCGATATCGGCTATGAGTCGGATGCCGCATTCAGCCGCGCCTTTCGGCGGGAGACCGGTCTGCCCCCCGCGACCTGGCGGCGGGAGCGGACGCGACTGGGCGAGGGCGCCGGCTCGCATCCTGCCTAAACTTCTATCAGGGTCAGCCTTCGAAGGGTCTCTCCATGCAACCGACCATGCGCGCGATGCTTCTGGAGCGTCCCGGTACGCCGCTACGGGCCGTCGAGGTTCCCATCCCCGAGCCGGCCGCCGGCCAGGTCCTGATCCGGGTGGAGGCATGCGGCGTCTGCCGCACCGACCTTCACCTCGTGGACGGGGAGCTGCCGGAGCCGGTGCTGCCCATGATCCCGGGCCACGAGATCGTTGGCCGAGTCGTGTCCGCGGGCAGCGGCGTGTCGGGGCTGGCGGCGGGCCAGCGGGTCGGGGTGCCCTGGCTCGGCTGGACCTGCGGCAGTTGCCGGTTCTGCACCAGCGGCCGGGAGAACCTGTGCGATGGGGCGCGATTCACCGGCTATCAGATCCCGGGCGGCTATGCGGACTACACGGTGGCCGACGCCCGCTATTGCTTCCCTTTGCCGGAGGACGCGGACGCGGCGGACCTGGCGCCCCTCCTGTGCGCCGGACTCATCGGCTACCGGGCGCTGGTGCTGGCGGGGGAGGCCCAGCGCGTCGGGATCTACGGCTTCGGCGCGGCGGCGCACCTGATTGCGCAAGTGCTCAAGTTCCAGGGCCGGGACTTCTATGCATTCACGCGGCCGGGCGATATCCCAAGCCAGCAGTTCGCAATGGATCTCGGCGCAGCCTGGGCCGGCTCGGCCGACCAGTCGCCGCCCCAGGCACTGGACGCCGCCCTGATCTTCGCCCCGGTCGGTCCACTGGTGCCCACGGCCCTGGGTCATGTGGAGAAGGGCGGCCGGGTCGTCTGCGCCGGTATCCATATGAGCGATATCCCGACCTTCCCTTATGCCCTCCTGTGGGGCGAGCGTCAGATCCGCTCCGTGGCCAACCTGACCCGCCGGGATGGGGAGGAGTTTCTCGACCTGGCGCCGCGGATTCCCGTGCGGGCCGAGGTTCATCGCCTCCCGCTCGCGCAGGCCAACGAGGCCCTGGCGCAGCTTCGCCGGGGTGACTATCAGGGGGCGGCGGTGCTGACCATGGAGGGTTAACTGGCGCGCCGGTCGTCGCCTGGCAAGTCCCAATGGCGCTTCGCGCTGGCCGACAGGATGTCGGCGCTCCCGCCTAACTCGCCGCCCCGATCCCGAATGCCCAGAGCCCCACATTCAGGGTCAGAAACGACAGCATGGTGGTCACCATGAGCGCCGAGGCGCACGGCTCCCCTTGTCCATAGCGTTGGGCCAGCAAGGGAAAGATGGTCACCATGGGCAGTCCGGCCAGCACCAGGGCAGCCTGGCTGAGGGTCGGGTCGAAGGCGGGGAGCAGGGCCAGCATCAGAAGCACCGCCAGCGGATGCACGACGAGCTTCCCGGCGGCGATGGCCAGCGCGGACCCCAGCCCGCGATGGAGCCGCTGGCCGGCCAGGGTCCCGCCCACGGCGAACAGGGCGACCGCGGCGGCGGAGCCGGCCAACATGTCGACGGTCCTGGTCAGCATCGCCGGCAGGGTCACTCCCAGCCAGGCACACAGGAGACCGGCGGCGATCCCCTGCATGATCGGATTCTTGACCACCACCAGCAGCACGCCCCCCAGGATGACGCCTATCCCGCGCTCCCCCCGCCGGGCATGGAGCTCCGCCATGACCAGGGTTAACGGCATGATGACGAGGACCTCCACCAGGATCGCCATGGAGACCGCGATCAGCGCGTCCGACCCGAGCAAAAGTGGGACCAGGGCATATCCGCTGTAGCCGCTGTTGGACATGGAGACACCCATGCCGAAGAAGGCGCTGTCCAGGGGACCGGTGCGGCGGACGGCGGCTGCCACCGACACGCCGATCGCGAATGCGATCAGGGACCCCGCCCCATAGACGAGCAGAAACTCCGGGACGACGATCTCCTCCAGCGCCCGCTTGGCGAGCGCGTTGAAGATCAGGGCCGGCAGGGCAAAGGACACCACGTAGCGGCCCATGGCGAGGGCACCCTCGCGCGGGACCCAGCCGGCCCTGACTGCAGCAAAACCCAGGACGATCAGGAAGAAGATCGGGGAGGTGATGGAGACAATAGCGAGCAATCCGGGGCTTCCTGGACAGAGATGGGTCGATTCCCCATCGCGGGACGCGCTGACGGCGCGGCCCAGTGGCAACGGCGCGCAACCGGGGCCGACACGCCATTGGCCAAGGCTTACAAAGTTCCGGCGGCCCGAGCCTGGGGCGGATCGGTCCCTCGGGGTCCGCGCAAGCGGGCGCACTGGGCCGACAGTACGAGGGAGGAGGCGGATCGATCGGGTCCGATGCGATAAGCAAGACCAAAAAAGCGACTTCCGCTTTTCCCCAATCCCGGAGATCCTTTCGGGTCACACCCGCCTGTCGGGTCGCGCCCAGACACATCGGACCGTCCCATGCTCCTTTCCGTGAAGCACCGCTTTCTCTTCGTCCACATCGCCAAGACCGGCGGCACCAGCGTGCGCGCCGCCCTGGAGCGCCGCCGCTGGGCCGACCCCTGGTACTGGCCCATGTTCCTATGCAGCCGTTTCAGTCACTTGAGCGGTCACCGGATCGGCACCAAGCTCCCCCGGCACGCCAAGGTCGTTGCAGCCAAGGAGCTCTTGCCGAAGGAGTTTTTCGACTCGCTTTTCAAGTTCGCCTTCGTGCGCAACCCCTGGGACCTCCAGGTCAGCTCCTTCCACCACATCCGCCGGGAGCGACCGCACTACCTGGGGGGCAACGAGGACTTCGCGTCCTTCCTGCGCTGGAAGCTGGATCCCGAGCGTCCCTACCAGTATCACGTGGATACCTCCATCGAGCTCCAGAGCGACTACCTGATCGACCTGCACGGAAACGTCGTGGTCGATTTCATCGGACGCTACGAGCGTCTGCATGCGGACTTCGCGACCGCCTGCTCCCGGATCGGCATCCCCCCGCCCGCCCTGCCCCATGAGCGCCAGGCCAAGGACCGGGGCAAGGACTATCGGAGCTACTACACGGACGAGACCGCGGAGTTGGTCGCCCGGCACTTCGCCCGGGACATCGAGATACTGGGCTATCGGTTCGATCCCGAGGATTGAGGCCAGGAAGCGGCGCCGCGACCAGGCACTGTCGTCGAGACCGGCACCACCCAGCGAAGGAACGCCGAGAGCCCTGAGCAATGCCCCGGTCCCAGCAGAATGTCTGGGCGTCCCCAGCGCCCGATTCTTCTCCCCTAGTTGCCCGCCCAACGTCGTCGTCAGGGGCGGGAGCCGCTCGCCTCATGCGAGCGGCTCCACGCCCCCTGCAAGGGGGAGTGCCCAGGGATCGGGCCTGCCGACCCGATCGCTGGGCGGCTTTATCGCCTACTTGCCTGCCGGGGTTTCGTCCTTGTTGGTGCTGAAATCGAAGGCCTTATAGGCCGGGCAGAAGCGCAGGTAGGCAGTGGCGATCAGCACCGCACCGATCACCCCGACTACCCAGCTACCGCCGCGAAATGCGCCGAGGATCAGGAGGACGCCCACAATCGCGCGGACCAGGCGATCAGTCTTGCCGACGTTGTGTGTGGCGATGTCGAAGTTCATGACGAATACTCCAGTTGAGATCGATAGACCCTTGCCTCCGTGCCGGATCGGCCCGCAGCAGGGCCGGTGTGGTCCGAGCCGCGGTCCCGCTCCTTCCCGCCCGCCTCGTGACGGTTGGGAAACCCAGACATAATGTAGTGGATAACGGCTCGATGTTGTATGAGTGGATTTTAGGGACTGGGGCGCTGGAGACCGGCTTGCAGCCTGCGTCGCCCTGATCCACCCTTGAGGGCTTGGAAACGCGCCGGCCGGGACTTAGGCGATTGCCGGAAAAACATGTACTGGATCGCGAAGGATTTTCGTCTGCCTTCAAGGAGCGCCGCCAGGAGCATAGCTGGGCTATGTGACTGTCCGTGCGACGCCGAAGGCGGGCGAAAAGACGAGCGAGGTGGTACATGATTTGACAGAAATCGCCTTAGGCCGGCTGCGCATCCACGCAATCCAGAGAGTCGGAGAATCCTATGCGTTCCGCAATCGTCGCCGTCCTGCTTTCCCTTTTATCGATCGCACCACTGCACATTGCCGCTGGCGAGCAGCTGGTCCCCGGCGTCATCGAGGTCGTGGCGGAGCTGCCGATCAATCCGGGCAACCTGGCAGTCACGCCGGAAGGGCGGGTCTTCGCGACGGTGCACCAGTTCCGCCGCGCTGCGGCCCAGCTGATCGAGATCACGGGGCCGGACAGCTATCGGCCCTGGCCGGATCTGGCCTGGAACGGGGCCTTTGGCTCGGGGCCGGACGTGCTGAACAGCGTGCTCGGCATCCGCATCGACGGTCAGGGACGGCTCTGGGTGCTCGACAACGGCCTGGGCGAGCCGCCGCAGACGCCGAAGCTGGTCGCGTTCTCGCTCGCCGACGGCAACCCGGTCTTCCGCTACGATTTCCCGCCGGAGACCGGTCCGGTCGGCAGCTTCCTGAACGACCTGGCGGTAGACGATGCGCGCGGCTTCGTCTACATCGCCGATCCGAGCGGCAGCCACGCGCCGGCGCTGGTGGTCGTCGACCTGAACAAGCGGACCTCGCGGCGCTTCACGGCCTCGCCAGCGCTGCAGTCCGAAGACGTCGACCTGGTGGTGGAGGGTCGGGTGGTCGGACCGCGGGGCGAGGACGGGAAGGTCAAACCGGCCCGGGTCGCGGTGAACCCCATTACGCTCTCGGCCGACGGCGAGACGCTCTACTTCGGGGCCATGACCGGTCGGACCTGGTACCAGGTCCCGGCGAAGCTGCTCCGCGAGGGTGCGGACGACGCGACTATCGCTGCGGCCATCGCCAAGGCCGGGCCCAAGCCGGTGTCGGACGGGGCGATCACGGATGCGGCGGGAAATCACTATTTCACCGACCTGGCACACAACGGCATCGCCGTCCTGCACCCGGACGGGCGGCTGGAGACCCTGGTCGAGGACGAGCGGATGTCGTGGCCGGACGCGTTGAGCTTCGGCGAGCCCGACTGGCTCTATATCGCGGTCAACCAGCTCCACCGGGCGCCGCCGCTGAACGGCGGGGTCGAGGGCGGCAAGCCGCCTTACCGGATCATGCGGGTCTATACGGGGACCGCGGACGGCGGCGGTCCCTGAAGGTGGACTGGACCTACCACCTGCTGTATGACCCGAACGACCTCGTCAAGGGCGAGGCGGCCTTCCCCCTCTCCGCGATAAACGAATCCACGGACGAGGGATGTAAGGTCTTGCGCTCCGTGCAGAAGATCCTCGCCGCTCGATCTGGGAGCGAACCCGGCCTGGTCCGAGGCCGGACCGCTTGGTCAGATGGTCTCCGGCACCATGATGATCGCGCCGCACGGGCACTCGGTGCGGCAGATGCCGCAGCCCTTGCAGTAGTCGTAGTTGAACTCGAAGCGCTGACCGGGACCCAGCTTGATGACGGCGTTGTCCGGGCACACCCCGTAGCAGTTGTCGCACTCGAAGCAATTGCCGCAGGACAGGCAACGGCGCGCCTCGAAGAGCGCGTTGGTCTCGTCCAGACCGCCGACCACCTCGTCGAAGGTGGATTGGCGACGGATCACGTCTAGGGTCGGCTGCACCGTCTTGGGGGCGTCTTCGTAGTACCAGGGGTTGAGCTTTTCGAACTTGGCCAAGTCATGCTTGGGTGCAGGCTCGTAGGTCTCGCCGCGCAGCCAGGCGTCGATGTTGCGCGCCGCCTTTTTGCCGTGGCCGATGGCGACAGTGACCGTGCGCTCGGACGGCACCATGTCACCGCCGGCGAAGACCCCGGCACGGCCGGTCATCATGTTGCTGCCGACCTGGACCACGCCGTCTTTGATCTCCAGCCCCGGCACGCCATCCAAGAGCGACAGGTCCACGTCCTGGCCCAGGGCCAGCACCAAAGAATCGGTCTCTAAGGTTTCAAGCTCGCCGGTCGGCTGCGGGAAGCCCTTCTCGTCGAGCTCCATCTTTTCGACCGTGAGGGTGCCCTCGTCGGACATATTCTTAATGGTGGAGAGCCACTTGATCAGGATGCCTTCCTGCAGCGCCTCCTCGACCTCGAAGTCGTGGGCGGGCATCTTCTCGCGGGTGCGCCGGTAGACGATGATCGCATCGGTGGCGCCCAGGCGCTTGGCGGTCCGGGCCACGTCGAGCGCGGTGTTGCCGCCCCCGTAGACCACTACGCGCCGGCCGAGCATCGGCTTTTCCTCGCCCTCCATGCCGCGCAGGACCTGCATGGCGTCGAGCAGACGCGCCGCCTCGCCGGCCGGGATATAGGCGCGCTTGGCGATGTGCGCCCCGACCGCGAGGAAGGCCGCATCGAACCCGCCCTCCTGCATCGCAGACTCGATGTTCGCGACCTTGGCGTTGAGCTGCAAGGCGACGCCGAGGTCCAGGATCCGCTGGATCTCGGCCTCCAAGACATCGCGCGGTAGCCGGTATTTCGGGATGCCGAACCGCATCATTCCGCCGGCCACTGGCCCGGCCTCCTGGATGGTCACGCGGTGACCCAGACGCGCCAGATGGTAAGCGGCGGACAGCCCGGATGGCCCGGCCCCAACCACCAGGACATGCTTGCCCGATGCCTGGGCGGGGGGAGTGAAGGCCCAGCCCATCTTGATCGCCTGGTCGCCCAGGAAGCGCTCCACCGAGTTGATCCCGACCGACTCGTCGAGCTGGCCGCGGTTACAGGCGCCCTCGCAGGGGTGGTAACAGACCCGCCCCATTACGGCCGGCAGCGGGTTGTCCTGGGTGAGCACGCGCCATGCCTGCTCGTAGTCCCCGGACTCGGCGTGGTAGAGCCAGCCCTGGATGTTTTCGCCGGCCGGGCAGGCGTTGTTGCAGGGCGGTAGCCGGTCGACATAGACCGGCCGGTAGGTGCGCCAGCTCCCGGTCTTGTTGGCCAGCGAGGAGCCGACATCGAGTGTGATTGCAAATGGCTTATCCATGGACTTGCTCCACGGCGGCGGCCGGCGCATCGGCCAGCCCGAAACGCCGGATATTGCGGTCGGCGAGCGCCTGGATTCGGGCGATCGACGCGGTGTTCGGGGTCGGCGAGAACAGATGCGCAAAGCGCCGCTGGGGCCTGAGATAGTCCTCCACCGGGATCTGCTTGCGGATCTTGGAGACGCTGACGACCTCGCCGTGCTCGGCCTCGAACACGGGGAACACGCCGCTCTCCTTGGCGAGTCGGGCGATCCGGATCGTATCCCATGCGTTGGTGCCCCAGCCCAGCGGACAGGGGACGAAGACATGGATATAGCGCGCCCCGCGGATCTCCATGGCGCGCCGGACCTTGGCCTCCAGGTCGCGCAGCTCCGAGACGGTGGCCGTGGCGACGTAGGGGATCTCGTGCGCCATGGCGATCAGGGGCAGGTTCTTGCCCTGGCCGAAGACATTGCCAGGGGCGTCCCCGACCGCCGGGGTGGTGGCGGTACGCGCTGCCCCCGGGGTGGCCGACGAGCGCTGCACACCCGTGTTCATATAGGCCTCGTTGTCGTAGCAGATATAGAGCACGTCGTCGTTGCGCTCGAACATGCCGGAGAGACAGCCGAAGCCGATGTCGGTGGTGCCGCCGTCGCCGCCTTGGGCGACCACGCGGACCTCCTCGCGACCCTTCACCCGCAGTGCGGCGGCGATCCCGGTCGCCACCGCCGCGGTGTTGCCGAACAGCGAGTGGATCCAGGGGATCTGCCAGGAGGTCTCCGGATAGGGAGTCGAGAAGACCTCCAAACAGCCGGTAGCATTGGCCGCGATCAACTGATTGTTGGTCGCCTGCATGGCGGCGTCGATGGCGTAACGGGCGCCGAGCGCCTCGCCGCAGCCCTGGCAGGCGCGGTGTCCGGAGTTGAGCGAGTTGGTACGCCGCATGTCGGCCTGCACCGAGCGCTGGGCGGGGTCGAGCAAACGGTTGCCGACGGTATGGGTGCCGGTCTGGTAAAACTTGACGGTGGTGGTTGCCATGGCGGGTCTCTCAATCAACCGACGCGGGACGCCACGACGCCGAGGTCGCGGAGCATGTTCTCGGCGATCGGGCCGGAACGGCGGGTCTGGCGCTCGCGCTCCAGCTCCCGGTTGACCGCGTTCCAATCCAGATCGAGGAAGGTCAGTTGTTCCAGATCGTCCTCCATCGCCTTGAGCAATAGACCGTGCAAGGACGCCTTGGTGATGGCGCGCCCGCCGAGCCCGGCGACCACGCCATAGAGCCGCTGGGGCCGGTCGCGCATCGCGGTGCGCACGTCGCGCGAGACGATACCGCCGACACCGACCGCGAAGCACTTCTCGACCACCACCACGCGGTGCGCATTGCGGGTCGCATGCCGGATCGCATTGGTCGGGAAGGGGCGGAAAGAGGTGATCCCCAAGACCCCGATCTTATGGCCGGCCTCGCGCAGATCGTCCACAGTATCCTTGATGGTGCCCAACACCGAGCCTAGGGCCACCACGATGGTCACCGCGTCATCGGTGCAATAGGTTCGGACCAGTCCGCCCGAGTCGCGGCCGAACTGTTGCTTGAACTCGGCCGCCAACTGCGGGATCAGCTCCAATGCCTGCATCTGTCTGGCGTGGGCCAGATACCGGACCTCGGTGAAGGCCTCGGGCCCCACCATGGCCCCGATCGACACCGGGTCGCGCGGGTCGAGCACCTGGCGCGGCTCGTAGGGCGGCAGATAGGCGTCCACCTGCTCCTGGGTCGGGATGTCCACGCCCTCGTAGGCATGGGTGAGGATAAAGCCGTCCATGCACACCATGATCGGCAGCGAGACCTCCTCGGCCAGGCGGAATGCCTGGATATGCAGGTCGGCCGCTTCCTGGTTGTTCTCGGCGAAGAGCTGGAGCCAGCCCGCATCGCGCATCGACATCGAGTCGGTGTGGTCGTTCCAGATGTTGATCGGCGAGCCGATCGCCCGGTTGGCGAGGGTCATGACGATCGGCAACCCCAGCCCGGAGGCGTTCCACACCGCCTCGGCCATGAACAGCAGGCCTTGGCTGGCGGTAGCGGTATAGGAGCGGGCGCCGGCCGCCGACGAGCCGATGGCGACCGACATGGCGGCGAACTCCGACTCGACGTTGATGAACTCGCAGCCCGACAGGGTCCCGTCCCTCACCATCTCGCTCAGGCCCTCGACGATGTGGGTTTGGGGGGAGATCGGGTAGGCGCAGATCACCTCCGGCCGACACAGGGCGACGGTCGCGGCGACCGCATGGGAGCCTTCACATTGTTTCAGCACGGCGGTAGTCCTCCGACTCTTGCTTTACGTACTCATAGGCGGCGCTGGCAGCGGCGATATTGCCAGTCGCCACCTTGCCGGAGAATTTACTTTCTATCGCTGCGTGGACGGATGCCAGCGACACCGCCCCGCTCATCGCCGCGAACCCCGCCAGCAGGATGGCGTTCGGCAGTGGGCGACCAATGTGCTCCATGGCGATCTCGGTGGCCGGGACTGTACACAGATGCGAATGGTGCCACCCGCCGAATCGCTCGCCGATGCCGAGCTCGTCGAAACTCTTTTTCGTGTTGATGAGGACGTAGCCATCCGGCTTCAATCCACTGAAGACGTCCACCTGGTAGAGCAGGGTGGGGTCCTGGATGATGAGACCGTCCGGCTGCATGATCGGCTCACGCAGGCGAATCTCCCGATCGGCGATGCGGCAGAATGCCACCACGGGCGCGCCCGTGCGCTCGGAGCCGAAGCTCGGAAACGCCTGCGCGTGCTTGCCCTCGCGAAACGCGGCGATCGAGAGCATCTCGGCACCCGTGACGCAACCTTGGCCACCGCGACCATGTATGCGGACCTGAAGCATCACAATGTCGTCCCCCTTTGTTTTGAAATGTGCAACGGGAAATTCCGTGTCACTCTTGAGTAGCCGCCCCGAGGTTTGGCATCCGGCTCAGAAAGCAACGACGGACCCGCTCTTGTCAAGCATCCACTCGGCTGAGAGGTTGCGAAAGAACCCTCTGTAGGTTGGGCCGAGGAACGAGGCCCAACGACAAGGTCAATGTAACCCTCTGATCGTTGGGCCTCCTGCGTCGGCCCAACCTACGGGAAACCGCGGATTCGCCGGTCGAAAACGGGTATTTTCACAGCCTCTGAGTCGCAAATGCTGAGGCGTTTTCCGCCAGCGTTTCGGCGAGAGGTCGGGCGACCCTGCCGCACCGGAATTTTCTGGCGGCAGCGGGCGAAACCGGGCCGCGGCGGCTTAGAATCGAGACGAGCCCTCCCACGCGCCGCGGGAGGGACCATCGGCCCCGCGGGCGACTGGGAGGCGGCCTGGCTCGAGGCAGCGGAGGCCGAGGCTCGCCGGTGTCATGGCTCGATTGTACCAGCGAGCGCAGTTGTCCGCGGTGGGCAAATCTAACCTGTCCCGGCGCCAGGACCGTGTTAGCCGCCGGCACCATGCCGACCCGAGTCCGCATTTGGCCGGCCGCAGTCGCGCCTAAGTCGGCCTAACCGATGCCGGTTGGCGAGCCGGAGTCGCCCCGTCAACCCGCGGACCCCGAACCGACCAGACATCATGAAAGACGCCTCCCCCGCCTCGCCGTCCCGATCGCCCGCATGCGCCGTCGCGCCGCCTCTGGCCCTGGCCCTCGCCGGCAACCCCAACTGCGGCAAGTCCGCCCTGTTCAATGCCCTGACGGGCATTCGACAGCAGACAGGCAACTGGCCGGGGGTGACGGTGGAGCGCAAGGAGGGCACGTTGGAGCTGGACGGGCGACCGGTGCGGGTGATCGACCTGCCGGGGATCTATTCCCTGGACGCGGGCTCCCTGGACGAGATCGTGACCCGGGACTATCTGCTCAGCCGGGACGCGGACCTGATCGTCAACGTCCTCGACGCGGGAAATCTGGAGCGCAACCTCTACCTGACGGTGCAGCTCCTGGAGATGGGCGTACCCATCGTGGTGGCGCTCAACATGATGGACGTGGCCCGGCGGCGCGGGATCCGCATCGACATCGCCCGGCTCGCCCGGGAGCTGGGGTGTCCCGTGGTGCCGGTGGTGGCAGTGACCAAAGAGGGGTTGACCGAGCTGACCGCCCGGGTGCTCGCGGTTGCGGCGGGACGGGAGTCCGCGGGCATCCCCCTGGGGCACGGAGACCTGGTTGAGGAGGCCGTCACGGATCTGGCCCCGCGGTTGGCGAGCCACCGCGGGGACCGTAGCGCCCGCTGGCTGGCCCTAAAACTGCTCGAGTCCGATCCGACTGCGGAGCAGGGGGCAAGCACCGACCTGTTGGAGGGGGCGGAACGCTGGCGGGAGCGGATCAGGGAGCGGACCGGCGGGGACGTGGATCTGCACATCGCCGATACGCGTTTCGGCCACGCGCACACCGTCGCCGAGCGCGTGCTTCGGGAGCACGGGCGTGCGGGGCGCACCCTCTCGGACCGGATCGACCGGGTGGTGCTGAGCCGGAGCTTCGGCATCCCGCTCTTTTTGCTCGCCATTTACCTCATGTTCATGTTCACCATGAACATCGGGGGAGCCTTCATCGACTTCTTCGACCTCGCCGCCCAGGCGGTCTTTGTGGACGGGCTCGGGGCCCTCCTCGAGTCCTGGGGGGCGCCCCTCTGGCTCCGGACGGTGCTGGCGGACGGGATCGGCGGCGGACTCCAGGTGGTCGCCACCTTTATCCCGATTATCGCGAGCCTCTATATCGTCCTCTCGGCCCTGGAGGACAGCGGCTATATGGCGCGGGCTGCCTTTGTGATGGACCGCTTCATGCGCTCCATCGGACTCCCGGGCAAGGCCTTCGTCCCCCTGATCGTGGGCTTCGGCTGCAATGTCCCGGCGGTGATGGCCACCCGCACCCTGGAGAGCGAGCGCGAGCGCAAGCTCACCATCCTAATGAACCCCTTCATGTCCTGCGGGGCACGGCTCCCGGTCTATGCCCTCTTCGCGGCGGCCTTCTTCCCGCACTCGGGCCAGAACCTGGTGTTTGTGCTCTATTTGACCGGGATCGCGGTGGCCATCCTTACCGGGCTGGCGATGAAGCACACCCTGCTCAAGGGCGAGAGCTCGGGGCTCCTGATGGAGCTGCCGCCCTATCACTTGCCCACGGTCAAGGGGGTACTACTGCGGACCTGGGACCGGGTACGGCTCTTCCTGCGGGAGGCCGGGCGGGTGATCGTGGTCATGGTGCTGGCGCTGAACCTGCTGGGGAGCCTGGGAACGGACCTGCGCTTCGGGGCCGGGGACAGCGACAGGTCCGTCCTGGCCGCGGCGAGCCGGGCAGCGACCCCGCTCTTTGCACCCTTGGGTATCCGGGAGGATAACTGGCCGGCGGTGCTCGGGGTCGTTTCCGGGGTGTTGGCCAAGGAGGTCATCGTTGGGACCCTGGACTCCCTCTATGGGCGGCTCGCAGACGAATCCGCGGATGCGCCCGCCTCGGGGCCATTCAGCCTGGGCCGGGATCTCAAACTGGCCCTTTGGTCGGTGGTCGATAACCTGGGCGAGCTGGGTGCCCGGGTCACGGACCCCCTGGGGCTGCGGGTCGGGGACCTCTCGGACCGAGAGGCCGCGGCCGAGGATCAAGGGGTACGAACTGGAACCTTCGGGGCCATGGCCGCGCGCTTCGACGGGCGTGCCGGGGCCTTTGCCTACTTACTGTTCGTGCTGTTGTACTTCCCTTGCGTAGCTACCATGGGGGCCATAGTCAGAGAGGCGGGTGCGGCCTGGGCCGGATTCGTGGCACTCTGGACCACCGGGGTCGCCTACCTCTCGGCTACCGTCTTTTACCAGGCGGCAACCTTCCAGAGGGACCCGCTGGATGCGAGCCTCTGGATCGGCGGGCTTCTGCTCCTGTTCGCCGGGGTCCTCACAGGGCTTCGGATCTGGGCGCGCAGTGGGCGTCCTGCGAAAGGGGCTGTCCTGCCTTCGGGCTAAGCCGCGCGACAGCGATCCTCCGCTTGGCGCGCTTGCCCTTCGACCTGTCGACCCTGCTCGACCGGGGGCTGCCGAGCCCAATGCCAGTGGCAGGCGTGTCTTCCATGGTTCAAGGACGATCAATCGGCGGACAAGGTGAGGTACGAGCTGGGGGTCACGGGACGGTCCGGGAGCGGCGAGAACCGGGGACAACCTGCCCAGGCGATCACAAAACAGAAAACTTCCGACGGTCAGCGGACGGGCTGCGTTGCAGAAATCGTTGAACAGCCTACCTTTGTCGGCGCGGGCAGACATATGCGCTCCGCATTTCGTTGCACTCTTCCTCAAGGAGATCTTAGATGAGAATACTTACTTTCCGCCTGCCTCAAGTCGCACTGTTTTCTGCGACCTTGATCGCCGCCTCCGCTGGTCCGGTCCTCGCGGAGTCTGCCTGCAAGGGGCTCGAGCAGGCCGTTTGCGAGAGCAATGGGGACTGCACCTGGGTCAATGGCTATACCCGCAAGGACAATAAACAGGTCTCCGGCCACTGCAAGTCCATCGGCAAGCAAAGCTCTCGGGCGAAAGAGAAGTCCTCCACAGAGAAGCCCGTGACAACCGCGAAGCAATCCGCGGCCGACTAGTCCGAGAGCGCGGCGCGGACATTCCCGCGCCGCCCCGACTCTGGACCCCGAAGCTGCGTCGGTTCTCTGAGGCTCCCGAACCTTGCGTCCTTCAGTGGAAGTCCCGTGATCGGACAACGAGCCCGCCGAGCAGGGACGAGAGATCCATGAGCCGATCGGCAATCAGGTGAATTACCCCGCTCTCCCGCTGCACCTCCCCCTGAACCGCCAGCAGGCGGGAACCGAGTAAGGCCGCGCGCTGGCGTTCGGCAATCCGCTTCCAGACCACCAGATTGACCTGCCCGGTCTCGTCCTCGAGGGTGACGAAGGTCACTTGGTTGGCAGCGGCCGGGCGTTGGCGGTTGATCACCAGGCCGGCGGTGGCGATACGGGCGCCGTTCGGGACCTCCGCCACCTCCTCAGCCGACAGGAGTCGCCGGGCGCGCAGCCGGTCGCGCAGCAGGGCGAGC
>JBGSOR010000141.1:0-15699 GCA_041738985.1 Chromatiaceae bacterium | reverse complement strand
TCGT
The DNA here is from genome assembly GCA_041738985.1 of Chromatiaceae bacterium. Taxonomy (GTDB): domain Bacteria; phylum Pseudomonadota; class Gammaproteobacteria; order Chromatiales; family Chromatiaceae; genus Thiodictyon. Next base: position 15,695 of record JBGSOR010000141.1, on the reverse strand, counting down.
GGTGCCCTGCCACCGCGTCGTGGCCGCCCACGGCCTCGGCGGCTTTGCGGGGGATCTCACGGGGCGCAAGGTGGCGGTTAAGCGCTGGCTACTGTGCCACGAGGGCGCCCTGGGGTCCGCAGATGGCGGCTGAGGGGCAGGCGCTGGGGGCCGCGCCCGGCGCTGGGGACCGGGCGAGCATCGAGGGCTTCGCGGACGTCCTCTGGATGGAGCGGGGCCTGAGCCAGAATACGCTGTCCGCTTACCAATCGGATTTGCGAGCCTTTGCGGTCTGGATCGACCGGGAGCGGGGGCGCTGCCTGATCGAGGCGCAGCGCCTGGACCTCCTGGACTATCTGGCCCTGCTCTCGGTCCAGGGCCGCAAACCCAGGTCCAGCGCCCGGCTGCTTTCCTGTCTCCGCCAGTTCTACCAGCACCTGGTGCGCCAGGGCCTGATTCAGGATGACCCGAGCGCCCGGGTGGACGCACCCAAGCTCGGGCGGCCGCTTCCCAAGAGTCTGACGGAGTCCGAGGTGGAGGCCCTGCTCGCCGCTCCGGATACGGAAGATCCGCGCGGTCACCGGGACCGCACCATGCTGGAGGTTCTGTATGCCAGCGGTCTGCGGGTCACGGAGCTGGTGACCCTGACCCCGAGTCAAGTCAGTCTGACCCAAGGGGTGGTCCGAGTCCTGGGCAAGGGTAGCAAGGAGCGGCTGGTGCCCTTGGGGGAGGATGCGGTGGGCTGGCTCCAGGACTACCTGAGCGGGGCGCGCCGGGCCCTCCTCGGGGGCCGCATCAGCGATTATCTGTTCCCCACCTGCCGCAGCGACTGTATGACCCGCCAGGCATTCTGGCAGCTCATCAAGCGCTACGCGCTCCAGGCGGGGGTTTTTAAGCCGCTGTCGCCCCATACGTTGAGGCACGCGTTCGCCACCCACCTGCTCAATCACGGGGCCGATCTGCGCGTCGTCCAGATGCTACTTGGACACAGCGACCTTTCGACGACCCAGATCTATACACACGTCGCTCGGGAGCGGCTCAAGCAGCTTCATGCGCGGCATCATCCACGAGGCTGATCCAGGAGTGCCGGCCGAGCGGCGCAACGGCTTCGGAACCAGCCCTAGGCCCCGGTACCCCGAATCGTTCGGGGAAGGATGACAGACCTGGCAAGCCGGTCGGGTTTAGGTGGCGGCTGGGGTCACCTTGATTTATCGTTCTGCCACCAAGCGGGCCAGGCCCGCAGATGTACCAAGTTCTAACCCGGTCGAAGTGCGCGCGCCGGACACGAGAGCCAGCTATGCCATCTTTCGATATCGTCTCGGAGACCGACATGCAGGAGGTCCGAAACGCGGTGGACCAGGCCAGCCGGGAGATCGCAACCCGTTTCGACTTTAAGGGCGTCAAGGCCAGCTTCGAGCTGGCGGACGACAAGATCCTTCTGGTCGGCGAGCAGGAGTTTCATCTGCAACAAATGATGGACATCCTGCGTCAAAAGCTGAGCAAACGCGGTGTGGATCTCAGTGCCTTGGATCCGAAGGACCCCATAATCGCGCTGAGCTCAGCCCGTCAGGAGATTGGCCTAAAGCAGGGGGTCGACGCGGATACCGCCCGGCGTATGGTCAAACTGATCAAGTCAGGCAAGATCAAGGTTCAGGCTCAGGTCCAAGGGGATCAGGTCCGGGTCACTGGAAAGAAGCGCGACGATCTCCAGGAGACCATCGCGCTGTTGCGGGCGGAAGACTGGGGTCTGCCGCTCAAGTACTCCAATTTTCGGGATTGAGCCGGGTCGGCCGTCCCTATCGCTATTACAGACCGAGGTATCCAAGTCCATGCGCATTTCCCGCTCGATTGCCGCCGCCGTGCTGCTGCTCGCGGCCGGTAGCCTCTCTGCCGATCCCGAGGACAGTATCCGCGCGGCCCTGACGCGCGTCGTCCCGAATATTAAGATCGATAGCGTCAAGCCCGCGCCGGTGAAAGGGCTTTACGAGGTCCTGGTGGGTACTCAGATGATGTATGTCACTGGCGACGGTCGCTATTTCATCGACGGACGTATCGTCGATCTCGCCACCCGCGAGGACGTCACTGAACCGCGCCTCTCAGGCGCCAGAAAGAAGCTGGTAGACGGGGTGGGCGAGCAAGAGATGGTCATCTTCGAGCCGTCCGGCAAGGCGACCCATACGGTCACTATCTTCACCGACGTGGAGTGCGGCTACTGCCGCAAGCTCCATAGCCAGATCGCGGCGTACGGCGAGGAAGGGATCCGCGTGCGTTATCTCTTCTATCCCCGCTCCGGCAAAGGCAGCCCGGCCTATCAAGAGGCGGTTTCCGTGTGGTGCGCGGGCGACCAGGCCGCCCGGCGCACGGCCCTGACGGCGGTTAAGGCCGGACAATCGATCGCGGAGAAGACCTGCGCCAATCCGGTCGACCAGCATATGGCCCTCGGCGAGGAGCTGGGGCTGCGCGGGACCCCCGCCATCGTCACGGAAACCGGCGAGATGATCCCCGGCTACGTGCCCCCCAAGCAGCTGGCTGCCCAGCTTGCGGGCAGGTCTGGCGACACCGCAGTCAGGTAAGGTCCAGCGTGCACCCAGAGCCGGCGAGCATGGCAGCGAGCCAGGGTAGCCTCGTGTACGGGGCCCCGTGATGTGGGCGTTCAAGCTGGAGTATGCCTGGCGCACCGACCGAGGCAGGGTGCGGGTACGCAACGAGGACGCGGTGACCGTGCACGCGGATTTGCGCCTCGTGGTGGTTGCCGACGGGGTCGGCGGGGCAAGCGCTGGGGAGGTGGCGAGCCAGCTGGCTGCCGACACCATTCGCGAGCGCTTCAAGCGCCAGGACCTGCCGCGTACCGATCCGGACAAGGCCCGGTTGCTGGCGGAGGCTGCTGTGGAGGAGGCCAATCGGGCGGTTTGGCGGCTCGCCCAAAGCAAGACCGAATGCGTGGGGATGGGGACCACTGTCGTGCTCGGCTTCGCCGGGGCCGAGTGGCTCGCCTACGCCAACGTGGGCGACTCCCGGCTCTATCGCCTGCGCGACCGGTCCCTGGAGCAGCTCTCGCATGACCACTCCTTTATCCAGGATGTGGTGGATCAGGGATTTTTCCGCACCCTCGATGACGCCCGCCGCTATGGGATCGGCGACAACATCCTGACCCGCGCCCTGGGAGCGGGTCCGGCGGTGCGCGTCTCATCCGGGGTGTCGGACCTGCGTACCGGCGACCTCTATCTCTTCTGCACCGATGGACTCACGGGACTGGTCCCGCTGGAATGGCTGCGCCAAGTCCTGATCGCCGCCGCGGACGGGCCCCTGGGACCTGCGGCCGAGGCCCTGGTGCATCTGGCCAACGAGCGCGGCGGCACGGATAACATCACGCTTGCCCTGATGCGAGTGGGGGAGCGGCCAATAGACGACCCCCCTGCTTGAGAAATCGCCCTCGGGGCGATTTTTCAAGGTGTTTGTTTTATTCGCTTTCGCGCTGGCGACCCACCTGGGCATGGTGACTTATCTGACTACTGCCAACCGAGGGGCCTTCGGGCGCTCGGGCTCGGCCGCCAGGGCGCCGCGCTGATAGGAGACTTCGACCGCGTCGTTGCCCAGCACCCGCCTAAGTTGTTTGAGCAGCGCGTCGCGCGGCTGGACCCGCCAGCTGTCCCCGCACAGGAGCCGGCCCCTGGCGCCTGGGCGGCGGTAGTCCAGAAGGATGCGCAGATCCCCGCCCCGGAAGGGCTCCAGGATGGCCCTCAGGCGCTCCGCCAGAGCGGTTCCGTCCGCATGCCGGGCGGGGTCCGAGAGGTCCAGGGTCAGTGCCAGGTGCTCGGCCTGGGACTCCCGGGCCTGCTCGAAGGTGCGCACGTCGTCGGCGCGGAGCGTCCAGGCATTGCGGAACTCGTCGAAGTTGAGGCTCCCCACCACCGCGAGCATCTGGTCCGGGACCAGGAGATTGCGGACCTGCTCGTAGAGCTCGGAAAAGACCGCGATCTCGATCCGTCCGGTCCGGTCGTCGAGCACGGCCGAGCCCATGCGACCCCGTTGGGTCTTTCCGTGGCGAACGGCCACCACCAGGCCGGCGACGGTGCGCCGTTCCCGGTCCTTCCAACGGTTGCCGGACTCCGGATCGGCCCGCTCGGTCTCCTGGAGCCGGGCGATGCGGTTTGTCGGTCCCACCATGGCATCGATCTCCGCCGCATAGCGGTCGATCGGGTGCCCGGTGAGATAGAGCCCCAGGGTCTCCCGCTCCCCTGCCAGGCGCTGCTCGTCGTCCCAGTCCTCCCGCACCTCGGCGGCGATCTGCGGGTCCGGGCGGGAGGCAGCTGCAGGCTCCAGGGCGCCGAAGAGGTCCCCCTGGCCGGCGGCCTGGGTCTCCCGGTGCTGCTCGGCGAGCTTGAGTGCCGGCGGGAGCTGGGCCATGAGGGTTGCCCGGTTGGGGGCGAGTCCATCCAAGGCGCCGGCCCGGATCAGGCCCTCCAGGACCCGGCGATTGGCCTTGTGGAGATCGATACGCCGGCAAAATTCCCAGATGTCGCGGAAGGGTCCGCCCGAGCGCCGGGCCTCCAGGATCGCCTCGATAGCAGACTCGCCGACCCCCTTGATGGCCCCGAGTCCATAGACCACGGTGTCGGCATCGGCGATGGTGAAGCGGTACTCGGAGCGGTTGATGGTCGGCGGCTCCACCTTGAGCCCGATGGTCCGGCACTCCTCGATGAGCGTGACCACCTTGTCCGTATTGTCCATGTCCGCCGAGAGCACGGCGGCCATGAAGGCGGCGGGATAGTGCGCCTTGAGCCAGAGGGTTTGATAGGAGACGAGGGCATAGGCGGCGCTGTGGGACTTGTTGAATCCGTATCCCGCAAACTTCTCCATCAGATCGAAGATGTGGGCGGCGACTGCACCGTCTACCCCGCGCTTCTCTGCCCCCTCCTGGAAGATGGCCCGCTGCTTGGCCATCTCCTCCGGCTTCTTCTTGCCCATCGCCCGTCGCAGTAGGTCTGCACCGCCGAGCGAATAGCCGGCGAGCACCTGGGCGATCTGCATCACCTGCTCCTGGTAGAGGATGACGCCATAGGTGGGCTTGAGGATGGGCTCCAGATCGGGGTGCGGATAGAGGACCTTGGCGCGGCCGTGCTTGCGGTTGATGAAGTCGTCCACCATGCCGGACTGAAGCGGCCCGGGCCGGAAGAGTGCGACCAGGGCCGTGATCTCTTCGAAGCAGTCCGGCTGGAGCTTCTTGATCAGGTCCTTCATGCCGCGGGATTCGAGCTGGAAGACCGCGGTGGTCTCGCAGCGCTTCAAGAGCGCAAACGACACCGGGTCCGTCGGGTCGATCCGTTCGATGTCCACCGGCTCCTCGCCCGGGCCCCGGCGGGCGTTGATGGTCTTCAAGGCCCAGTCGATGATGGTGAGCGTGCGCAGCCCCAGGAAATCGAACTTGACCAGCCCTGCCGACTCCACGTCGTCCTTGTCGAACTGGGTGACCAGGTTTTCGCCCCCCGGCTCGCAATACAGCGGTGCGAAGTCGGTGAGTTGGGTCGGGGCGATGACCACGCCCCCGGCATGTTTGCCGGCGTTGCGGGTGAGCCCCTCGAGCTTGCGCCCCATGTCGAGCAGGGTGCGCACCTCTTCGTCGTCCTCGTAGGCGGCACGCAGGTCGTCGCTCTCGGCGAGGGCCTTATCCAGGGTCATGCCCAGCTCGAACGGGACCATCTTGGCCACTCGATCCACGAATCCGTAGGGGTGGCCCATGACCCGGCCCACGTCCCGTACCACCGCCTTGGCGGCCATGGTGCCGAAGGTGATGATCTGGGAGACCGCCTCCCGGCCGTAGCGCTCGGCCACATAGTCGATGACCCGATCCCGGCCCTCCATGCAGAAGTCCACGTCGAAGTCCGGCATCGAGACACGCTCCGGGTTCAGGAAGCGCTCGAACAGGAGCTCGTGCTCGATGGGGTCGAGGTCCGTGATCCCCAGGGCATAGGCGACCAGGGACCCGGCGCCGGAGCCGCGTCCGGGGCCGACCGGGATGCCGTTGCGCTTGGCCCAGGCGATGAAGTCCGCCACGATCAGGAAGTAGCCCGGGAAGCCCATCTGGCAGATGACCCCAAGCTCCAGGTCCAGGCGGTCCAGATAGGCGCGGCGGCGCTCCGCCAGGTCCGAGCTGGCCCCCGGGGCGCCTTTCAGCGTGCCCCGCTCGAAGCGCCCGGCCAGCCCGCGGTGCGACTCCGCGCGAAAAAACGCGTCGATGGACAGCCCGGACGGCACCGGGAAGTCCGGCAAGAAGCTCTTACCGAGCGTCAGCTCCAGGTTGCAGCGCTTGGCGATCTCGACCGAGTTTTCGAGTGCCTCCGGGATGTCTGCGAAGAGCACGGCCATCTCTGCCGGTGTGCGCAGATACTGCTCCTCGCTGTAACGGCGCGGCCGGCGCGGGTCGTCCAGTGTGCGCCCCTCGTGGATACAGACCCGCACCTCGTGTGCATCGAAGTCCTCCCGGGCCAGGAAGCGCACGTCGTTGGTGGCCACCACGGGCACACCCTTGGCGATGGCCAGCTCCACGGAGCGCTCCACCAGCTCCGCCTCTGGCTCCCGGCCAGTTCGGATCAGCTCCAGGTAATAGCGGTCCCCGAACACCTCGAGCCAGTGGTCCAGGAGCGCCTCGGCCCCGATCCGATTGCCTGCCAGCAGCGACTGAGCCACGTCGCCCCCGGGACCGCCGGAGAGGGCGATCAGCCCTTGCGACGTCTGCGCGACCCACTCCCGCTCCACTTGCGGCACCCCCAAGTGCTGGCCCTCTACATAGGCCCGGGAGATCAACCGCGTCAGGTTGCCGTAGCCGGTCCGGTCCTGGACCAGCAGCACCAATCGATGCGGCTTGCTCCCGTCCGTCGGGTTCCTCACCCACAGATCCGAACCGGCGATGGGCTTGATCCCCGCCCCCAGGGCCGCCTTGTAGAACCGCACCAGGGAGAACAGGTTGCACTGGTCCGTGACCGCCACCGCGGGCATTCCCGCCTTGCGGAGGGACTTCACTAGGGGTTTGACGCCCACCAGACCGTCGACCAGGGAGTACTCGGTGTGCAGGTGCAGATGGACGAATTTGGGATCCACGTTTGGGGCGTCGCTTCGATGATCTGGGGGGCATGGAGTCTACCAACCCGGGGGTGGCCTCGCCGAGACTTGACGGTGGAATGCCGCTACGAACGTCGTGGCCTCTTAACGAACAGGAGCGTCTCTAGGCTTCCGTGTGGTTTGGGGCGATCGCCGAAAGCCGGCAAGTCTCCGACACCTCGCGCGATGGCGTCGGGCACCGAGTAGACGAGGCTTGACCTGATCGATTCTCTGGTCGCGGACGGGTCGGGCGGTTGTGCGCCCGGTCGATCAGGCAGAGAGGGCGTCGCTCAGGAAGGGTCGGATCAGCTCGAGGATACCCTGGTGGATGCGGAGATTGCCGCCCACCAGGTTGCCGGTGTCCATATAGCGGCCACCGCCCGAGAGGTCGGAGACGGTGCCGCCGGCCTCGGTGATGAGCAGGGCGCCGGCGGCCAGGTCCCAGGGGGCGAGCCCGATCTCCCAGAAGCCGTCCGTGCGGCCGGCCGCGACGTAGGCCAGGTCCAGCGAGGCGCATCCGGGGCGGCGAAGGCCCGCGGTGGCCTGGCTCATGGCCTTGAACATGCCGACATAGTGGTCGATGTGGCGCTGGTCCCGGAAGGGGAAGCCGGTGCCGATCAGGGCGCCATCTAGGGAGGTGCGGGCGGCGACTCGCAGGCGGCGGTCGTTCAGGTGGGCGCCTTGTCCGCGCGCCGTGGTGAACATCTCCTCGCGGAGCGGGTCGTAGACCACCCCGCACTCAAGCTGGCCGCGGTGGCGCAGCGCGATGGAGACCGCGAACTGGGGGAACCCGTGGAGGTAGTTGGTGGTGCCGTCCAGGGGGTCGACGACCCATTCGTACTCGCTATCGCCCTGGTGTCCGCTCTCTTCGGCAAGAATGGCGTGCCCGGGGAAGCGGGCGCGCAGCTCCTGGATGACGGCCGCCTCCGCGCTGCGGTCGACCTCGGTGACAAAATCGTTGCGGCTCTTGGTCTCGACCTTCAGCTGGTCGACACGGTCGAAATAGCGTAGGAGGATCTTGCCCGCGGAGCGGGCGGCACGGGTGGCAATGTTCAGTGTTGGGTGCATGCGGGGCACAATACCCCAAGCCTCGAGTAGAACAAAGATTGACAATGCAGCGATGTTCTGAAGAAGCTGGCGCATGATGACAGAGCACGCACCGACCCAGGGCCAGCATCTCCTCGGACGCATCCGCTTCGTGCTGGTGGAGACCACCCACACCGGCAACATAGGCGCCGCCGCCCGCGCCATGAAGACCATGGGCCTTCCCCGGCTGGAGCTGGTGAAGCCTCGACATCTGCCGGACGCGGAGGCCCTGGCTCGCGCCTCCGGGGCGGATGACCTGATCGAGCGGGCGGGTATCCACTCGGATCTCGGCTCCGCGCTCGCCGGTTGCCGGCTCGCAGTCGGAGCAAGCGCGCGTCTACGCTCGGTGGAGTGGCCGCTCCTGGAGCCCCCGGAGGCGGCGCGGCGCCTGCTTGCAGAGGCCGCGGAAGGGGAGGTGGCCCTGGTACTGGGGCGGGAGAGCTCGGGTCTGACCAACCAGGAGCTGGCCCGCTGCCAGTATCTCGTGCACATCCCCACGGACCCCGACTTCAGCTCGCTTAACGTGGCCGCCGCCGCCCAGGTCCTGGCCTACGAGATCCGCCGTGCCTGGCGAGAGGGAAGGGACGAGCGGTTGCCGGAGGTCCCCCGGGACCTGGCGACCCTGGACGACCTGGAGGGGTTTCACGCCCATCTGGCGGAGACCCTCACCCTCATCGGGTTCCGGGATCCTGAGCAGTCCACCCGGCTCCTGATGCGGCTGCGCCGTTTCTTCGATCGGGCGCGCCCGGACCGGGTGGAGATCAACATCCTGCGCGGGATTCTGAGCGCGGCCCAGGGGCGCAAGAGTCCGGAGCGCTTCGCGCGTCCCGGACGGGGGCGGACAGGTCAGCCGCTCGCGATGGGGGAAATGGGCGACGACAGGGAGCTGGACAGCTCCGCGGACACTCACGGAGATCGGCAAGGGGAATCGCATGTTTGATCGGCTCCGGGAGGATATCTCCTGCGTTTTCGACCGGGACCCGGCGGCCCGCACCGCCTTCGAGATCCTGACCACCTACCCGGGGCTGCATGCGGTGCTTGCCCACAGGGTCACCCACTGTCTCTGGGGCTGGGACTTCAAATGGCTCGCCCGGGCCTTCGCCCACCTGGCCCGCTGGCTCACCGGGATCGAGATCCACCCGGGGGCACAGATCGGCCGGCGCTTCTTCATCGACCACGGCATGGGTGTCGTGATCGGGGAGACCGCCGTGATTGGGGACGACTGCACCCTCTATCACGGCGTGACCCTCGGCGGTACGACCTGGCAGAAGGGCAAGCGCCACCCGACCCTGGGACGCAACGTGGTGGTGGGGGCTGGGGCCAAGGTCCTTGGGCCCATCGAGATCGGGGACGGGGCGCGCATCGGCTCCAATGCGGTGGTGACCAAGGTCGTTTCGCCCGGGGCCACCGTGGTCGGGGTCCCCGGCCGGGTGATCGAGTGCGAGCGGGACGCGGACCGCCGCCGCCGGGCGGACACCGCCGCGCGCATCGGTTTCGATGCCTATGGCGCTACCCGCGACGCCCCGGACCCCGTGGCCAACGCCATCAATCGCATGCTGGACCATATCCACCACATGGACCAGCGCATGGAGGCCATGTCCCAGGCCTTGGAGGCCCACGGGATCATGCACCACTTCGACCACGATGGGGACCTGGACTCCGTGGCGCTCGAGTCCGTGGCGGAAGGACCCGGGGCCGCGTCCGGGGGAGCCGGCGACGGACCTGGGGCCGAATCGCGGGGGGCCGAACGGGTGGACACCCCCTGACTGTACTCAGTCCTTAATTGATCGGGCCGGTGGGGTAACGTAATATCCAAGCTCGAAGACCCTGTCTGGGACGGAGTTGGACATGAGACTGACCACCAAAGGCCGCTACGCGGTCACCGCTATGCTGGATCTGGCCATCAACCAGGGCCAGGGTCCCATCGCACTCGCCGACATTGCCCAGCGTCAGGGGATCTCGCTCTCCTACCTAGAGCAGCTCTTCGCTAAGCTGCGGCGGCGCGCCCTGGTGAGCAGCGTGCGCGGCCCCGGCGGTGGCTATAACCTGGCCCGCCTGGCGAGCGAAATCCCGGTGGCGGAGGTTATCGCCGCCGTAGACGAGAACGTCGACACCACCAAGTGCAACCGGGAGGGCAACTGCCACAACGGCCAACCCTGCCTGACCCACGAGCTCTGGCTCGACTTGAGCGACCGCATCTACGAGTACCTCAATCGGATTACCCTCCAGCAATTGGTGGACCGGCGCGATGCCGAAGGCAACCGCCGGGAGGGCTGCGGACACTTGGACAAGGGCTTGGGCGCCCCCCACAGCGAGCCCGCCCCAGCCACGGCTTGATCCGCGTACCCGTCGTCGCGGCCCCCTGGCTGGGGGGCCTAGCGTCGGCGCCCTTCGCCCAACCCCCGCGTCAGGTGCGTCGCCCGCCCGGCATCGGCAGGGTTTGCGATGAAGCGACCGATCTACATGGACTATGCAGCCACGACCCCCGTCGACCCGCGGGTGGCCAAGCGGATCTGCGCCTGCCTAACCCCGGACGGGATCTTCGGCAATCCGGCGTCGCGCTCCCACGTCTTCGGCTGGGCGGCGGAGGAGGCGGTGGAGCAAGCCCGCCGCTACGTGGCCGAGCTGGTCAACGCGGACCCCAACGAGATCGTCTGGACTTCGGGGGCCACCGAATCCGATAACCTGGCCATTAAAGGCGTCGCCCATTTCTACGGCTCCCGCGGCCGCCACCTGATCACCGTCAAGACCGAGCACAAGGCGGTCCTCGACACCTGTCGCCAGTTAGAGCGCGAGGGCTTCGAGGTCACCTATCTGGACCCGGAGCCCGACGGGCTGATAGACCTCGACAGGCTCTGCGCCGCTATCCGGGACGACACGATCCTGGTCTCGGTCATGCACGTAAATAACGAGATCGGGGTCATCCAAGACATCGCCGCGATCGGCGACCTGACGCGCTCCCGGGGCCTGCTGTTCCATGTGGACGCCGCGCAAAGCGCTGGTAAGCTCCCGATCGACCTGAAGGCCATGCAGGTCGACCTGATGTCGTTCTCCGCCCATAAGATCTGCGGACCCAAGGGTATCGGCGCGCTCTATGTGCGCCGCAAGCCCCCGGTGCGAATCGAGGCTCAGATGCACGGGGGCGGGCACGAGCGGGGCCTGCGCTCCGGCACCCTGCCCACCCACCAGATCGTCGGCATGGGGGAGGCGTTCCGCATCGCCCGGCTGGAGATGGATGCCGAGAATGGCCGGGTCCTGGCCCTGCGGCAGCGACTGTGGGACGGGCTCAAGGGTCTGGGGCAGGTCATTCTCAACGGCGATCTGGAGCGCCGGGTCGCCGGCAATCTTAATGTGAGCTTCGCCTTCGTCGAGGGCGATGCCCTCGTCATGGCGCTCAAGGACCTGGCGGTCTCCTCCGGGTCGGCCTGCACCTCCGCCAGCCTGGAGCCCAGTCATGTCCTGCGCGCTATCGGTCGGGAGGACGAGCTGGCTCAAAGCGCCATCCGCTTTAGCCTGGGGCGTTTCTCCACCGTGGAGGAGGTCGACGATGCGATCGCCGAGATTCGGGTCCACGTGGAGCGGCTGCGCGGGCTCTCGCCCCGGTGGCAGGTGCAGCGTGACGGATCGGACCTGAAGTCCGGCTAACGGGCGGGCCATCGATCGGGACCTGCACGGTTTCATCCGCCAGCGTCCCTGCCGCCTGATCCACCCCGATGTGCAAGGTGCACTCCGATGCCCGTCCCGATCGCCTATCTCGCCGTGGTCCTGATTTGGTCCACCACCGCCTGGATGCAGGCCGGGTGTCGCTGATTACGCTGGTGACGCCGGTGCTGGCGCTGCTCCTGGGGTCGCTGCTCAACGGGGAGGAGGTGCCGCTGCGGGTCTGGCTGGGTACGGCCTGCATCGGGGCTGGACTCTCGATCTACCAGTGGGAGAGCTTCGCGGCGATTTTTCGGCCGGGGCGGGCGAGGGGGGCGTAGCCTTGGACCCGTACGCTGCCCGCGCCAAGGACGCGACGACGCAAAGATGAACAGCAGGGTGTCGGCGGTTGGCCGGTCATCCGCCAGGTGCTTCGCCGGCGGTCGATATCGGACTGAAAACCTTGGCGAGCTTGGCGCCTTGGCGTGAAGAGCCCCTATTCAGGGGGGAGCGGTCCGTGGGGAGCATCGACCACAACGGGGCTGCGCGCCGGGGCCGACAGGATGTCGGCGCTCCGGTCGGCGCTTCGCTGTGCTTAGTCGGCGGCGTCCATGACGGTCTGGGCCCAGTCGCTCAGGTCTTCCAGAATGCGGAGCTTGGCGGGGTCGGCGGCGTGGGTCTCGGCGAGCACGGCGAGGCGCTCCTCGTATTGGTCGAGCTGGATGCTGCCGCCGCCGTCCCGTTCGGTCAGCCGCTCGAAGCGCCAGGCGTCCCAGTCCTCCCGCTCCTTGGGGGTCAGGGTCTCGGGCCAGTTGCGGGCGCGGTAGCGGAAGATCATCTCGGGTAGGCGGGGGTCCGCAAGGCGCGGGGACTCCTGGGCCAGTGCCTCGGGCGGAAGGCGGCGCAGACGCTCCAGTGCGCGGCGGTCGGAATCGGAGAGGAATCCGCCCGAATAGAGCATCAGGTCCGGATCGGTGTCCTCCGGGCGCCTCGATTCTCCGTCGGACGCATGAACTGCCAGGACCCGCTCCCGGATAGCGGCCGCCGATGCCTTGATGAACCCTGCGCGCTCGGCCACCTGGACCGGATCGATGGACCAGCGCTCGGCCGCCGCCGGGGTCAGGGTCTTCATGGGGGCGAGGATCGGGGCGTGGTTGAGCTTGACCGTCTTCAATGGGACCCGCTCGATGCCCTGGGGCAGCTCAGCGACCGGCGTAAAGGTCCGGGCGCGCAGCTCTTCAACCGAGAGGTCAAGGAGCTGCGCCGGGTCCGCCCGCAGGTCCAGGCAGACGATGCCGTTGCCGTTCGTGGGGTGCCCGGTCACCGGGAAAATGGGGGCAATGCAGCCCAGGGTGGCCGGGAACCGGGCGGAGCTGTGGATCAGGGGCTCTCCCTTCGCGAGCAGCGCCCGGACCTGCTTCTTGTCGCGGAGCGTTAGCGCATAGTCGAAGAGGCGCGGCTGGGTCTGGCGGAAGAGCCGGGCGAGCGCGATGGTGGCGCGGACGTCCTCCAGCGCATCGTGGGCATCGGCATGGGGGATGTCGTTGGCCGCCGTGAGCGCCTCCAGCCGGAAGCTGGCGGTGCCGTCCTCCCGTGTGGGCCAGGCGATGCCCTCGGGCCGCAGGGCATGGGCGAGTCGCAGGGTGTCGATCAGATCCCAGCGGGAGTTACCCCCCTGCCACTCCCGGGCATAGGGGTCCATCAGGTTCCGATAGAACAGGTGGCGGGTGATCTCGTCGTCGAAGCGGATGCTGTTGTAGCCAACCCCGCAGGTCTCGGGAACCATCAGCTCGCGCTCGATGGCACCGGCAAACTCCGCCTCGACCAGTCCCCGCTCGAGCGCAATCTGGGGCGTGATCCCGGTTATCAGACACGCATCCGGATGCGGCAACAGATCCAAAGCCGGCCGACAGAAGAGCACGAGCGGCTCCCCGACCTCCCGCAGCTCCAGATCCGTGCGCACCCCGGCAAACTGACACGCCCGATCCCGGCGAGCATCAGCCCCCCAGGTCTCGTAATCGTGCCAGTAAAAGGTCCCGGCCATCGATCCGTTACCGGGCGCAGCAACAAAAAAAGACCGATCCGGGCCGCCCTTAGGCGGCCCGGATGTTCAGATCTTTTCTTTGATGCGGGCTGCTTTGCCGGTGAGTCCGCGCAGGTAATAGAGCTTGGCGCGGCGCACGTCGCCCCTGCGCTTGACCTGGATCTCCGCCACCGCGGGGCTGTAGGTCTGGAAGACGCGCTCCACACCCTCGCCATGGGAGATCTTGCGCACCGTGAAGGCCGAGTTGAGGCCCCGGTTACGCTTGGCGATGACGACGCCCTCGAATGCCTGGAGGCGCTCGCGCTCGCCTTCCTTCACCTTGATCTGGACGACCACGGTGTCGCCGGCGGCGAAATCCGGAACCTCGCGGCCCATCTGCTCGCGCTCGAGCTCTTGGATAATTGTGCTCATGGTTTCCTTCGCTCCTGTTCTGATTCGTGCCCGACTGGCGCTCCTTGGTGACGCCCGGCCGAGTCCAGTTAATCCGCGCTGTCGTCCGGATGGCCGCGACGGCGGGCCTCGATGAATTCGTCGAGCAGCGCCTGGTCCTTCGGACTCAGGGTGCGCCGCCCGAGCAGATCGGGCCGGCGCAGCCAGGTTCGACCCAGCGACTCGCGCCGCCGCCACCGCTCGATGGCCCCATGGTCGCCGCCGAGCAGCACCGCCGGGACATCCATCCCGTCCACCCGCTCCGGACGGGTGTAGTGGGGGCAATCGAGGAGCCCGTCCATGTGGGAGTCCTGGGCCGCGGAGTCCGCGTGCCCCAAGGCCCCCGGTAGGAGCCGAATGGCCGCGTCCATGACCACCATGGCGGCCAGCTCCCCGCCGCTCAGGACATAGTCCCCGATGGACCATTCCTCGTCCACTTGGGCGGTAATCAGGCGCTCGTCGATGCCCTCGTAGCGCCCGGCGATCAGTATCCAGCCACTGGCCCGGGCGATCTCGCCGATTAGCTCCTGGTCCAGCAGGCGTCCCTGCGGGGAGAGGTAGGCCACCCGGCTACCCGGGGCCACCGCGCGCGCTGCCATGATGGCATCCCGCAGCGGCTCTAACTTCATCACCATCCCGGGGCCACCGCCATAGGGTCGGTCGTCGACCGTCCGATGGATGTCCCGGGTGAAATCCCGCGGGTTCCAAAGGTGCAGCTGGGCGATCCCGCGGGTCAGTGCCCGTCCGGTCACCCCTTGGTCCAGCAGCACACGGAACAGGTCCGGGAACAGGGTGACCACGTCGAATCGCATGGCGGACAGCCGCTCCGAGTGCGCCAGCGGCGGCTCTAATGGGCCGCCTCGTCAGAATCTCGGGTCCCAGTCGACCTGGATTACACCCTGCTCGAAGTCCACGGACCGGATCGCCTCGTCCCAGGAAAAGGGGATCAGCCGTTCCCGCTCGCCTGCTACGACCAGGACGTCGTTGGCGCCAGTGGAGAACAGATGACTCACAGTCCCCAGGGCTTCGCCTTCCAGGGTCACGACCCGAAGCCCCTCCAGGTCGATCCAATAAAACTCATCTGGACGCGGCGGGGGCAGCCGGTCGCGCGTGACCGCGATCTCTTGCTCCAGCAGAAGCGCCGCCTGGTCCCGGTCTTCGCAGCCTTCGACGCGCGCGACCACGCCTTTCCCGTGGGCCCGGCCCTCCAGCACTCGCCGGGGCGCGTCAGACTCCCCGATCATCCAGGGGGAGTAGCGTAGTATCCCTTCGCGGGGCTCGGTCTCGGAATAGACCTTGACCCAGCCGCGCACGCCGAAAACGCCGGCAATACGTCCCAGGACAATGCGCTTGCGTTCTGGCTCTGCGGCTGTGGCTGGCATGGGCCGACCTGCGACTCGCACCGGGGCCGTCGGCGCTC
>JBGSOR010000133.1:0-8569 GCA_041738985.1 Chromatiaceae bacterium | reverse complement strand
GCGGGGCGCCCCGGGCTCCGACCGGGCGCCCTTCCAGCGCGCTTGGGACGAGGCCCCTTCCGCCTGGTCCGCAATGCAGCGTCGTCAGTACGTCGATCTGGTCACCGCCTTACCGGATAACCTGCTGGTCAAGACCGACCGCATGCTCATGGCCTTCGGCGTCGAGGGCCGCGTCCCCTTCCTGGACCACCGTATCGTAGAATTCGGACTTACGCTGCCTGACCGACTCAAGGTCCGAGGCCGCCAGGGCAAGTGGCTGCTGCGCCGCTGGGCGGTGCCGCACCTGCCGGCCGGGCACCTGGAGCGACCCAAGCGGGGCTTCCATGTCCCAGTGGGCGACTGGCTCAAGGGCAGGGTCGCCGAGCGACTGGGCGAGCGTCTTCAGCGGAATCCGGGCATCCGCGAGTGGTTCGACCCCTCCGCCATTCCGGGCCTGGTGGCTGCCCGCCGGTCAGGTCGGGGCGGCAGCCGCGAGCTCTTCGGGCTCATGCAGTTTGCCATCTGGCACCGGCTTTTCGTCGAGGAGCCAGGGATCAAGCCTGGGCCGGACGAGGATCCCCTGGAGTGGGTGTGATGGGAAGTGGCGAGTGGCGAGCAGCTAGGACACTCGAATCGTATGTGGCGATCTGACGGTGCAGCCGTCAGCGTCCTTCGAGTGGAGCTAGCTCAGGTATCCTGGACTCGCCACTCGCCACTCGCCACTCGCCACTTCCCACTCGCCACTTACCCATGCGTATTGCCTGCTTCTTCTCCACCTCCGGCCACAGCGGTGTAGACCGGGCCGCCCAGCACCTGATCCCGGCGCTCGCCCGGCGGGGCTATGGGGTGGACCTGCTCAAGGTCAGGCGGCATGGACCCGATCTCCCCGAGATCCCCACCGGCGTGCGGGTGGTCGACCTGGGGTCCCGGCATACCTATGCGTGTCTGCCGGCCATCGTCGGATACCTGCGCCGGGAGCGCCCGGCCGTCCTGCTCTCGGACAAGGATCGCGTCAACCGGACCGCGCTCTTGGCCCGCGGTCTGGCCCGGATTGGCGCCGAGCTGCCCACCCGCCTGGTCTTCAGCTCGGGAACGACCATCTCCATCGACCTGGCGACCCGCGGCCCGCTGGAGCGCTGGGTCCAGCGCAGCTCCATGGGGCGCCTCTACCCGTTCGCCGATCAGGTGATCGTCACAAGCGCGGGGGTCGCCGACGATATGGCTGCCTATACAGGTCTCCCGCGCCGAACGATCCGGGTAGTTCCCTCGCCTGTGGTGCCGGAGTCGCTATTCGAAGCCGACCTCCCACGCCCAGACCATCCCTGGCTGGGAGACCCGGACAGACCCCTGATCCTCAGCGCCGGGGAGCTCTGCGGGCGCAAAGGGTTCGACACATTGCTGCGCGCCTTCGCCCGGGTGCGGGCGGTCCGGCCCTGCCGTCTGATGATCCTGGGCCGAGGCAGCGCGCGCGAGTCGCTGCTCGCCCTGGCGGCCGAGCTGGGCGTGGCGGCGGACTTCGCACTCCCGGGGTTCGTACCTGGGCCCTATTGCTTCATGGCTCACGCGGACCTCTTCGCCTTCAGCTCCCGCTGGGAGGGATTGGGGTTCGTGCTGATCGAGGCCCTGGCGGTGGGTACCCCCGCGGTCTCCACCGACTGTCCCAGCGGTCCTCGGGAGATCCTCGAGGACGGCCGCTACGGCCCGCTGGTCCCGGTGGACGACGATGCCGCACTTGCCGGGGCCATGCTCGCGACACTGGACCGCCCCCTCCCTCGGTGGCAGCTCCAGGAGGCCGCCCGGCCCTATGCCATCGAGGCGAGCACCAACGCTTACCTGGACGCGATGGGGTTGCCGCCATGCCCCGCGTAACCGCCGTGATCCCCTGCCACAACGGGGAGCGCTTTATCCGTACCGCGATCGACAGTGTCCTCGCACAGACGGTCCGGGACCTGGAGGTGGTGGTGGCGGACGACGGAAGCAGCGACCGCTCCGCCGAGATCGTGGATGGCTATGGCCCGCCGGTGCGTCTGGTCCGGGTATGTCACGGCAACACCCAGGCCACCCGCAATGCGGCCATCGCCGCCAGCGACAGCGAGCTGGTGGGGCTTCTGGACCAGGACGACGCCTGGTGGCCGCAGAAGCTCGCGCGCCAGATCGCCTGTCTGGAGGCGGACCCGCGGCTCGGACTCTGCTACACGGACACCCGCGGGGTGGACCCGGCCGGACGGGAGATCGCGGAGCGTCACAACCCGTTGCAGGTGCCCCGGGACTGGACAGACGGACTGGGTCGGCTCCTGCGCGTCAACATGATGGCTGCGTCCACCGTGCTCTTTCGCCGCGCGGCCCTGGCGCACTCGGGCGATGGATCGACCCCTTTCGACCCGGCCTTTCACCTGGCCGGCGACTGGGATCTGTGGCTGCGGATCGCCCAGGACCACCCGATCGCCGCGGTGCCGGAGGTCCTGATCGACTACGGCTGGCACGGGGGAAACCTGTCCCGGGGGGAGATCGCCATGCTGCAAGAGGGGATCGCCGTCCAGGACCGCGCGCTGAGCCGCATAGCCCTCCACCCCCGCTGGGGCTCGGATCGGGGACTCGCGCCCTATCGGCGCGCCGCCCGGCGCAAGCTCGCCGCCCGCTGCTCCGAGCTGGGCCTCCTGCTCTCCGTGGGAGGCCGACGGGCGGATGCCTTATCATGGCACGCTCGGGCGCTCCGGCTGGAACCCTTGGTGCCCCGCGCGTGGTCCCGTTGGGCACGGGCACTGTTCCGCTGGGGCTCACACTCGGGCGCCGGCGCGGGCTAGGACCCCAGACTGGACCGCACCCATTGAACCCTCGAGACCGCAGAGCCCAGTTGGCGGGCCGGCGGCAGAGCCCCCCAACCAGCACGCGAGCATCGACCCATGCGGCTCCCCGGCACCCTTCGGACCCACAGACCGGAAATCGCCCGGGTCCTGGTCTTCATCTTCGCCTTCTCCGCCTGGTCCATGACCGCGCCGGCCAACATCGCTCTGGCGCTCCTCGTCGCCCTGTTTCTGATGGATATCCCGGGGCACTGGCGTGAGCTGCGTCGGGAGCCGGCCTTCCTGCTCCTGTTCGGCGTCGCCGCGATCACCGTGCTCCTCGCCCTGCGCGCCGCCTTCCTATTTCCCGCGACAGCCTCGGATCAATGGCTGGGGATCTCTGCCTGGATCGCCCCCTTCCTGTTCTTCCCGGTGGCCTGGTGGGTGCGCCTGGAGCCAAACAAGCTCTGGGATCTCTTGATCGCCGCCGCCCTGGGACTGGCGTTCGGGGTCGTCCGCAAGAGCGACTGGTCTCTGCTGCCGCAGGTCCTGGAGGGCTTGCGTTACGACTTCGGTTTTGCGGCCCTTGGGCTCGCCTTCATCGCCGCGGTCTTGCTCGTGGGCCTCCTGCTGTTTCGGGCGCGCATCGTCGGCCTGCGGCTCCGGGGACGGCCGCGACCCACGCTCGGTTGGACGATCTGGGGACTCGGGCTCGCCTTCCCCTTGGGCCTCCTGCTCGCCACTCAGTCCAGAGGGGCGGCCATGATGCTGGGCGTGGCGGGGGGGCTTTACGCCTTCGGCCAGCTCCGCGGGAATCGGCAAGGGGTTTCGCCCACGCCCGGCCAAACACGGCGCGCCATCGCATCCGGCGTCCTGCTGCTCGCCTTGGCTGTCCTGCTGCTCTGGTCCACCAAGGGCCGCCAAATGGCCGACTGGCAAGCCTTTAAGAGCGCCGGCCCGCAGCTCAGCTACGCGGAATCTGCGTCTGCGGCCATCCGGCTCAATCTGCTGGAGGTGGGGCTCAAGACCTTCGCCGAACGTCCCCTCCTGGGATTTGGCCCGGGGACCAGCACCACCGAGTATCTGATCCCCCAGCGCCTGGTCCCGCTCAGCGAGCATCACCTCGCCCATGTCCCTAACATCTCCCATCTGCACAGTGTCCCCCTGGAGATCCTGACCCGCTTCGGACTCACCGGCGTCCTCATCGGCGTGCTGCTGCTTGCTGTCCTGGTGCGGGCCTATCTGACCCTTTGGAAAGACCCACCCGTCGCACCCGACCTGCGCGCCTTTTTGACGCTGGGGGGTGTCATGACGCTCCTCTACTGCATCTACGACTTCCGTATCGTGAATCTGGACCTGCGCTTTTTCTTCATCCTGTTCTTCGGGCTCTTGTACGGTCTCCACCTGGCCCGGGCGGAGCGCGCACCCCCGCGGATCGTGAAACGCCATGCGGCAGGCTGAGGGCTTGCGGCTCGCCGTCTATTGCGGCCCCTTCGACGGGGGCAGCACGGCCAAGATCGCCGCCCGACTGGCCAACGGATTCGCCGCCCGAGGCGTACCCACGGACCTGCTGGTCACCTCCTCCCGAAATCCTATCCCCGAGCCCACGGACCCGGGGGTGCGGGTCATCCCAATGGGACCCATGGCCGCCCTGATCCGGGTCCCGGCCATGGCGCTGTACCTGGCCCGCAACCGCCCTCGGGCAGTCCTGACGCATCGGATCCGCGAGGACATCTTTACCCTCAAGGCCGCGCGCCTGGCAGGCGCCGGGACCCCGGTCTTCGCGACCGTACACGGACGTATGAGCGTCAAGCTCGACCACATCCCAGGCGCCAAGGGCCGCCGTCGGCGCGCCGAGCTCCTGCGCTGGTATCCCCGCAACCGGGGCATCGTCGCCATCTCCGAAGACACCGCAAAGGATCTGCGCGGACTCCTGGGCACCGATGCCCCGATCTCCACGATCCCGAACCCCATCGTCACCCGGGAGATGCTGCTCCAGGCCCAGGCCCCCGCCGATCACCCCTGGCTTGCGGAGCCCAAGGACCAACGGCCGGTCCCCGTGCTCGTCTTCGCCGGCCGCCTGGAGATCGAGAAGGACCTGCCGACCCTGCTGGGGGCCTTTGCCCGGCTCTGCAAACGGCGCGACTGCCGGCTGCTGATCGTGGGGGACGGCCGTCTGCGCCCGGAGATCGAGCGGGAACGGGCGGCACTGGGGCTCGCGGACCGGGTGGACATGCCGGGCTGGGTGGCCAACCCTTATCCCTATCTGCGGCTGGCCAACCTGGTGGTCCTGTCTTCGATCTGGGATGCCCTGCCCACGGTCCTGATCGAGTCCCTGGCGCTTGGAACCCCTACGGTCAGCACCGAGTGCGGGGCCGGACCTCGGGAGATCCTGGGCGGCGGGCGCTACGGGGCCCTGGTTCCCGCCAGCGATCCGGTGGCCCTGGCAGAGGCCATGGAGCGCACCCTCGCCGCCCCGCTCCCGCCCGAGGCCCTGCGGGCCGGGGGCGAGCGCTACGAGGCGCAGCGCAACGCGGATCTGTACCTGGAGCTGATGCTGGGGAACGTTCCAGGTGGATAGGATCGCCCTGGCGGTCAGCGACTTCGAGGGCGGCGGCGTCGAGCGCAACTTCGCCAACCTGGCCCGAGGCCTGGGCCGGCTGGGGGTGAAGGTTGCATTCCTGACGGGGGACCCGGACCACGCCTACCTGCGCGCACTCGCGTCCGAGGTGCAGATCGTCCCCGTCCCTGCGAGCGGCGCGCGCACGGCGGCACTGCGGGAGTACCTGGCCCAAGAGCGGCCGGACCTGCTGGTGACCGGCAAGCTCAATGACGACTTCGCCGCCCTGGAGGCCCGGGCAAGCCTGGCCCCGGAGTCGGGCGGCTCCACCCGGCTGGTAGCCGCGGTCGGCACCCCGCTCTCCGCTCGCTTCGCCGCCCACTGGTGGAACCCACTCAAGACCCGGAGCGAGATTCGGCAAATCCGCGACGCCTACCGTCGGATGGACGGGCTCACGGCGGTCTCACGGGACGTGGCGGATGACCTGGCTCGGGTCTTCGGACTGGGCGCGGTGCCACTCAAGGTGCTGAACAATCCCATCGTTCCAGAAGACCTGGAGTCACTGGCGACCGGTCCCTGCCCCCATCCCTGGCTCGCCGAATCCGGTCCGGACGGTCGTGCGCGGGTGGTGGTCGCCCTGGGGGGGCTGCGCCAGGTCAAGGACTTCCCGACACTCCTGCGGGCCTTCGCCCGCCTGCCGCGCCCAAACCTTAGGCTCTTGATCTTGGGCGAGGGCAAGGAGCGGCCGGGGCTCACGCGCCTGGCCAACCGGCTGGGCATCGCCGACCGCCTGGACCTGCACGGGTTCGTCCCCAACCCCTTCCCCTACCTGGCCAGGGCCTGCCTGCTCGCGCTCTCCTCGCGGCGGGAGGGTCTGCCCAACGCCCTGATAGAGGCCCTGGCCCTGGGCACGCCGGTAGTGGCGACGGATTGCACCCCAGGTGTGAGGGACCTGCTCCAGGACGGCCGCCTGGGTCCACTGGTGCCGGTGGGAGACGACGCGGCCCTGGCCCGTGCCCTGGAGCTGACCCTGGATGGATTCGCCGCCGGATCCCTTGATCGGGAAAGCTTGAGACGTGCCGCGCGGCCCTTCGGACTCCTTGCCGCCGCCCGGGCCTACCTGGACTTCTTCGAGGGCCTCAGCTCTCCAACCAGAAGGTGACCGGACCGTCGTTGACCAGGCTGACCTGCATGTCGGCCCCGAAACGCCCGCTAGCCACATCGCCGTGATCCGCGCGCGCGCAGCGGACCAGGTGGTCGAAAAGCCGCTCCCCGTCCGCAGGAGACGCGGCGGAGGTGAACGAGGCTCGCGTGCCCTTCTTGGTGTCCGCGGCCAGTGTGAACTGGGGAACCAGGAGCAGCCCGCCGCCGAGGTCGCGCAGGGAGCGGTTCATGCGGCCATCGGCGTCCGGAAAGACCCGGTAGCCCAGCAGACGTTCCAGGAGTCGCTCGGCCCGCGCCTCCGTGTCTCCCGGCTGCACGGCCACCAGCACCAGGAGCCCTCGGCCGATCGTCCCCACCGACTCGCCCGCAACATCCACCCGGGCCGAAGCGACCCGCTGCAAGAGCCCGATCACCTAAAGCTCCCGGGCAAATCGGTCCGTCGCCTCCACCAGGGCCGCACGGATGCCCGGCTCGAAGGCCGAGTGTCCGGCATCGGGGATGACCCGGAGCTCGGCCCCGGCCCAGGCCTGATGGAGCTCCCAGGCGGAGCGCATAGGGCAGATCAGGTCATAGCGACCCTGGACGATGACACCGGGGATACCCGCCAGGCGACCCGCATCCGCGAGCAGCTGATCGGGAGCGAGGAAGGCCCGGTTGACGAAGTAATGGCACTCGATGCGCGCCAGGCTCATGGCCAGGCGGGGGTCGGAGAAGTGGGCCTGGATGTCCGGGTTGGCGAGCAGGGTCGCGGTGCGCCCCTCCCAGACCGACCAGGCCTTGGCCGCCGCCATGCGCGCCACCTCGTTCTCGCCGGTCAGACGGCGGTGATAGGCGAGGAGCAGGTCGTTGCGCTCGTCGGGCGGGATCGGGGCCAGGAAGTCCTGCCAGTAGTCCGGGAAGGCCCAGCTCGCACCCTCCTGGTAGAACCAGCGGATCTCGGGCTCCCGGCAGAGAAAGACCCCGCGCACCACCAGGGCCAGCACCCGCTCCGGGTGGGTCTGGGCATAGGCGAGCGCCAGGGTGGAGCCCCAGGAGCCGCCGAAGACCAGCCAGCGCTCGATACCGAGACGCTCGCGGATGCGCTCCATGTCGCCCACCAGGTCCCAGGTCGTGTTGGCCTCCAGCGAGGCGTGCGGCACGGAGCGGCCGCAGCCCCGCTGGTCGAATAGCACAGCCCGGTAGCGCTCGGGGTCGAAGAATCGACGATGGGCGGCCTCGCAGCCCGCCCCAGGCCCGCCATGCAGGAAGACCGCAGGGATACCGTCCGGCCGCCCGCATTCTTCGACGTATAGCCTGTGACCGTCGCCCACGGGGAGCTCAAAGGTCGCGTTGGGGGCGAGAGGCGGATGGAGATCGGTCGGGTTCGTGCTCATGACGGCCAGGATAGGGGCCCGGATGCGTGACCGCAACGCGCTGGCGACGAATCCGGCGCGCGCCGGATCGGGGAGGTCTAAGGGTGTGAGGGGAGTCCTACAAGACGCGGCGCAGATTCGCACCTACCTCCCGGCGGCCCTCTCATGCAGGGATTGCCGCATTGTCCATAATAAAGATGTCGCCAAACAAGGGAATTCCAGGGACGGAGGGACCGCACGCGGTCCATGCCACCCGACCAAGCCTGGCGACACCCTCGCCGCGGGACGCGGCGGGGGTTCTACCCAACCTCGGTGCCACCCACCCCAGGATCAGCGCCCCTTCCCGGCACACCCGGCGCAGGTCCCGATGACCTCCACGATCCGCCGCCTCGCCTCGAATCCACTCTCGAGGGCGACGCTTCCGAGGCTCTCGGACACCCCCGCGTCGTCCAACTCTCTGACAACACCGCACTCGGCACAGATCAGAAACTGGCTGGAATGAGGCCGCCCCGGATGGTCGCAGCCAACGAAGGCGTGCAGGCTTTCCAGCTTGTGGATCAGCCCCTGCTCCAGGAGGAAATCCAGCGCCCTGTACACGGTTGGCGGGGCCACCCCGCGGGTGCCCTCGCGCATGGCGTCCATGATCTCGTACGCACCGATGGGCCGGCCGGCCCGACAGAGGATCTCGAGCACCCGCCGGCGCTGCTCGGTCAGTCGCACCCCGCGCCCCC
>JBGSOR010000104.1:0-2411 GCA_041738985.1 Chromatiaceae bacterium | reverse complement strand
CGAGCGGTCTCGCGGTGGAGACGGCGGCGTCGCTCCGCGAGGCGGCGGACAAGGTGGTCGCGGCCGCGGCCCGGACCAGCCGAGGGGGCGAGCAGGCATGAGCGTATTGATCGACAAGTCCACCCGGGTCATCTGTCAGGGCTTCACCGGCAAGCAGGGCACCTTCCACAGCGAGCAGGCGATCGCCTACGGCACCAATCTGGTCGGTGGGGTGACCCCCGGCAAGGGCGGGCAACGCCATCTGGATCGCCCGGTCTTCGACACCGTCCACGACGCCGTGCGGGATACCGGTGCCGACGCCACCATGATCTATGTGCCGGCGGCCTATGCGGGGGACGCCATCCTGGAGGCGGCGGACGCGGGCATCCGGGTCATCGTCTGTATCACCGAGGGCATCCCGGTGCAGGACATGATGCGGGTCAAGGCGGCCCTTGAGACGAGCCCCGCCACCCTGATCGGCCCCAACTGCCCGGGCGTCATCACCCCGGGCGAGTGCAAGATCGGCATCATGCCCGGCATCATCCACACCCCCGGTCGCGTCGGGATCGTCTCCCGCTCCGGGACCCTGACCTACGAGGCGGTCTTCCAGGTCACGAACGCGGGTCTGGGCCAGAGCACCTGCATCGGGATCGGCGGGGACCCCATCCAGGGCCTGGACTTCGTCGCCTGCCTCAAGCTCTTCGAGTCGGATCCAGCGACCGACGGGGTCATTCTGGTCGGGGAGATCGGCGGGTCCGCGGAAGAGGCGGCGGCCGACTACATCCGCGAAACCATGACCAAGCCGGTCGTCGCGTACATCGCGGGTGTCACGGCCCCGGCCGGTAAGCGCATGGGGCACGCCGGTGCCATCGTCACCGGCGGCAAGGGAACGGCCGAGGGCAAGTTCGCCGCCCTCGATGCCGCCGGGGTCGCCATCGTCCGCTCCCCGGCCGAGATGGGATCGCGGATGGCAGAGCTCTTGGGCGGGTAGGTCGCGCCGTGGGTTGTCGCATTCAAATCGCTCAGGCGAACCTCCTGGTCGGCGACGTACCGGGCAACGCCCGGCGCGTCGTCGCCGAGGCGGCAGCCGCGCGGGCTGCCGGGGCGGATCTGGTCGTGTTTCCGGAGCTGACCCTCACCGGCTATCCCCCCGAGGATCTGCTGCTGCGTCCGGAGCTGATGGAGCGGGTGGATGCCGCCCTTGCCTTGATCCGGGCCGAGGTCCGGGGCATCGCGCTAGTGCTCGGCTATCCGCGGTCTACCGTCGGCGGACTCTTCAATGTGGCGGGCGTCATCCGCGACGGGGCCCTGATTGCGGAGTACGCCAAGCAGCACCTCCCGAACTACGGCGTCTTCGACGAGAAGCGCTATTTCCATCCGGGCGACCGGGCGGTGACCTTCGAGCACCGGGGCCTGTGCCTGGGGCTCAGCGTGTGCGAGGACATCTGGCAGGAAGGACCTACCGCCGCGACCGCCGCGGCGGGCGCCCAGGTCCTGATCAACATCAACGCCTCCCCCTTCCATGCCGGCAAGGGCCTGGAGCGCGAGGCGCTGGTCGCCCGCCGCGCCCAGGAGGACGGCTTGACCGTCCTCTACGCCAACCTGGTCGGCGGCCAGGACGAGCTGGTATTCGACGGGGGCTCCTTCGTGGTCGGCCCCGACGGCCGGGTCATGGCGCGAGCGGGCCACTTCCAGGAGCAGTCCCTCCTCGTGGAGCTGGACGACCGGGGCCTCCCGGTCGGCCCGGAAGCGGAGCCGGAGCCGGGCCCCGGCACGGCACGGGACCAGGACCCGGTCCCGGATGCCGCCATCTACCAGGCCCTGGTGCTGGGCGTGCGGGACTATGTGCGCAAGAACGGGTTCCACGGCGCCGTCCTCGGGCTCTCCGGCGGCGTGGATTCCGCATTGACGCTCGCCATCGCGGTCGACGCACTCGGGGCGGACCAGGTGGAAGCGGTGCTCATGCCCTCCCGCTACACCGCGGATATGAGCAACGCGGACGCACTGGAAGAGGCCCAGCTGCTTGGCGTGCGCACCCATACCATCCCCATCGAGCCCGCCTTCCAAGCCTTCCTGGGGATGCTCGATCCCACCTTTGCCGCGACGGGGCCGAGGCCGGCAAACGATGTGACCGAGGAGAACATCCAGGCCCGGTTGCGCGGGGTCATCCTGATGGCGTTGTCGAACAAGTTCGGCGCGTTGTTGCTGACCACGGGAAACAAGAGCGAGTTGGCGGTGGGCTACTGCACGTTATATGGCGACATGTGCGGCGGGTTGGCGGTGATCAGCGATGTGCCCAAGACGATGATCTACCGTTTGGCGCGTTGGATCAACCGGGAGCGCGAGCTCATTCCCTCGGCCTCGCTCACCAAACCGCCCTCGGCGGAGTTGCGTCCGAACCAGACGGATCAGGACAGCCTGCCGCCCTATGA
>JBGSOR010000091.1:0-2925 GCA_041738985.1 Chromatiaceae bacterium | reverse complement strand
GTACCACCTCGCTCGTCTTTTCGCCCGCCTTCGGCGTCGCACCGACAGTCACATAGCCCAGCTATGCTCCTGGCGGCGCTCCTTGAAGGCAGACGAAAATCCTTCGCGATCCGGTACATGATTTTCCGGCAATCGCCTAAGGCCCATCGCAAGGACGCGAACGACATGAAATCCCTCTCGCGGGGGCGTACCGCCATGCGAACCGCAGAGGACCCCCCCGGATGGCCCGCGACGACATCGGCCTGGGCGTCGCCGCGGAGCGCTGGATCCAGGCGAATGGAGCGCGCACGAAGCGCGGACTGCCGGAGCGGCCTTTACAGCTCCCGACGTCGCCGCCAATCCTGGAAGCCCTCGGTCCGGTAGGCACCGCTGTCGATGAAGGCCAGGACGTTGCGCAGCCGGTAGAAACCAACCACCGAGTCCACGCGGAGGATCTCTTTCCCGAGCGCGTCGAAGAAGAGAATGGACGGGGCGTAGAAGAGCCCAAGCCGGGCGGCCCAGTCACGAGCGGTCGTTCGGTCACCCTCCGGGGTCACCACAGGGGTGTCGGACCAGGTATCGAGCTGGACGCTGTCAAGCCCCCCGAGCTGCCGGGCCAGATCGGAGTCCCTCAGCGTCTGGCCGTGCAGGACGTCGCAGGCATGACAGTCCCCCTGCTCGAAGAATACTGCCAGCGGGCGCTCGCCCGGGATGCGCCGGTCCAGGTCATAGGGCGGAGGGGCGAAAAAGGATTCCTCGTTGAGGTCACCCGCGTCGAAGACCATGCGGTTGTCGCCCCGGGCGAGGTAGTCGCGGAAGGACTCCCGCCGATAGTGCCCGTCCGCTACGTACTCCAGGGCGGCACGGAACTGGTAGGGCGGGTAGTAGCCCCGCAGTCGCAGCGCCAGACGGCCTTCCGCATCGTAGAACAGGACCGAGGGGGTGAAATGGGTCTCCTCGCGCTCCGCGAGCTCCCGCTCCGTGAGCCGCCGACCTGCGATGTCCGTCACCTCGTCGACGCCCCAGACATCGATCGCGACCACATCGAAGTGGCTGCGGGTGTAGCCGACGATATCGGGGAGTCCGAAGTTGACCCGGAGCAGCTTGTGGCAGTAGGCGCAGCGCCGCTGGCCGAAATAGACGATGAGCCCACGCTTGCCCGCGGCTATCGCCTCCTTGAGATCCGCCCCCAGGTCCAGGAAGCTTTCCTTAAACCAGGCGGGGTGCTCTAGGGGCTCTGCCAGGGGCCGGTCGTCGAACCCATAGATATCGGACGACTCCAGATCCGCATCCGGCCCGCCTGCCGCGACCGCCGCCGCGCTGGCCCAAATGCCGATGGCCAACCCCAGGCACAGGGGGAGGGATAGCCGGACTGCCGAGACCGTCATACGAGACCCCCGATCGGACTGAAGAAGACCCAAAGCTGCCTCCCTGCGCGTCGCTACGCGCTCATTCGCGGCATATTCTCTCATCGGTCACAGTGCGGCGGTCGCCGGCTCAGGTCCGACGGTCCTCCCGGGCCAGAAAACGCTGGACCAGGAACAAAGCGGCGATGGAGCGCGCCTCGTCGAAGTCCTCTCGGTCCAGCAGGTCGTCCAGGTCGGCAAAACGCCAGGGAATCACCTCGATGGGCTCCGGCTCGTCCCCGGGCAGGCGGCTGGGGTACAGGTCCCGTGCCAGCACGATCAGGCTGCGGTGCCCGATGTACCCCGGAACCAGCGAGACCCGGCCGATCGCGTCGAGCCGGCGGGCACCGAAGCCTATCTCCTCCTGGATCTCCCGATTGGCCGCCTCGAGCGGGTCCTCGCCCGGCTCCACAATTCCTTTAGGCAACCCAAGCTCGTAGCGCTCGCTGCCAGCCCCATATTCGCGGATCAGGAGCACGCCGCCGGGGTCCGGCAGCGCGGCGATCAGGACGGAGTCCGCACCGGCCGGGATCCTCTCGAAGGTGCGGCGGCTGCCGTTGGTAAACTCCAGGTCTACCTGCTCCACCCGGAACAGACGGCTCTCGGCGACCAATCGCCGATCGAGGATACGGGGTTTCGCGGGCATGGACTGGTATACCTCTTTTCCACAACTTGAATCGCTCGCGGGGCTCGCCCGGTCGGCTCAGTGCCGGCTTGCTGCAGGGGTCGGACGGGCACGCATACTGGGTTAACGATATGATCGATTGGAACGGGATCGACGCCGTGTTCTTGGACATGGACGGAACCCTGCTGGACCTGCACTTCGACAACCATTTCTGGCTGGAACATGTCCCTCAACGCTACGCCGAAGCCCGAGGCCTGAGCCTGGAGGCGGCCAAGGCCGAGCTCCTCCCCCGCTATCGCGATATCGAGGGGACCCTCGCCTGGTATTGCGTGGATCACTGGAGCCGGGAGCTTCAGCTGGACATCGCCCTGCTCAAGGCAGAGGTCGATCACTTGATCGCCGTCCACCCCCATGTCGTGGTCTTCCTGGAGGCCCTGGCCCGGCGCGGCAAGCGCCGCATCCTGGTCACAAACGCCCACCAGAAGGCCCTGGCCCTCAAGATGGAACGTACCCGACTCGCGCATCATTTCGAGCGTACCCTGAGCGCGCATGACCTGGGGGTGGCCAAGGAGCACCCGGAGTTCTGGGACCGGGTCCAGGATGTCCTTCCTTTCGACCCGCAGCGCACCTTGTTCGTGGACGACAGCCTGCGTGTCCTGCATGCCGCGCGAGCGTACGGGTTTCCTTACCTGATCGCCGTCGTGGAGCCAGACTCTCGGGCACCGCGACGGTCGGCGGACGGATTCACCGAGATCGCACACTTCGGCGAGCTGCTGCCAGGCCTGAGCGGGGACTGAGACCCTCGGACCGCCGCCGGGGCCGCGAACCTCGATCAGGACTCCTCGGCCTCCGCCAGCTCGACCCGCGCGGACTCGGACTCGGACTCGGCCGTTGCGGTCTTGCGCCGACGGCGCC
>JBGSOR010000090.1:0-1804 GCA_041738985.1 Chromatiaceae bacterium | reverse complement strand
GTACCACCTCGCTCGTCTTTTCGCCCGCCTTCGGCGTCGCACCGACAGTCACATAGCCCAGCTATGCTCCTGGCGGCGCTCCTTGAAGGCAGACGAAAATCCTTCGCGATCCGGTACATGATTTTCCGGCAATCGCCTAAGTCGCGTCCGGACCGGCCCGCGGTATTTGGACGCGACGCGCCCGGAGACCGCCGGCCGATCCCGTGCGCTAGATCTCCCCGGCCGCGGCGCCGTCCATGATCTCCCGAACGGTGTCGCGCACCTGCAGGGCCGATTCCTTGAGGTCCGGCGGCAGCTTGGTACCCCCGAAGATCATCATGTCCAGGTTCATGCTGTGCAGCCAGAGCTTGCCGTCCTTGTCCTCCACCAGGGCGATGCGGCAAGGCATGAACCCGCTGTACTGATCCCGATACTCCAGCATCGCCTTGCCAACCTGCGCATCGCAGAAGGACAGGAAGTTCACGTAGCGGTATTTCTCCCCAGTGATCGCCTCCACCTGCTTGTAGAAGGGGGACTCGCCCACGAACAGGAAGTTACGCTCCGTCGCCAGGCTCTTCATGGAATCGATCACCTCCTCCGGGGTCAGCCCCTCCTTGACCGGCACCGACCACATCATGGCCACGCCCGGGTCACCGGTCTCCAGGAGCCGGCTACCCATCTCCCCGTAGACGCGTGCGAAATCCGGATCGAAGTCGGCGAGCCGCGTGCCAAACCCCGCATAGGCAGCCCCCAAGGCCACCAAGGTCGCAAGGCCAATGAGGGCCAGGATGTTCTTGAGGATATTCATTGTGTCGTTCTTCCCCTGGGCGGTGGTGAGCGCCTGCCGCGGGCCACGCACGGCGGCCCTACGGAACGGTCCCGGTCCGGAACAACCCGTGGCTGAAACCTTGCAGCCGGCCTGGACCGCGCGATCTTGCCACCCATCGGGCCGGAAACGCCAGGGGCGCGGCTTTGCGGTCGACTCTACTCTTCGCGCGCGCCGCTCGCAGCGGGGCGCAGTCGCCCAGGACCGGTCTTAATCCGCGCTCGCCGGCCGTGCCTTGGTCACAGCGCTGACCTCCAGCCGCTCGCTGCCTCGCCAGACCTCCAGCGAGAGGGGCTGGTTGGGTCCGGCACCGGCGATGGCGTCCAACAGCTCCTGGAGACTGCCGACCTCCCGACCCGCCACCTGGGAAACCACGTCCCCCGGCCGAAGCCCCGCCCGCTCCGCCGGACTCTCGGGGAGGGTAGAGGACACCAGCACTCCCCCGGGAGCACGGAGCCCAAAGCTCTCCTTGATGCCGGGCGTCACATTGCGTCCGCTGACGCCGATCCAACCCCGCTCCACCTGGCCTCGGTCGACGATGGCGCGGGCGACCTTGAGCGCCAGGTCCGACGGGATGGCGAATCCGAGCCCCCCGGAGGTCCCCGACTCGGAATAGCTGGCGGTATTGATACCCACCAGCTCCCCTCGGGCATTGACTAGGGCACCGCCCGAGTTGCCCGGGTTGATGGCAGCATCCGTCTGGATATAGCTCTCGATAGGCGTTAGGCCCAGCTCCGCACGCCCGGTCGCGCTCACGATCCCCTGGGTCACCGTCTGGCCTATTCCATACGGGTTGCCGATGGCGAGCGCCAGGTCCCCAACCCGCAGTGCCCTGGGGTCGCCAATGGGGGCGCTGGGGAGCCCCACGGCGTGCGCCTTCAGCACCGCGAGGTCGGTCTCCGGGTCGAGCCCCAGCACCGAGGCCTCGAGGCTGCGCCCGTCGGCAAGGACCGCGCGGATGCGGTCTGCCCCCCTGACCACGTGGCGGTTGGTCAGGAT
>JBGSOR010000002.1:0-19153 GCA_041738985.1 Chromatiaceae bacterium | reverse complement strand
GTGATCGAGGGCGCCGTTGCGCGTCTGACCGAGGAGCCGGCAAGGCTTCTGGTCTGGCTCGGTCCCGCCATCGGTCCGGATGCCTTCGAGGTGGGGCCCGAGGTTCGCGCCGCCTTGCTCGCCGCGGACCCCGGGGTCGATTCGGCCTTTCGCCACCGCCCCGGCGACAAATGGTTGGCAGATATCTACGCCCTGGCCCGCGCCCGACTGGCCGCCCTCGGGACCACCCGCGTCTACGGCGGAGACCTGTGCACCTTTGCCGACCGCCGCCGCTTCTTCTCGTTTCGCCGCGACGGGACGACGGGGCGCATGGCGACTCTGATCTGGATCGCCTGAGCAGCGAGCGGCGAATCCCTGGGATTGCGGGTCCGGCGCCGCCACCTACTCATGCCATGCCGGTTGCAAACCGAACGGAGAATTCAGAATGTCCGACTGGAGCATGCTGACGCTGGTGGGTCAGGACCGCCCCGGGATCGTGGCGCGGGTGACTCGCGCCTTGTATTTGGCCGGCTGCACCCTGGGCGAGGCTTCCATGCTGCGCCTCGGGGGCAGCTTCACCATTCTGCTGATGGTGAAGGGGTCGCAGCCCTGCGAGGGGCTCGAGTCCGCGTTGGCCCCGGTCGCGACGGAGCTGGGGCTTCGGGTGCACCTGGACCCGCTCGAGGGGGGGCTGCACCGGCACCTGATACCGAACTTCCAGGTGCGGGTTTCCGGGGCGGACCGACCGGGGATCGTCGCGGACGTAACCGAGGTCCTGGCCGAGCAGGGGTTCAACATCCTGGAGCTGGAATCCGATGTGGCCGGAGACGAGTCCCGCCCCGTCTATATCATGAATATTCAGGGCTATTGCGAGCGCGCGCTGGAGGATCTGGAGCGGGCGCTTGCCCCACTCGGCGAGCGCGCCATCGCCGTCGATGTGGCCCCAGTGGATGTCCTGATCGGCTAAGCCCATGGCGATCCGCGACATCCTCACCCTGCCGGACGAGCGCCTCAAGATCCCATCCGAACCGGTGGAGCGATTCGACCGGGAGCTGACCGAATTCGTCGCCGATCTGGAAGAGACCCGGCTTGCGGGTCCGGCCGCAGTGGGGATCGCCGCACCCCAGGTGGGCCGGCACCAGCGCATTGTCATTGTGGATGTTTCGGGTCGGCCGAAGACCGCGAGCCACGGGCACCTGGTGCTGGTCAACCCGGAGATCTTCCATTGGGAGGGATTCGAGATGGGGCGCGAGGGCTGTCTCTCGGTACCGGACTACACAGGCAACGTGATCCGCGCCACCCGCCTGCGTCTGAAGGCCCAGGACCCGACCGGGGCGCCCCGTGAATACGAGATGGAGGGGTTCGAAGCCCGCGCGGTGCAGCACGAGCTGGATCACCTAGACGGGCTGCTGTTCGTCGACCGTGTGGTCAGTCGGCGTACCGATCTCTATCGACGCAAGGTCTATCGCAAGTCCGGCTCGAGCGATTGACGTGGAAATCGCGACCTTGTAGGGTCCTGATCGTACGGAAGATAAGGAATGTCCCGGGCCATCGGAGCCCCGGCCCGCTAACTTAGGATCTTCTCCGATGCCGGACCGGGCGATTGCCCCGACGACCGGAGCCTCCCGACAAGGCCCTCAGTCCGTTCGTGCTTAAGTATTTGAAACTTGGAGAGCAAGCCCCTAGTCTCCGGGCATGTCGGCAGGGAACCCCACCGGATGGACGCGAACGGATTCGGGCGGCCGTCCGCTCACCGCACCCCCGAGCCCCCGCAGTGGCAGCCGGCCGCAGGGCTGCCGAGTCGAAGAACCGTTCGCCATTGAAACGTTAAGAGAAGCACCGCACCAGTCGAGCACTAGCCATGAGATCGCGTCTACTTTTGTCCCTGACTGCCGTCGCCCTGGCCTTGCTGGTCGGTGCCGCGACTGCTACCCCGCGGCCCGTTCCGCTCTCCGAGCTCAACCCGAGCCAGGGTCAGGCCAAGACCGCGATCGTCATCAACAAGGTCCTGGAGCGGCACCACTATCGCAAGATGTCGTTGGACGACGCCTTCGCGCGCTCGGTGCTGGAGAATTACCTGGAGGCCCTGGACCCCAACCGCTCCTTCTTCCTCGAAAGCGACATCAAGCGCTTCGACAACGGTGCCCGGCGGTTGGACGACAACCTCCGCCGCGGCGAGCTTGGGACCGCCTACGACGTCTTTAAGGTCTACCGCCTGCGGGTGGACGCGCGGGTCGCCTATGCGCTCTCGCTGCTCGACCAGAGCTTCGACTTCACCGGCAACGAGGACTACGAGTTCGATCGCTCCAAGGCCGCCTGGCCCAAGGACGAGGCCGAGATGAACGAGATCTGGCGCAAGCGGGTCAAGAACGACTTCCTGAGCCTGCGCATCGCCGGTAAGTCCGACGCCGACATCCGCGAGCGGTTGCGGCAGCGCTACGATGGGCTGGCGCGACGCATCCAGCAGTTCACCGCAGACGATGTCTTCCAGTCGTTCATGAACGCCTATACGGAGACCCTGGAGCCGCATACCAGCTATATGTCGCCCAGCAGCTCCGAGAACTTCGACATCAGCATGAAGCTCTCCCTGGAGGGGATCGGCGCCGTGCTGCGCTCCGACAACGACTACACCGTGATCCAGCGCACCATCCCGGGTGGACCCGCCCGGGAGTCCGGCCAGGTCTACTCCGGGGACCGCATCCTAGGCGTCGCCCAAGGGCTCGGCGGCAAGATCGAGGACGTGGTCGGCTGGCGACTGCAGGACGTCGTGGACAAGATCCGCGGCCCCAAAGGGTCCGTCGTGCGGCTCCAGCTCCTGCCTCAATCCGCCGGTAGCAACGGCCGCACCCGGGAGGTCGCCCTGGTTCGGAACGAGATCAAGCTCGAGGACCAGGCGGCCAAGGACTATGTGATCGACAAGCTACCCAACGCCCTGGGGATCAAGATCGGCGTCATCGAGCTGCCTGCCTTTTACCGGGACTTCGAGGCCGAGAGCAACGGCGATCGGAATTTCCGCAGCACGACCAGAGACGTGAGGCGGCTGCTCGCCAAGCTGGTCAAGCGGGGGGTTGACGGCATCGTGATCGATCTGCGCGGCAACGGAGGCGGATCCCTGGCGGAGGCCACCTCGCTCACCGGACTCTTCATCGACACCGGACCCGTGGTCCAGGTGAAAGACTCCCTCGGCAAGGTGGAGATCGAGCGGGATCCCGAGCCGGGTCTGGCCTACACGGGGCCGCTCGCGGTGCTGGTCGATCGCGATAGCGCCTCGGCCTCCGAGATCTTCGCCGGCGCCATTCAGGACTACGGCCGCGGCCTGGTGATCGGGGAGCCCACCTTCGGCAAGGGCACGGTCCAGACCCTGGTGGACCTGAATCGCTATGTCCCCGGCGACGATACGGATCTGGGCAGGCTGCGGCTCACGATGGCCGAGTTCTACCGGATCAGCGGCGGAAGCACCCAGTTGAAGGGGGTGGAGCCGGACGTGCGGTTCCCGGGCCTGGACGACTCGGGCGAGCACGGCGAGCGTGCCCTCAAGAACGCCCTGCCCTGGGCGCGCATCGATGCGGCCGACTACCGGCGCGCCCCGGTTTCGGACGCGTCGACCCTGACCCGACGGTCCGTCGATCGGATCGCCCGCGACCCGGGATTCCAGATGCTGGGCAAGCGCAATCAGGTGCTGCAGCAGATCGAGTCCCAGACGCGAATATCGCTGCGCGAGAGCGACCGGCGCGCCGAAGACCAGCAGCGTCGCCGACTGTTCAAGGACGAGCAGGACCGCTTCCTGCGTGCCCAGGGCCTCGAGCCGGTCGACGAGGAGGCGGACCAGGTGGACGAGGACGCCCTGGATGTCCAGCGGGACGCGATCGCGCGCATTCAGGTGGAAGAGGCGGCCCGGATACTGGCGGATAACATCGTTATGGCGGCGGACGCGAATCGGCCCCGGGCGGCGATGCGAAACTGAGGGACCAAGGACCGATTCGTGAATCCGAGCCAAGACCCGCTTGAGCGGCGACTTGCAGGGCTCGTCGCCCGCAAGTCGCGGCCGGCCCTGGCCGGTAACCGCATCGGCCTGGAAAAGGAGTCTCTTCGGGTCTCGCCCGCCGGACGTGTCGCAGCCAGCACCCACCCGCGGGGGCTCGGCTCCCCGCTGACCCATCCGTACATCACCACCGACTTCTCCGAGGCACTGATCGAGCTGATCACCCCAGCCTTGGGGGAATCCCTGTCGGTGCTGGACTTTCTGGCCGATCTCCATGTCCAGGTCTATCGCCACCTCGGCGACGAGATCCTGTGGGCCACCAGCATGCCCTGCATCCTGGAAGGGGCGCGGAGCATACCCTTGGCCCGCTACGGCAGCTCCAATGCGGCCACCATGAAGACCGTCTACCGCCGGGGCCTGGGCAACCGCTATGGGCGCACCATGCAGGCGATCGCCGGGGTGCATTTCAACTTTTCGCTGGGTGACGGGTTCTGGGACCTGTATCGGGACCTGGAGGGTGACAGCGGGGACCCCGTCGCGTTTCGCTCCGAATCCTACATGGCGATGATCCGCAACCTCCAGCGGGTTGGCTGGCTGGTGCCTTATCTCTTCGGTGCCTCTCCCGCCGTCTGCGCGAGCTTCGTCCAGGGCCGGGAGACGGATCTGCTCCTTTTCGACGCCCACACCCTGCACTATCCCTATGCCACGTCGCTGCGTATGGGGGACATCGGTTACCAGAACCAGAAGGAAGCAGGGACGGGCATGAAGGCCAGCTACGACAGTCTGGATGCCTATCTGCGCACGTTGACCTGGGCCATCGAGACCCCCTGCCCCGTCTACGAGCAGATCGGGGTCAAGGTGGGCGACCGCTATGAGCAGCTCAATGCCAACGTGCTTCAGATCGAGAACGAGTACTACAGCACTGTGCGTC
Source organism: Chromatiaceae bacterium (assembly GCA_041738985.1). Taxonomy (GTDB): domain Bacteria; phylum Pseudomonadota; class Gammaproteobacteria; order Chromatiales; family Chromatiaceae; genus Thiodictyon. The sequence continues at coordinate 14,261 of JBGSOR010000002.1, read as the reverse complement.
CCAAGCAGCCCCTGGAGTGGCTGGAGAAGCCGACGCTGGCGCTAAGGCGCCGTGGTATCGCCTATGTCGAGCTGCGCTCTCTGGATGTGAATGCCTACGAGCCCATCGGGGTGGGGGAGGAGCAGCTGCGCTTCCTGGAGACCCTGATGCTCTATTGCCTGCTCTGCGCGAGTCCCCGCATCGGGGTGTCCGAGCGGCACGCCATCGACCGTAACCAGGTGCTCGCCGCCCACCGGGGGCGGGAGCCCGGGCTCGCCCTGGATCGAGATGGGGCCCCCGTGCCACTGACCCGCTGGGCGGGCGAGATCCTGGATGCGATGGAGCCGGTCGCCGAGCTCCTGGACGGAAGCCCCGACGGACCTCGCGGCTGCAGCCTCGCCCGCCAGCACGCCAAGGTCCAGGACCCGGACCTCACCCCCTCCGCGCGGATGCTCGCGGAGATGCGCGCAAACGGAGAGGGGTTTTTCGACTTTACCCAACGCGTCTCCCTCGCCCACCGGGCGACCTTGACCGCTCGCCCCCTAGGCCCCGAGCGCGAGTCCGAGCTCGCGGGCTTGGCCGCTGGATCCATTCGCCGCCAGGCCGAGATCGAGGCGGCCGACGACGTGGATTTCGACACCTTCCTCAGCCGGTACTTCGCGCAAGGACGGGCGCTGTCCTGAGCAGCCGGACGGTGCGTGGCCGCCCGGCAGCGGATCCCGTCCGGGCCTAGCGACCGTTACCCCAAGCGTCCGGTCTTCCATGCACCCGAGCTACCATCCCCTGACCCTCGCGGTCCTATTCCTCCCTTCTCTGAGCCTACCGCTCTGGGCCGCGGAGCCACTGGAGGAGATCGGTCCCACCGTTGCCGCACTACTCCAGGTTTGCGACCGGGCGGCCGCCCAGGGCCACCGCGGAGTCGACGCCGCCATGTGCGAGTGGTATGCGGCCCCCTGCGCATGCAAACTTGGCGAGACCGGGGCCGATCCATGGTGCGTCCCCGAGGATGAGGGCATCGAGCTGACGGTTCGCAAGGTGCTCGCCGAGCTGCGTGGGCGCGCGGACCCCAAGGCCCCGGCCAAGCGCGCAGTGCTGGAGGCACTCGTCCGACTCTATCCCTGCCCGAGCCTGCCCTGAGCCGCGCTGATTCGTCGCCGGTTTCCCATGCGCCGCCAAGGCGAATATGATGTGCCACCCTGAATTGCCTCACCGGCGGTGCTGTGGACCCTTCTAGTCGCTCGCCCGAAGCTTCAAACCTACCTCGGTCGCGGTCCCTCTCTGCGGCCGCTCGGGTCCTTCCCGCGATCACGATGCTAGCCCTTCCGGGCCTCCTGCTCGCAGCGGAGGGGGGCTATCGCGAGGCCGATATCCAGGTCTGCATACCGGTGGAGTTCATTCTGTTTGCGCTCACCCTGCTGGGCGTGGCGTTGTTTCATGGCCATACCCTGCAGGTGGCCCTCGGCGGGCTCGCGGCGATCGCGACCTTCAAGCTCTTCTTCACCGGGTTCGCCGAGGGCCCTGGGCTCGCGGGGCTGGCGAGCCACCTGGGCCACGAGTGGGTGATGCTCGTGAACCTGCTCGGTTTGCTGCTTGGCTTCGCGCTCTTGGCCCGCCACTTCGAAGACAGCCACATCCCCCAAGTCCTCCCGCGCTTCCTGCCTGGCGGCTGGCTGGGTGGCTTCGTGCTGCTGGCGATGATCTTCGTGCTGTCGGCCTTCTTGGATAACATCGCAGCGGCGCTCATCGGCGGGACCGTCGCCGCTGGGGTCTTCAAACGCCGCGTGCACATCGGCTACCTCGCCGCCATCGTCGCGGCATCCAACGCTGGCGGTTCCGGCAGCGTGGTGGGCGATACGACTACCACCATGATGTGGATCTCCGGCGTGGCGCCGCTCGACGTGCTCCATGCCTATGTGGCGGCCGGCGTGGCACTGGTGGCCTTCGGCATCCCCGCTGCAATCCAGCAGCATCGCATGCAGCCGGTGGCTCGACATGTACCCGCTGGTACCCGGGTGGACTGGGCGCGTTTGGGCATCGTGGCGACGATCCTGACGGCCGCGGTGACTGTGAACGTGCTGGTCAATATGCATTTCAAGTCACTGGCCGACAGCTTTCCCTTCCTGGGTGTGGCGGTGTGGTTGGCGATCCTGGCCACAAAGTGGATTCGCCGGCCCGAGTGGGGCCTCCTGCCGGAAACTTTGAAGGGGAGTCTCTTCCTCTTGTCCCTAGTGCTGTGCGCCTCCATGATGCCGGTGGAGCGCCTACCGGAGGCATCCTGGTATTCGGCGATGTCCCTCGGCTTCGTCTCTGCCGTCTTCGACAATATCCCCTTGACTGCCCTGGCACTCAAGCAGGGCGGGTTCGACTGGGGCGTGCTTGCCTACGCCGTGGGCTTCGGCGGGTCCATGATCTGGTTCGGGAGCTCCGCTGGCGTGGCGATCTCCAATCTCTATCCCCAGGCAAAATCGGTGGGGGCCTGGGTTAAGAACGGGTGGCACGTCGCTGTGGCCTATGTCGTCGGGATTACAGTCTTATTGCTGACGCTGGGCTGGCATCCCCACGGCGTCCCGACGACGCACACCGAAGGCGACGCCGCTCCGGGCCAGGCAGCCCTGTCCTGCCAATCCACCGGATCGATCGCACCGCAGATCTGCGCAAAGGGCCACGAGTCATAAGAACCTATGAGAATCTTGATACCGGTAGACGGCTCCGAGTGCTCCCGTCGGGCGGTCGAGCATGCCATCCGGCTAGCCCGGCTCCCCGAGGCACCGGAGATCCATGTGATCCATGTGCGCCCTCCGGTGGACGCCTGGGAGGTGCGGAGGTTTCTCGTCGAGGAGGAGATCGCCGAGATCGAGCGGCACGAAGGCGAAGAGTCGCTCCGCCAGGCCCGTGGCCTGCTCGATGCCGCCGGTGTGGCCTATCAGGCCCATGTGGAGATCGGTCCCATCGCTGAGATCATCGCCCGCTATGCGGACGACAAGGCGTGCGACTTGATCGTGATGGGCACCCATGGGCGCGGCGGTTTGTCGAAGATTCTGATGGGATCGGTGGCGGCCGAAGTCGTCAACCTGTCCCATGTGCCCATCACCCTGGTGAAGTAATCCCCGCACCGATCAGGTGATCGGGGACGCCAGCCGCGCTCAAGACCGCTCCAGTCCCTCCGAGACCGCCCGGCGCCTCTGCCAGAGGACATAACCCGCCAGGATCAGGACCACCAAGGCGACGATGGCCCCGGTTACCAGCGGCAGGTTTTCCTGAATCAGTGTCTCGTTGCCGCCGATGAAGTACCCCAGCGCGATCAGCACCGCGGACCAGATCCCAGCACCCAGGCAGGTGTAGAGGCTAAAGGTCATCGGGTTCATGCGGGTGAGCCCGGCGGGGAGCGAGATCAGGTGACGGATGCCCGGGATCAGGCGTCCAGTGAAGGTGGAGATGGCCCCGTGGCGGTTAAAGAAGTCGTCGGTCCTGTGCAGCAGCTCAGGCCGCACGAAGAACCAGCGCCCATAACGCTCCAGGAAGGGGCGACCCACCCAAAGCGCAAAGGCGTAGTTGATAAAGGCACCCGTCAGGCTCCCGAGGGTGGAGGCCAGGAAGATCAGCACCATGCTCATCTTCCCCTGATAAGCCAGGTAGCCGGCCGGAATGACCACCAGCTCGCTCGGGATCGGGAGCACGGTGGATTCCAGGGCCATCAGGATGAAGATCCCCGCGTAGCCCCAACCGTTCACGGTCGCCAGTATCCAGTCGATAAGCTCGTGCAGCATGGGTTTCGACCCTTCAGGGATTCGCGGCCAGGGCGCTGTGTCGGCGCGAATAGGTGAAATAGATGACCAGCCCAATGGCGAGCCAGATGCCGAAGGCAAACCAGGTCTGCCAGGGCAGGCTGACCGCCAGTACGAGACAGCAGAAGGCGCCCAGGATCGGGAACAGGGGTGTGAAGGGTGTCCGGAAGGGCCGCGGCAGGTCGGGATGTGTGCGCCGCAGAACCAGGACGCCCACCGAGACCAGGAAAAAGGCCGCCAGGGTGCCGAGATTCACGAGCTTCGCGACGGTGTCGATGGGGGTGAAACCCGCGATGCAAGCCATCGCGACTCCGCTTGCGAGTATCACCGGCATCGGCGTCTGGGTGCGGCGGCTGACCCGGGCGAAAAGCGGCGGCAGCAGTCCGTCGCGGGCGATGGCGAGGAAGACCCGGGTCAGACCGTAGTACATGGCGAGCATGACCGTGGTCAGTCCGGCGATGGCCCCGGCTGCCACCAGTCCGGCTCCCCAGGGGTAACCCAGCCGCAGTATGACCTCCGCCACGGGGTCGGAGACGTTGAGCGTCGAATAGTGGGCCACGCCCGTGAGCAGTCCGGCGACCAGGATGTAGAGTAGGGTGCAGACCGCGAGCGAGGCCAGAATGCCGATCGGAAGGTCGCGCTGCGGATTGCGGGCCTCCTCGGCCGCCGTCGAGACCGCGTCGAATCCCAGATAGGCGAAGACCACCAGCGCCGCTCCGCCCAGGACACCGCCCCAGCCGAAGGGCAAGAAGGGCGTCCAGTTGGCCGGTTCCACATGGCCGGAGGCGATGGCGACGAACACCGCAATCGCCAACAGCTTGATGAAGACCATGACCGCGTTGACCCGAGAGCTCTCGCGCACCCCCAGGGTCAGCAACAGGCCGAGGACCAATACGATGACAAAGGCGGGGAGGTTGATAAGCCCCCCCTCCGTCGGCCCCCTGAGCAACTCCGTAGGCAGGCCCAGGCCGACCGCCTTGAGCGCGGCATTCGCATAGCCCGCCCAGCCGATGGCGACCGCCGATACCGCGACCGAATACTCCAGGATCAAGTCCCAGCCGATGATCCACGCGACCAATTCGCCCATGCCTGCGTAGCTGTAACCGTAGGCGCTGCCGCAGCCACCGATGGAGGCGGCCAGCTCGGCATAAGCCATGGCGGCAAAGGCGCAGGCGAATCCGGCGACGACATAGGAAAGCACGATGGCCGGCCCCGCCTTGGTGGCGGCGGCCACGCCGGTGAGGACGAAAATACCCGCGCCGATGACGGCTCCGATGCCGAGTAACGTGAGGTCTAGCGGTCCCAATACGCGGCGCAGGCCGGTGTCGGCGAGGTGGTGGTCGGCGTTGATCGCCTTGGTACGCAGCAATCCGTTCATGGGACGACTCCGTCGCGGGGAATGAGTTGGGGGAAGGCGCCTGACGGAGGTCAGCGGCGCGGTCCGACGCACCGGCTGTGCCACGCCCTACCCCCCGAGCGGATGGCTCTGCTAGGATCGGGGGCTCGGGTGTCGCGCCCCGTCTGCGCGAAGCCTTCCGATCGAGACAATCCCATGGGTGTTTCCGGCGTGAGTTTCTGGGAGATCCTGCTCATCCTGGTAGTCCTCCTGCTCCTCTTCGGCTCTAAGAAGCTGCCCGGCATCGCCTCCGATCTGGGCGCCGCCGTCCGCGATCTGCGGCGCTCCCTGTCGAAAGACACGGAGACGCCCGCGGATAATACCAGCCAGGACAGGTCCGAGCCCAAGCCCTGATCGGCCCTCCCGGGCGAGGGCGCAAGACGCCCTCGCCCGGGACAGCCGATTTGCTTCTTTCGAGTGAGGGCCTCGATTCCCATTTGGGCGGCTTGGTCCTTGTCTCGCGCCGACCTAAGACGCGACGCGAGCGGTCACCGGCATGCCACACGACATCACGCTGATTACCACCATTGCGGTCAGCCTGGGGCTCGCCCTGGTCTTCGGGCTGCTCGCGGAGCGGCTGCGCCTGCCGGCCCTGGTCGGCTATCTCCTGGCCGGTGTGCTCATCGGTCCCGCCACCCCCGGGTTTGTGGCGGACCAGACGCTGTCCGGGGAGCTGGCGGAGATCGGCGTCATGCTCCTGATGTTCGGCGTGGGGCTGCATTTCTCGCTTGAGGACCTGCTCGCGGTCCGGCGCATGGCCCTGCCCGGAGCCCTGGTTCAGATGGGCGCGGCCACTGCACTAAGCGTCGCGGTCGCCTCGCTCTGGGGTTGGGACCTGGCGGCTGGGCTGGTGTTCGGTCTGGCGCTCTCCGTGGCGAGCACCGTGGTCCTGCTGCGGGGCCTGGAGCAGCGCGGCCTGCTGCAATCCGTCAACGGCCAGATCGCGGTGGGCTGGCTGGTGGTGGAGGACCTGGCCATGGTCCTGGTCCTGGTCTTTCTCCCCCCGCTCGCGGGCTCCCTGGGCGGCGCAGTGCCTGGGGTGGACCAGGGCCTCGCCGCCGGGATGGGCTGGGGGCTGCTGGGCACCTTGCTGACCACGCTCGCGGAGATCTCCGCCTTCGTGGCCCTGATGCTGCTTGTGGGCCGACGCCTCTTTCCCTGGCTCCTGTGGCAGGTGGCCGCGACCGGCTCCCGGGAGCTCTTCATCCTGTGCGTGGCCGCGGCGGCGGTGGGGATCGCCTTCGGGGCCGCGGAGCTGTTCGGGGTGTCCTTTGCGCTCGGGGCCTTCTTCGCCGGGATGGTGCTGCGGGAGTCCCCGTTGAGCCACCGGGCGGCGGAGGAGTCCCTGCCCCTGCGGGACGCCTTCTCGGTGCTCTTCTTCGTCTCCGTGGGCATGCTCTTCGACCCCATGGTGCTGATCGAGCAGCCGCTGGAGGTGTTGGCCGTCGTCGCCATCGTCATGCTCGGCAAGTCACTGGCCGCCTTCCTGATCGTCATCGCCTTCCGCTACCCCCTCAACACCGCGCTCACGGTGTCGGCCAGCCTGGCCCAAATCGGGGAGTTTTCATTCATCCTGGCCGGGCTTGGGGTCGCTTTGGGGGTCCTGCCGGAGGCCGGCCGGGACCTGATCCTGGCGGGTGCCCTGATCTCTATCGCCCTGAACCCGCTGCTGTTCCGGCTCGTGGAGCCGGCCCAGGTCTGGATCCGCTCCCGCTCCGCCCTGGCCCGGGCCCTTGAGCGCCCGGAAGACCCCCTGGCGGAGCTTCCCGAGTCCGTACAGTCCCAGACCGTTACGGATCATGTGGTACTGGTTGGTCATGGCCGAGTGGGCGAACGACTGGCCCAGTCGCTTGTCGCCGCGCGGATCTCGTTCGTGGTGGCGGAGCAAAACCGTGAGACGGTCGAGCGCCTGCGCGCCCTCGGCGTCCACGCGGTGGCCGGCGATGCGTGCGACCCCGCTGTACTGATCCAGGCCCATGTGGCCCGGGCGGCCCTGCTCGCCATCGCTGCCCCCGACGCCGCCCGCGCCCGGCGCATGATCGAGATCGCCCGCATGCTCAACCCGCGGATCGGCGTCGTTGTCCGCACCCACAGCGAGGAAGAGTCCGCGCTCTTCGGCTCCGAGCTCGGGGTCCAGGTCTTCCTGGGCGAGCATGAGCTGGCGGGGAGCATGGGGCGCTATGTGGTCGAGCGCCTTGCGGTGGGGCGAGCAGGCGCAGCGCAGCAAGACTTGGGCGGCTAATTGCCGGCGCCATGATCGACCGGGTCTCCGAAGAGCGGCGCAGCTACATCATGTCCCGGGTGGGCTGCAAGGACACGGCCCCCGAGATGACGGTCCGCCGACTGCTGCACCGCTTGGGCTATCGGTATCGGCTCCACGCGGCGGAGCTGCCGGGGCGGCCGGACCTGTGCTTTCCGGCCCGACACAAGGTGATCTTCGTGCACGGGTGCTTCTGGCACGGACACGACTGTCGCTACGGGCATCTGCCGAAGACCCGGGTCGAGTACTGGCAGCAGAAGATCGAGACCAATCGAAGTCGGGATCAGGATCGGATCCTGAAGCTCGCGGACGACGGTTGGTCGTCGCTGGTCGTCTGGCAGTGCGAGACGCGGGATACCAAGCACCTGACCGCGAAGCTGGTCGGGTTCCTGGGGCCCCGCAGGGTCGAAGCCTGACGGGCGAGTCATCGCGCAGGTGCGGCGGCTGTGCGCGCACCTGCCGTCTATGCGGATCAGCCGAGGCTGACCCCGGGCGGCCCCTCCGCCAACTCTCCGATGACCGCGGCCTCGCGGAACCCGTCCTCCCGAAAGCGCTCCAGGACATCCTCGACGCAGTCCGGGTCGCAGGCCACCAGCAGCCCGCCGCTGGTCTGCGCGTCGCACAACAGACGCTGAGCCCAGGTCGGGAGCGCCGGGTCCAGGTCGACCTCAGCACCGTAGCTGGCCCAGTTGCGCTCGATGGCCCCGGGGCCGTGGCCGTCCTGGGCGAAACCGAGGGCGGCAGGGAGCACGGGGATGTCGGCGAAGCGCAGCCGCGCCGAGACCCCGGAGGCCCGGCAAACCTCCAGCAAATGCCCAAGCAGACCGAATCCGGTCACGTCGGTCAGGGCATGGACCCCGTCCATGGCCGCGAAGGCGATCCCCGGGCGGTTCAGCCGTGTCGTGGTCTCCACCAAGGCGCGATAGCCATCCGCGTCCAGCAGTCGCTTCTTGAGGACCGCGCTCAGGATCCCGACGCCCAATGGCTTTCCCAGGATCAGCCGGTCCCCGGGTCGGGCCGAGCTGTTGGGCTTAACCCGGTCCGGGTGCACGGTGCCCATGACCGCAAGGCCGTAGATGGGCTCCGGGGAGTCGATGGAATGACCGCCGGCCAGCGGGATACCAGCCGCGTGGCAGACCGCCGCCCCGCCCTCCATGATCCGCCGCACTACGGAAAGGGGCAGGACGTTGATTGGCATGCCGACGATGGCCAGCGCCAGGACCGGGGTCGCCCCCATGGCATAGACGTCCGAGATGGCGTTGGTGGCGGCGATGCGCCCGAAGTCGTAGGCATCGTCCACAATGGGCATGAAGAAATCGGTGGTCGCCACCAGGGCCAGGTCATCCCTGAGCCGGAGCACAGCGGCATCGTCCGCGGTGGCGCTGCCCGCGAGCAGGTCGGGGTGGGGAAAGCCCGGGGAGATCCCCGCCAGGGCCTCCTGGAGGACCTTGGGCGCGATCTTGCAGCCGCAGCCGCCGCCGTGGGAGAGCTGGGTCAGACGGATGGAGCTGCTATCGCTGCTATCGGGCGCCTGGTCTTGGGGCAGGGTCATGGTCTGGCTCCCGCGATGGTTGGGTCGTTGGCAATGGCGGAGGGGCGTGGGAGTCGAGCCCGCCCAGAGCCGCTTGCCGACCCCAACCGGACTTGGAGTCCCGATCTTCTAGAAATCGCGCAAGACAATCAATTGCCGATCGCTCGCGCGGTCGCAAACTGGCAGCCGGAACGCCTGTCGGCCTTGCGCAAGGTGGCCACCATCGAGAGCATCGGGTCCTCGACCCGCATCGAGGGAAGTCGGCTGTCCGACCGCGAGGTCGAGCGGCTGCTCTCGAACCTGGAGATCAAGTCCTTCGCTCGCGCGACGAGTAGGAGGTGGCGGGCGACGCGGAGGTCATGGAAACCGTCTTCCCCTCCTGGGCCGAGGGTCACCGAGAATCACATCAAGCAGCTCCACCGCAACTTGTTGCGCTACAGCGACAATGACGAGCACCACCGCGGCGAGTACATGACGGCCTCCAACAGCGTCGCGGCCTTCGATGCCGACGGGAACCAGGTGGGCGTCGTCTTCGAGACCGCGAGCCCCTTCGAGACCCCGCGGCTGATGGTCGAGCTGGTGGATTGGGTCGGCCACTCCCAGCAGGCGCGCCGCATCCCTTGATCGTCATCGGCATCTTCGTCGTGGTCTTCCTGGAGATCCATCCGTTCCAGGACGGAAACGGGCGCCTGAGCCGGGTGCTGACCACGCTGCTCCTGCTGCGCGCCGGCTATGCCTACGTCCCCTACAGCTCGCTGGAGAGCGTCATCGAGCAGAGCAAGGAAGGCTACTACCTGGCACTGCGCCGGACCCAGGGGACCATCCGCACCGAGGCGTCCGACTGGACGCCTTGGCTGACCTACTTCTTGAAGGCCCTGCAAGGCCAGATGCGACGGCTGCGCGAGAAGGTCGAGCGCGAGCGGCTGCTGCTCGCCAAGCTGCCGGACTTGTCGATCCGGATCCTGGACCACGCCCGCGAGCACGGCCGCATCACCATTGCCGATGCCGTCACCATCACCGGAGCCAGCCGCAACACGCTGAAGCTGTACTTCAAGACCTTGAGAGAGCGGGGGTTCCTGGTGCTGCATGGTGAGGGCCGGGGGGCCTGGTACAGCCTGCCATAAAGGAGGACCCCAAGGAGATCCAGCAGGCGTCTCGGGACGCGGATAAGAATACCGGACAGGGTCTGGCCCTGGAGAAGGATCGGGCGCCCTCGAAAGCGAAGCTCCCGAGATCCACATGACCCAGGCCCAACCGGCACCGGCCCGCCGGGCGCCACGAGCCCGAGCCGCGAACGAGGATGACCATTAGCATGAACGCAATCGAATTTCAGACTGTTGCCCACGACGGCGTTCTGAACATCCCGCCCGAGCATCGGCACCGACTGGACGGCAAGACCCTGCGTGTCGTCCTTGTGGATGCGGAGGCCCAGGACACCGACGGCAACGAGACCCTTTTTGCGCGCCTGCGAAGGGTACGCATCCAGGGACCGACGGACCTCTCGAGCAACCATGACGCCTACATCACTGGCGGACGGAATGACTGAGTCCGTCTTCATTGATACCGGCTACATCCTTGCGGTGGTCAACGTGAACGATCAGCAGCACTTCGGCCAAATGGGATTTGTGTTGCCCCGGTTATGACCTACCGCCACTGATGGGGCGAGTGCGGAGTGGGCGTGGTGGCAGGCGGATGGTAGTAATTAACTTTGGCCCCTTTGTTTCTCTTTAAGGGTCTCACCGCGCTCGGTCGGGAGCGCTGAGTTGCGTCCCGAGACACGGGCCCTTGCCGCTTGCGGTCCGGTGGAGTTTGGCCTAATTTGGCCAAATCGAACCAAGCTCTCGGGAATCCTAATACAGAGCGTTTCTGCCCACGACGCCAAGGCTTCGGCCAACTGCTGGACACGGCCCGGCGCGAGCCCGTGGTCATCGAGCGCCACGAGCCGTCGCTGTCGTTATGTCCAAGGAGGAATACGACGAGCTGAACGACATCAAGCTCCAGCATCTCCGTGCGGAGATCAATCTGGGGCTCGCGGACCTTGAGCGCGGCGCCTATACCGATTACGCGGTTGACGAGCTGCCTAAGCTCGCCGAACGGATCAAGTCGGCTGGGCGCGAGCGACTCGCGAAGAAGTGATCTATCGGCTTTCGTCCAGGGCGGAGGCGGATCTCGCCGAGATCTGGGTCTACTCCGCCGGACAATGGAGCATCGAGCAGGCCGATCGCTACGTCGATGCCTTGGTGGGCCGTTTCGACTGGCTCTGCGGAAACCCTTCGCTGTGGAAGCCTCGGCCGGACATCGCCGAGGGCTCTACAGCTACTTGCAGCAGAGAAACGTCATCTACTTTTGCGCTCAATAGCGATGAGCCAGCGGTGATCGAGATCGTGCGCGTGCTGCATGGGCGGATGGAGCCTGCCCAGTACGTGTGATCGGCGGACCTGCTTAATCGGCAGGCGTGAACGGCCTGCGGCAAGATGAGTCGTCAGGTCTTCAGGTATTGGTAAAGGGTGTCGCGGCTGATCCCGAGTGCGCGGGTCAACGTCGCCTTTTGCTCCCCGGCCGCGGCCCGCTGCCGCCGCTCAGCCACCTGCGCGGGGGCAAGCGACTTCTTGCGGCCCCGGTAGACCCCGCGCTGTTTGGCTAGCGCGATTCCCTCGCGCTGCCGCTCGCGGATCAAGGCCCGTTCGAGCTCCGCGAACGCCCCCATGACCGACAGCATCAGATTAGCCAGCGGCGAATCCTCGCCGGTGAAGGTCAGATGCCTTGTCCCTCGCGCTTTCCGGAGTCGTCCTCCTTGCCGGTTGCGGCACTACAACCGGCTCGCGCACCGCCAGCGGCGCGCTCCTTGGTGCCGGCACCGGGGCCGCTGTCGGTTCCATGAGCGCCAACGCGGGTAAGGGCGCCTTGATCGGCGCCGGTGTCGGCGCGCTCGGCGGTTACCTCTATGACCAGGATCGCAAGCAGCGGGAAAGCGAGCAATACTGGGATCGCGGAATCGGTACCGGACAAGGGACCAAGACGTCTGGTAGTCCGGCCGCCAAGGCTGTTGGCGGCGATCTCCCCGCGCTTAGGCTGGAACCCTGACCCTCTCCGACCCGAGGACCCTGCCATGAGCGATGCCCCTCGCCCCACCGACCCAGCCGTGATGAACGGCGTGATTCCCTACCTCGCGATGGCTGGCCGCGCAGCCGAAGCCTGCGACTTCTACGCCCGCGCCTTCGGCGCGACGGAGTTGGGTCGCATGTCCTTTCCAGACGGCAAGCCGGGGCTGATCCACGCCCAAGTCGAGATCAATCGCGGCGCGTTGATGATGACCGACTACGGCGGGATGAACGCCGACGGCAGCGAGAAGACCATGATCGAGGCCGGCTTCGGCCACCTGCAACTCGTTGTGGCCGACGGCCGAGCCTGGTGGGATCGTGCGGTCGCCGCCGGCTGCAGGGTGCTCGCCCCTTACGAGCGCCAGTTTTGGGGCGACGACTGGGGGCTGCTCGAAGACCCGTTCGGCATCAAGTGGGCGGTGTTGCAACCCGCCGCGCAGGCTTAACCCGATGTCCAGCGAAGACTGTTCCGATACGTAAGGAGAGACCATGCACAAGAACACGATCTGCCTCTGGTTCGACAAGGACGCCGAGGATGCCGCCCGCTTCTACGCCGCGACCTTCCCCGACAGCCGGGTGACTGCCGTCCATCGAGCGCCCGCCGATTACCCATCCGGCAAAGCCGGCGACGTACTGACGGTGGAGCTCACGGTCGCGGGCATCCCTTGCCTCGGCCTCAACGGCGGCCCGGCGTTCCGGCAGACCGAGGCCTTTTCGTTCCAGATCGCGACCGACGACCAGGAAGAGACCGACCGCTACTGGAACGCGATCGTCGGCAACGGCGGAGCAGAGAGCGCCTGCGGCTGGTGCAAGGACCGGTGGGGCGTTTCCTGGCAGATCACCCCGCGCGTGCTGAGCGAGGCGCTGGCCACAGGGGGCGAGGAGGCCAGGCGTGCCTTCGAAGCCATGATGACGATGCACAAGATCGACGTCGCTGCCATCGAGGCGGCCCGGCGCGGCTGACATCGGCAGACGGCATTAACACCAACAGGGGATTATCGCTCGGCTGCATCGACCTTGTTGGACGCCGCCCACGACCTTGAGGTACCCAGCTTCGGAAGCCGAAGTTCTTCGGAACTTTGCCAGACTCGCCGTTTCGAATATTGCGAATATCTCGATCATTCCCTGTAGACTGAAGAGATCCTGAAAACGGGGGAGGGGAGGATGGACATGGCATCCAGTGCGATCCGGACCGTGCGGTTACCGACCGACGAGGAGGCCAGCCTGGCCGCGGAGAGCAGCCGGTTGCTCGCCGCCTGCGTGGGCATCGGCGAGCGGGCGCGGCTACGCCTGATCGACGGCGATGCTGATGTGACGGTCCCGGTGTCGGCGATCCACATGTTGGTGGACATTCTTAACCAGATGGCCCAGGGCAACGCTGTTTCCTTGGTGCCGGTGCATGCGGAGCTCACCACCCAGCAGGCGGCGGACCTCCTCAACGTCTCGCGGCCTTACATGGTGAAGCAGTTGGAGGCGGGGGAGATCCCGTTCCACAAGCTCGGGCGCCATCGCCGCATCCGGTTTGCGGACCTGATGGCCTATAAGGAGCAGGTCGACACGGCCGGCCGAGAGGCCGCAGATGCCTTGACCGCCGAGGCCCAGGAGTTGGGCCTGGGGTACTAGGTGGCCAACTTCACGGTCGTCTACGATGCCTGCCTGTTCTATCCGGCGCCGCTGCGCGACCTCATGGTCCGACTGGCCCAGACCCGGCGGTTTCGGGCGCGATGGACCGAGCGGATTCACCGGGAATGGATCAGCGCCTTGTTGCACAAGCAACCGGATCTGGACCCCAGGCGGCTCGAGCGGACCGTCCAACTGATCGACCAAGCGGTCCCCGACTGCCTGGTGACGGGGTACGAGCACCTCATCGATGAGTTGGAGCTACCGGACCCCGATGATCGGCATGTTCTGGCGGCGGCGATCCGTGCCGGCGCTCAGTCCATCGTGACCCTCAACCTCAAGGACTTTCCCCCGCGGACGCTCGACGGATTCGAGATCTTCGCCCGGCATCCGGACGACTTCGTGCTCGATCTGGCCGACCTCGAGCCGGGAGTTGTGATTGCGAAAAGAACCGGGGGTCGCGGTAGGGACGGAGGTTACCCTCCGCCCCCCGCACAGATCCGTACGAGCGGAACTACCGCATACGGCTCCTGCCTCGGGTCATGACGCGAAGCGCACCGTCGGGTAAGGATGAAGCTGCTTAACCGAC
>JBGSOR010000307.1:0-2745 GCA_041738985.1 Chromatiaceae bacterium | reverse complement strand
GCCCGAGCGAGGACAGCCCCAGCGCCGCCAACCGCAGCTGCAACGGGCGCAGATCGCGACGACGCAGCGCCAGGTAGTGCAGGAGGTTGCGGGCACTTGCCGCGTGGTTCGCATGAACCTCGCCGAGACGGGGCTGCGACCGGGACGGGCTGGCGACCATGTCCGCGCGGATCGTCGTGAGCTCGCCTAAAACCCGACCGATTTCCGTGTTTCCAGGACTGCCGTCGAAGTTGGTTTCAGTTGTCATCCGTACGTGTTCCACTCGCATGGGGGCGAGGATCGAATTGCCAGCATTCGCGGCCGTCGCGTTCCTGCGGCCTCGTCGGAGGTGCACTTGATACGCACAACGTGCTTCACTCCGCCGCTTCGACAGCCGTCGCAGGCCTGCCACCGGGGGCATCCGGCACGGACCGGTTCTTCCCAGCAAGAGAACCCAGGGCCGGCAGGTCCAGTGAGCTGAGCAGGGGATCGGGTGTGGTCTCCTCCGGGACACGCCATAACCCGAGCCGGGTCAGATGGGCACTGAGCGTCGGGGATGCGCTGACCATCGCCAGGGGGACGGCGAGGAGAGGACCGAGGAAAAAGGGCGAGAACCAGACGGCCGCACCGCCCGCCGTCGACCCCAGCCACATGAAGGCGCAGAGCGCCACGAACGTCTGGGGCCAGAGTTGGCCTAAGGCATCGGCGAAGCAGACCCGGTGGCTCCCGCGCCGCTGGGGCTCCCAGCCCAGGGGGCGCCCAGCGAAGAGCCCGATGAGGAAGCGCGTATGGGCGATGGCCATCACCGGGGCCAGAAGGGTCAGGAACAGAATCTCTGCCCCGACGCTGGCGAGGAGCCGCCCCAGGCCGCCAAAGGCGCGGCAAGCGCTGGGGGTCAGGAGCAGGTCTGCCAGGGTGGTAAGCAGGGGGGCGAACACTATGGTCATCGTCACGGAGAGGAGCGTGAGCCCTAGGTCCGTATTCACCAGCTCGGCGGGATCCCCGGACAGACCCAGGCGAAGGGCTGCGAGGCCCATCAAGAGCACCCAGGCGGGGGACGCGAGGAAGATCAGGATGGCCATCGCCAGTTGCACCCGGTTGACCGGGCTCAGCCCCGGCAGGCCGAGGAGCTTCAGGTACTGCATATTTCCCTGACACCAGCGCCGATCACGGCCGATGAGCTCAAGGAGCGTGGGCGGGCTCTCCTCCCAACTCCCGCCCTCCACCGGCAACACGCGCACCGCGTAATCGGCGCGGCGCATCAGGGTCGCCTCGACCTGGTCGTGGCTCAGCACCCACCCCCCCAGGGGCGGTCCGCCAGGCAACCGGGGAAGCCCACAGTGCTCCCGGAACGGCGCGATGCGGATCAGTGCGTTATGTCCCCAATAGGACCCGCAGTCACCCTGCCACCAGGCGCTGCCCAGGGCGTATGAGCGCGAACCGAGCCGCATGCCGAATTGGACGGCACGGGCGAAAGCTCCCTCGGTGGGCAGCCCCGTCAACAGGCTTTGGAGGATACCCAGGCGCGGGTTCGCCTGCATGATCCGCACCAGGCGCAGGATGGTCCGCGGGTCCATCAGGCTGTCCGCGTCCAGGATCAGGGCGAAGTCCAGGCCCGCGCCCTGGCGGTCCAGAAAGTCCCGGATGTTGCCCGCTTTGTAACCCGCGTTATCCGTTCGTCGACGATAGGTCACCTCCAAGCGGCCGGCCCAGTCCCGGGTCAGCCGATCTGCGGCCGCCTCTTCGGCCGCAATGCAGTCGGGCCGGTCCGAGTCGCTCAAGACGCAGACCTGAAAACGCCCACCATGGCCCGAGGAGACCAGACCCGCGATCATCCGCTCTAGGTTGCGGACGACGCTCGCGACCGACTCGTTGCGGATGCAGCTCAGGAGGGCGGTGGTCACGACGATGGGTCCGTCTGCATCGCCGCCGTCCAGCCCCTCCAGGGCCATGCTGGAGCCCGGCAGCCGCATCAGCAGGAGTCCGATAATCGAGCTCCAGCAGCCACTCACGCTCCAGGGCAGGGTGAATGCGAAGCAGAGGGTCAAGACCCAGTCCCATGCGTCGAACCCGTCGCCCCCAAGGGTCGCCACCATCAGGGCGATCATGCCGATGATCGTGGCGGCCACCAGCAGGGCGAAGACCCAACGACGCAGGCCATAGCGGATGGGGGGGATCGGCGGCCGGGTGTCCGGCATGTCGGCGCTAGACCGCCAGGTCGACGCGAATGACCTTGGGTATTTTCAGCATGGGGGATTCCTGGGCGAGTGGCACCGGTTCGTTGCAGACGGGACTGGCACGGCGGCGCGGAACCGCCGGGGCGGTCGCGGCCCACCAGGACTTGTCGCCGAGTGCGGCGATGGCCGACATGATCTCGCCGTGCCAGGTGCCGCAGGTCGCGCAGGCGCAAGTCGTGCCCTACGGGCGGGGCCGGTTGAGGCGCGCGAGTCTAGGTAGCCAACATCGTGGCCACGAGTGCAAGGGACATGGAAAGGCCAATACGACGATGGTCGCATGGCCGCGTTGCAGGACCGTGACCGTTCGGTTCCAGATACGGATAAGCACCGGGTCTCGGGGGCCCGCGGGACCCGCGGGACGGGGTGGCCAGCCCGCGGTGCCGGTGCAGTTGGGGCTGACAGGCTGACGGTTAAGCTGCGGTCGATTTCGCCGCCCTCCTGCGTGTCGCGTGCGGCGCGCCTCGCCTGGCCAACAAAACGTGACGGGGCCGACGACCCGGCCCCAGGTGCGCCCCCCGGTAACCGGCCG
>JBGSOR010000490.1:0-10806 GCA_041738985.1 Chromatiaceae bacterium | reverse complement strand
CGGCGGTGACCGTACCAAGCTTTACGGTCATCGTTATGTCGACAGTAGCGTAAACCGCAAGCGGTTTGTTTATTGGCGACTTTAGGGTTAGAGCGCTTGATCGTGCTGAAGAGGGTCGCAAGACGATCGGGACAAGACGCTGGCCGGGTCGGTCAGGTCGCGACGAATGCCGGGTACGCCTCGCTAGAATGCGCCCGCGCGGCCGTGACCCGGGCGTGGGTTAGTACCGCGAGTGGACGGTTGCCGCTGCGACGGTTGGAGTAGTCGAACGGGGGCGCTCCTTCCCAGGTGCCGTGGCCGGACGCCGGTTCCAAGATGAAGTGGAGCTGCTCGATACTCGGGCGCGCCACACGCCGGCAGAATGCGGTCTGTTGCGATCGAGATCCTCCCGGTGCATTAGGTTGATCATCAGGCAGTAGCGGTTGAAATCCGGCACGATCGAGAAGCCATGATCCTTCGCGATCTGGTAAATTAGTTTCCGGAAATCGCCTTAGAGTCCCATCAGATAGGCGTGCAAGTCCGCCGCCTCTCGATACACCGCTTCATCGTCGCGGTCCTGGCCGTGCGCCTGGTAATGTTCCTGGATCAAGGCGGCGTATTTCTCCGCAAAGACATCGCTGGGGAGGGCCTTGTCTGCCAGTAATGCGATGGTGATGACCTCGTTCTCGGCGAGATCGACGTAGAGTGCTTCGGAATTCATGGTTGATGCTCCCGGTCGGTTCGGTCCGTTCATTTACTGTTGGTTCCCGAGAATCGGCGGCGATACTGACCGCTGGCCGGTCGTCCAATCGCGCGACCAGCGCAGCGGATGGCCCGACGCGATGGTCCTCAGCGCCAGGGTTCGTGACCCGCGGTCACGCGCCACACCGCATTGCCGACATCGTCGGCCACGAGCAGCGCCCCCTGATGGTCAAGCACCACACCGACCGGCCGGCCGAATGCGTTGCCGTCGTCACTGAGGAAACCGGTGAGTACATCGATGGGCGCGCCGGATGGATTGCCACGCTCGAAGGGCACGAAGATCACCTTGTAACCACTGTGCGGTCGGCGATTCCAGGAGCCATGCTGGCCGATGAACATCCCGCTGGTGAAGGGTGCGGGTAACGCGGTGCCGACGGATGAGGCCAAGCCGAGCGATGCCGTGTGCGGCCCCAAGGCATAGTCCGGTACCAGCGCGCGGGCCACCAGCTCGGGCCGTTGCGGTGTGACGCGCGTGTCGACATGCTGACCAAAGTAGCTGTAAGGCCAGCCATAGAAGCCGCCGTCGCGTACCGCGGTCAGGTAGTCGGGGACGAGGTCGCTACCGATCTCGTCGCGCTCGTTCACGACGGTCCACAGGGCGCCGCTATGGGGCTCCCAGGCCAGCCCGTTGGGGTTGCGCAGGCCGGACGCAAAGATGCGGTGCGCGCCGGTCTTGATGTCCAGCTCCCAGATGGCCGCACGGCCCACCTCCGCATCCATGCCATGGTCGGCAACATTGCTGTTCGAGCCCACGGTCACGTAGAGCTTGGTGCCGTCCGGGCTCGCGATGAGGTTCTTGGTCCAGTGGTGGTTGATCGCGCCGGCTGGCAGCGCCACCAATCGGGTGCCTGGCGCCGTGATCCGCGTGTCGCCGACGGCGTAAGAAAACCCCAGCACCGCATCGGTGTTGGCCACGTACAAGGTGCGACCCACCAGTGCCATGCCGAACGGCGAATTCAGCCCTTGCAGAAACGCCGAGCGCTGGTCAACTACCCCGTCGCCATCGGTGTCGCGCAGCAGCGTGATGCGGTTGGCACTCGGCACGCCAGCGCCCGCCCGCTTCATCACCAAGCCCATGACCCAACCCTTGATACCCTTGCCGTCTTCTGGCCGCGGCGGGGCATTGGACTCCGCGACCAGCACATCGCCATTGGGCAGCACATAGAGCCAGCGCGGATGATCCAGATCCTTGGCGAAGGCGCCTACCCGTGTGCCGGGTGCCGCCAGCGGCGTCGTACCCGGCGGCCAGCCCTTGGCGGGTGCGATGTTGACGGTCGGAATCATTGTCTCTTGTGGTGGCGGCAGCTCAGGCGTTGCCCCGGTGCCGGCCGAGATCGGCAGTGTAGCCATGTCACCGCAGGCGGCGAGTGCCAATGCCATCACGCCAATCAACGGCACGCCAACGGCAATGCGGAGCTCCATCAGCTGTTTACGAGATGGCAGCGGCTTCACATCGCATGTCGACGCTAAGGGAGAGCGCCCGGGAATCACTGCTGCAAGTCCTGTGCATCGAGATGGAACGCGTGCAGCATCCGATGCGTTAACGGAGCAAGAACGATCCCCATGACGGCGATAAAGACCAGCCCGCTGAACAGTGCATAGCCAGCAGCAAACAGTTTCGCCCCAGTCGTTGTGAGCGCATTGACCGGCCCCATTCCACCAAGAATCATCGCCGCCTCTAATAGGGAGTCGACCAGATCGAAGTCGGCGATCAAATGATACCCAATAATACCAACCATTAGCGCAATAGCAATCAAAGCGCTGGCCATCCCGACTGACGCGGCCACCCGTCTGAAAAAAACGGACATCGGAGCAAGATCTTCATATTGCCGTTCGAACATATTAGCCTCGCATTGGATCCCATCACGTGGCCCGAGTCAGTCGCAGTCATTTCGGCTTTATTTCGAAGGTTTCGCCGCCAGATTCGTGTGCCCTACAGCCCTAAGCGTATCGGCGGCAGCGTGCGGATGTCGACATGGGCATCCGCATGTAACGGAGGTACCTTGGTGATTGCGACGTCGCCATCCATTTTCACGTTGATCGGCTTATCGAGGATCAGGTAAACCGGGATCGGTTTATCGGTCGACAGATTTACATTCACAGTGAGCGGACAGCCAGGCAACGCGATGACAACCGCAATAAGAAATGACGATGCCCTTGCGCTCATGACACTGACCGAATCGCCTTTTACCGCTCCCAACGGCGCGTCTGGGCGGCGGCGATAAAGGGGCCTTGGACGTGAGCGTCAACGACGCCCACGTCTGGTCGGATATTGGCGAACCGCAACAGCACTTGGCCTCCGGTGTCGGCAGCGATAGCCTTGAGATGGCCGAACGCATCGCGCACAAAATCGATTGCAGCACCCTCTTCTGCCCATGCCAGTGCGCCTTCCTTGGCCAGAATCACGGCAACCGCATCGAATACAAATTGTTCGCCAGACCGTCCTCGTTATTCCGTCGTCTTACCATCGAAGTGTTCCTTGTCGGCTTCTGCGTCCGCGCGGGTCTGGTGGAAAACGCCGTCGCGGTGATTGGGCGGTGAGTAGAGGGTATAGAGTTTCAGTGGCACGCTCCCGCTGTTGATGATGTTGTGCTGCGTCCCGGCCGGGACGAGCACGGCAAAGCCCGGGCCGATCGCCGTGAGAACACCATCGAGAACGGCCTCGCCGGTCCCTTGCTCCACCCGAAAGAATTGATCGAGCTGGTGCACTTCCATCCCGATGTCTTCCTTGGGTTTGAGTGCCATGACCACGAGCTGACAGTTTTTCGCCGTGTACAGCACGCGGCGAAAGTGCTCATTCTCAACGGCGACGCCTTCGATGTCTTGGACATACCCCTTCATGGTCGATTCTCCAGTGAATGGCTTCAGGTCTTGAAGAATTCCAGCAGGTCGGCGTTCAGCCGATCTTTGTGGGTGTATGCCAGGCCATGGGGTGCCCCCGAGTAGATTTTCAGGGTCGCGTGCGGGACCAGCTTCGATGAGCGCAGGGCCGCGGCGCCGATCGGCACGATCTGGTCGTCGTCGCCATGCAGGATCAGCGTGGGCACGTCGAACTGGCTGAGGTCGTGCGTGAAGTCCGTCTCGGAAAAGGCCTTGATGCACTCGAAGGTATTGCGGTGGCCGGCTTGCATACCCTGGAGCCAGAACGCGTCGATCATGCCCTGCGAGACCTTGGCACCCGGCCGGTTGGCGCCAAAGAACGGCCCGCTCGCGAGGTCCTTGTAGAGTTGCAAGCGGTCACTGAGGGCGCCCTGACGAATTGCGTCGAACGTCTCCACCGGTAAGCCGTCTGGGTTGCCCGCCGTTTTCAGCATCAGCGGGGGAACGGCGGAGATCAGTGCGGCCTTCGCCAACCGACGGGTCCCATGGCGGCCGATATAGCGGGCAACTTCCCCGCCCCCCGCGGAGAAGCCGACCAGGACGGCGCCCGTCAGGTCGAGCGTTTCGATCAGTTCCGCGAGGTCGTCGGCGTAGGTATCCATATCGTTGCCATTCCACGGCTGGCTCGAGCGGCCGTGGCCGCGGCGGTCATGGGCAACGCAGCGATAGCCATTGGTGGCGAGGAACAGCATCTGCGCCTCCCAGCTATCCGCATTCAGCGGCCAACCGTGGCTGAAAACCACCGGCGGTCCGCTGCCCCAATCCTTGTAATAGAGCAAAGTCCCGTCGTGCGTCGTCAGTGTGCTCATTGCTTACCCGCTTGCTTATCGGACATCGCCGCCGTGAGGCCCGCGGATCTCGCCATCGGGGTGGGCGGCGCTGTACGAATCAATGATCCATCCAGCGCGCGGCAGGCGAACCTTAAGAAATGTGCGAACCGGGGGGAATCGTGCACTGCCGAGAATCGTCGTTCTGTTCGGTAACGCACCTAGAGCTAGGTTGAGGTCGCCTCCGTACGCTTTCGAGCTGAGTGCGCCGATCACGCCGGTTAGGCTAGCAGCCACATTGAGTTCGTTCGCGCACAGACAACGATCACTTGGACAGCTATGTTGAGTGTGCGGCTCGTGGCTCTCATCCGCCCCTAGCCACACCATCGCTGCCGATCGTCCCGTCGGGGTGCCGGCAGCATGCGTCCCGACAGCGGCCGCCGGCGCTGCGCCGCCAACGTGCCCAGCGAGGCCAACTACTATCCTCAGCCCGTTGAAAATCGATGGGCTACGAAGGACTTGAAGTGAGTGGCAGCCATGTCGACCTGGGATGGAAGCGGGTGGTGGTTCGCATCGTGGGTGATCGGCTCGCGCAAGGGTCGGGGGGGATGGCTGCGATGAGCGGGATTCAATTGGCACGGCGACAGCGCGTCCATCGCGAGGGGCGTTTGCGAAGGCCAATCCGGCGATCGTGGTGCATGTCGAACAAGTGCAACTGCCCTACGCGCACGCGCAGATTCGGACATGTACAACCATCGCCGGGCAAGGCCGACAGCGCGGCGGAAACGGTCACCTCCGGCGCGTTCGGCGCCTCCAGCGCGCGCGGGAGCGCGGCGGGCATCTGCACGCTCAGCCCGTCGGCCGCGGCGGACGTCAGTTGCGGCGATACGTTGACCACGTTGACCAGCGACGCCAGGGGAAAATGGTGCCCTGCCGGGAAACCGTCGTTCCGTGCGGTAACGCACCTAAAAGGTTGGTTTAGGCCGCTTTCGCTCTGAGGGCGCTGATTACGCCGTTTAGGCTAGGAGTCTGTCCGACTCCCAAGTGCCCCGAAGAGGGCGTTGGGCTTACGTTCGCTAGCGCACTGAAGACGCCGCCCGTTCGGCCTAATTTGCACATACGGGTGCGACCCTTGACAGACAGAGGTCATGGCCGCTCGGCGTCGAGTCCACTGCACTCGATCTGATGAAGAACGCGACCGCACCGGTCGTAGTTGACCTGCCGGGCACCGGTCGCTCCGGAGCCCATGGCGGCGAAACGGACCGACTGTGGCGCAACGTCGACGGATGTCGCCAACAAACAACAGGTGATATTGATGAAACAGCTTATAGCACTGATTCTTCTGGTCGCGATCGGCGGATTGGCCGGTTGCAATACGATCGAGGGCGCCGGCAAAGATATCCAAAGCGGCGGTGATGCCGTAAGCGATACGGCCAGGGACGTCAAAAAGGAGATGTGAAGCGACCCGCAGGCCAAGATCATCGTCAAAATACTGGAACCCTGATCATGAACTTTGATATTACCAAGCACAACGTGGGCAAGATGGATCGCCTGATCCGTGCCATTATCGGCGCCCTCCTCATCGTCGTGGCCTTTCTCGGCAGTACCTGGGTGGCCGTCGTGGGGCTGATTGGCGCGGTGCTGCTTGGCACCGCCTACTTACGATTTTGCCCGGCCTACACGCTCTTCGATTTCAGCTCCAACAAGGACGTCTCCCCTATGAGCAAGTAGGTTCCCGCGCCGCCCACCGATCCTATCTTTAGGCATTCCTTTATTACCCATCAGCCTGATTCTGCCTGATCGTCGGTTGGCGCCGCCCAACGAGCCCCTTTTCCCCGGCAGTTGCGGGAGACCGAGCAAGGCTTACGCGAGGATCTCGCCGTCGCGCTGGGTTACCAAGCGACACGGACTCGCCACCTGCCGTCTCGCCGGGCCCGCAGGCCGAGGCGTCTGACGACGGCACGGCGCCGCGCACCTGGTGCGCGAGACCGCCCCCGCCTTCGTCGAGTTGGCCGCACGCCGACCAGCCTTGAGCGAGATCCGGCTCGGGCTCGACGAGGCCCTCGCGCGTTGCGGCCTGGCCGATCGTCTAAGGTGCGCCTAATCCTGAACAATCGGGCTCAGTAGCGGCAGACGAATCAGGGGATGGCATATGGATCTCAAAAGCGGTTATCCCTTTTGGGCAGTAAAGAACGGCCTGATGGCGGCCTTTCCGCCATTACACGCGGACATCAATTGCGATATTGCGGTAATAGGTGGTGGCATCACCGGTGCGCTGATCGCCGATGAGCTCACGTCCCATCACTTCGATGTGGCGGTGCTAGAGCAGCGCGATGTGGGCTGGGGCAGCACCGCCGCCAGCACCGCCCTGCTGCAGTATGAAATCGACACCCATCTAGTTGACCTGACAAAGGGCTATGGGGAGGAGGCAGCGGTACTGGCGTACCAGGGGTGCGCAACGGCGATCACAGAGCTGCGTGACCTCGCCGACGAGGTGCGCGATGTGGATTTTGCCATGCAGCAGAGTCTGTACTACGCCAGTCGCTGGCGCGACAAGTCATCCCTGCGGGATGAATTCGCGTTGCGCACAAAGCATGGTTTGAAGGCGG
The DNA here is from genome assembly GCA_041738985.1 of Chromatiaceae bacterium. Lineage (GTDB taxonomy): Bacteria > Pseudomonadota > Gammaproteobacteria > Chromatiales > Chromatiaceae > Thiodictyon. The sequence goes on along the minus strand of JBGSOR010000490.1, from coordinate 3,809 downwards.
ACTGGCTCGACGCTGACGCGGTAAAAGCCCGCTACGGTATCGCTGCACCCTGCGCGATACTGACCCATCTGGCGGCGCGCATCGATCCCTATCGCATGGCTTACCGGCTGCTGGCGCGGGTGGTGCATCGTGGCGGCCAGGTCTTTGATCGCACGGAGGTTGAGAGCATCGACCCCACGCCCCTGGGAGTGACGCTGCACACCACTGACGGCACGCTAATCCGCTGCGGCCATGTGGTGATGGCGGCCGGATATGCCAGCCAGAAGTGGCTGAAGCAATCCGTCGCCAAAAATCGCAGCAGTTATGCCTTTATCACCGATCCAATTGAGGAATCTGTACTTGGCGCGCTGGCCTCCACCATGGTGTGGGAATCCGCCAGGCCCTATCTGTACATGCGCAGTACCGGAGATGGCCGTCTACTGGTGGGTGGAGAGGATGACGACGTGGATATTCCTGCGCGCCGGGACAGGCGTGTCGACAAAAAGGCCAGCAAGCTGGCCGGGCAGGTCGGGCGTATGTTTCCTCACTTGGCATTGCAGCCCGCGTTTTCCTGGGGCGGAACCTTCGCAGAGACCGCTGACGGCTTACCTTTTGTCGGTCCACATGCCGAGTATGGGCCGAGGGTGTTGTTCGCGATGGCCTATGGCGGCAACGGTATTACCTATAGCATGATCGGTGCGGGCCTGTTACGGGCAGGGATTGAAGGGCGCCGTCATCCCCTTGCAGAGCTGTTCTCGTTTAAGCGTATCGGTTAGCGCCGCTCGCCCAGCGCGCGCTCCGTGGTCCCCACGGCGTAGGGTTCGCCGTCCGGACCGAGCAGCACCCTCGCCACCAGCAACACCTCCAATTCCCGACCGTCGCGGGTGCGGCGCCGGGTCCGGTAGGGCTCTAGTGGCAGCACGGCAGAATGTCCATTGCGCAATTGGGTCAGCATCCGCTCATAGTCCGCCAGTGCCCCGTCGGGGATGAGCCGACGGATATTGAGCGTGTTGCCCACCAGGTCGCAGATGCCCTCGTCGGTGCAAAACTTAACAGCGAAGCCGCGCGCGTCGCGTGCGGTGTCCACCGAGCCGCGCTCACCCGCGACGGTGGAAAAGCGCACGAACACCGGGGTGCGCTTGCCCGCCTCGGCAAACGGTGTGGCACGGGTGTGGCTGGCCATGGATTCATAGGCTTCGAAGTAGCGCCAGAGCCGTGCGCATGCACGATGCGCTCGGGGATGCGCTCGTGGTCAAAGTGGGTGAGCTTCTCGCGCAGGACGAATGTCGTACGGGGCGCCAGCGACTTAACTTGAAGAACCCTGTGCCGGGGTGCCGCGCGCATGCACGATGTGCTCGGGGATCCGCTCATGAACTCGGACTCATGTCCGGACACATGTTCGGACTCTTGGAGGCGTCGTGGTGGCGGTCGCTCATCAGCCGTCAGCTACCAGGCGCGGCGAATGCACCGAAAGGCACACGGCCTCCTCCCAGCCGAGACAGCGCCTGGATGAGGCCGTAGCCACCCGCGTTAGTGACGCGGTGCGTCCGCAGCGGGTTCCGTACCGTAATAGGCGTGGATGTCCTTCGCCCACTCCGGGTCGGCCATGTTGGGCCAGTGGTCCTGGTCGAATCCCGGGGCGTTCTCCAGGTTTTCCTTTTCCACATTCAGCACGAAGCGCTTGTGCTCGGTATCGAGTGTTAAGGCGCTCCAGGGCACAGCGAAGAGTTTCTCTCCCACACCAAGAAAACCACCGAAGGACAGTACCGCATACGCCACCTGGCCGCTGCGCATGTCCAACATGATCTCTTTGATATCGCCCAGATCTTCGTCGCTCTGGTTGTAGACGTCATTGCCCACAAGGGTATCGGCCCCCATCAACTCAGGGCCCGGCCCACCGCCTTCTGCACCGGCTTCGCCCTTGTACATGCCATATGTATCGCGTTCTGTGTAGTTCATGATTATCTCCAGAAAATACATCATTGAATGAACGACAGGCACATTGTTGAATTCATCAACATCTGCTGGCAACCGCCAGCAGATGTGCCTCCTTAGTCGCTGGAGCGCGACGTTGATCATGACCTTTTACGCTCGGCGCGAGCGTTCCGCGACAAGCTCCTCTTTGCGGGACGCCATTCTGGCGCCAAGATCCATCATGTCCAGCTTCGTGCCTTTCGCCTTGGGAAACATCTCGTTCTGCTCTTCCTTGACGTGATGCTTCACATACTCGGACAGCACCTTGATCTTCGCGTCGAAGCTCTCGCCATCCGGCTCTACGCCCTCCACTTCAGCGATCAAGTCTTTCAGCGTGCCGTGCTCGACGATCGCCTCCGGCACCAGTTTCTTATCCTTAAGTGCCTGCTTCACGGCGGGGTAGAAGATTTCCTCTTCGATCTGAGCATGAATCGTGAGATCCGCACAGATCTGGGATACGAGGCTCTTTTTCTTGGATTTGACGTTTGTTTTCTCGTACTCGTCAAAAAGATCGCTTACCATCTTGTGGTCACGACGCAATAGGGCCGTTGCCTCCTGAGCTTTGGTTGAGCTCGACGAGCTCGCGGATTCCATATCATCGGCAGCATCTGCCTGATTCTTGCCCGCGTTCTTCTGGGCAGTTCCTGATTGCTCCAGTGTCTCATTGCCGACGACCTTGCCGGCCACCTCTTTGACCTTGCCTACGGTTTCTTCGATGCGGCCTTCGACTTGTTCTTTTTGCATGACTGTCTCCAGTTATTAAGGGGAGTTGTTGCTGAAAACATGGAACGAATGGTGCCATGTTATAGTTCATACCATACAGCCAATTACGAGCCCGCTCGGTGCGCTAGCACATACAGGCGCACCTTGTTACGTCTCTATCCGACCGCCGTGCGGGGCTCCGCCCTTGCCTTCCCGCCCGCGGTATGTTGAGCATCGGATACCGCATTCGGGCTGGCCGTCGCCGTGACTGGCGCCGTGTCCGCGGTCTCCGCGGGCGTTGAGGAGGGCTCAGGGTCGGTCGGACCGTCGCTACGAAGCCAGGGTGCCATTCTCTCCATGACGCCATCGCGCAGCGACCAGGCATGGCGCATTGCGGCCGCGATGTGCAAGCCGACGACCATCAAGAGTACAATCGCGCCAGCAAAGTGCAGACCCGCCAACGCGCGCTGATTCTGCACGCTCTCGCCGATCAACGCGGGTAGTTTGGAGTTGAAAAACGGAATCGACATGCCATGCGAGCTCACCAGTAAATAGCCGACGATGGGAATGGTGATGAGCAGGGCGTAAAGCACATGATGGGTGGCGTGCGCCAGTCCCTTCTCCGACGGCGACAAGGTGTCGGGCAGCTTCGGTACCGGGTGGGAGTTACGCCAATAGAGCCTGAACAATACCAGGGCAAGAATGGACAAACCGGTGGTGGTATGGAGGGGCAGCATAAGCGCCCGACCCGGATCGCCGTCGGGCAGGCCCGCCATCCTGAAGCCCACGAAGAGCTGAATCGCGATCGCTGCCGCGACCACCCAATGCAGGGTCTGTTGAACGATGCCCCAGCGATCTTTGGTGTTTTCGAATTGCATGCCAAACCTCGTCTCTCGGGTGATTGAAGGAACAGCAGGGCGGCCGGGTCCGTCGAGCTTGCTTGCCGGCAAGGCCAAGCGCTTACTGGATTAAGCGGGGTTAACCGAAAGTGCAACGGACCGATGGGGCGCCCGGTGGCGATGGTCGTCCGACACCTAGGCTCGCGCAGCGAGAAGCTCCGCCTTGCGTTGGTTGAGCTTGGCTCCGAGCTCCGCCAAATCCACGTTGCTGGACTTCGCCTTTGGGAACATCTCGTTCTGCTCTTCCTTGACGTG
>JBGSOR010000489.1:0-5338 GCA_041738985.1 Chromatiaceae bacterium | reverse complement strand
GCCGAGCGCACGCCGATGACCGCCTTGTGCACGTACTGCATGAACGATCCGTCGGCGTCGGGCTCGACGCCGCGTGCCACCAGGGCGGCGCCAAGGGTCGCGGCGTGGGTCTTATGCATTGCATGGAGCTCCTCGAACACGCTGGCCATTGTCGGGTCGTCGGCGCGCTTGGCGCCTTCGGCATGGCCTTCGCTGGCGTCGATTACGCGAGTCTGTAGGGTGACGAGCGCCTCGGTAGCGTCGGTAGCGTCGGTGGGGTCGGTCGAGTTTGTAGTCATGATAGCGCTTCCGTTGATTGGTTGAGTGGTGGTGGTGTAACGTGTTTGGTTGGCGAATAATATAATCAGACTGTCATACAGTATTCTCCGTTTCCGGGTGAATCGGCGTTGAGCGCATCTACCTCATGAGAGGCGTCAGGCACGTCTGCCGATGCCCTACTGGAGTCGAGGCTTCGAGACTGCCGTTCTCGTGGGAGAACGCGACCTCGGTAGATCTGTCCAGGAGCTCTTGCGGGATTCAGTTCAAGGCCGAGCGGGTGGCACGCCGGTGCGCCGAGGAGCACCGGGTGCGATCAAGTGGCACGCTCACGGCTTCGCCATCAAGAACACGAAGCTCTTTTTCCTGGACAGCTTCGATGCGGCCTTCGAATTGTTCTTTATGCATGAGTGTCTTCAGTTATTTTGTTGAGCTTGAAGGGGACATTCGTGACACTCGCTCCGCGGTGGCACGAATGTCCCCGTGGCGTTCTATGCCACAGGGCACGTTGCCGGAGCTATGAACGAGGTCCGGCTGACGCGGTCGCGCCAGTGCTTTCGTCGCGCTGACGGCCGCCGAAGATCGCCATCAGACCGGCGAGGACCGCGCCAGCCAGCAGCGAGATGAACAGCCAGATGGCTGCGGTGGCAGCCGCCTTGCGAGCCTGCTCCGCGAGGGCGCGTTCACTCGCACTCGATTCCCCGAGTCGGCTCTGACTCTGGCCCTTCGGCTCGGTCACCGTCAATTCGGTCCCTGGCGCGGACTCGACATACGCCGCACCCGCCTCTATCCCGTCACTGACGACAGTCCCGATCATGGCCGTCAGTAGGATAGCGGTGACCAGCGCCGACACTGCCCAGGCGAGAAAGCCGTGGGCGGTATCGCGGAACCAGACCTCGTTTCTTGGCACGCCCAACCAGCGGGTACGCATGCGCCCGGCAATATAGCCACCCATGCCCGAGGCGGCGATCGTGCTGAAGACCATCCAGGCGATGGTGCTCGCACCGAAGGTGCCCGCGGTAATATCCGCGTTCAGCCAATGCGGTATGGTGGACAGGCCAAGGCCAGCCCCCAGGATCATCAGTATCATCCACAGCGAAGCGGCCGTGGCAGCGCCCGCGAAGACGGCGCTCCAGGCCACGGAACTGAGATTGGAATGGTCCTGATCCGCCTGCGTTTCGGCAATGAGCGGGGCGTCTGGGATTTCGTTAACAGTCGGATGGAGGTAAGACATGATGTTAGTCCTGATGTTAGTCCGGTGAGTGGTGGGACGTTATAGCATGCGCCGATGATGGTGATATTTCTGTACGGTAACCAACGCAGGCACGCTCCGAATAGGGGCCGGGTCGACGGGCGAATCCGGTGGCACCGCCGGGAAACCCGGCGGCAATCAGAAAACGCAAAGGTCCCCCTACTGTCCGGGGAGTGCCCGGCCTGCGCAAATCCCTGCCGTTTCTTCCTCCGTCGGCGCTCCAGGCAGAACGACCTGGTGCTACTGGACGCCCTTGACGACCAGCTCGCTTGTTACGGATTTCACCTGTTTGACGCCATCGGCGATTTCCTTGGCCCGGTCGATGCTTTGTTGTGAATCCACCTCGCCGCTGAGCCGGACCACGCCGTCCGTGGTAGTCACATGGATCTGCAAGACTTTAAGCAGTGGATCACCCAGGATCTCCGCCTTGATCTTGGCGGTTATCGCGGCGTCGTCCATATAGTTTCCGGCCTTTTCGGCCCTCTCGCCGAGCGACTCCTTGGTCTCTTCCATTTTTGTTCCCGTCTTTTCAACCGTCTGATCGATTGATTTCCCCGAATCCTCGGCGGTTGCGGCCTGTGCGAATCCAGCCATCGCCAACATCAGGGCTGGGAAGGCGACGATCGCAAGCCGTTTGTGTAATAGACTCATCTTCAATCTCCTATCGTGTTGCGTATTTGCCCATAGGAAAGTCCGAATCATGATGTGCATTCGATGGTCAAGGATGGACCTTTTCCCGGGCTTTGACTCTCTCAATGAATGGCTTCCAGCGACCTCGCACTGGCCGCCTATTCATCCATGACTTGCGTCGCGGTCCGGCCGGGTCGCGCGTCCCATCACGCCAAGGTCCGCACCGTCTTCTCGCGATCCCACTGGCGGGTCTTGGCCACCGCGAGAAACGCGGCGACGTCATCGGCGGTAATGACGCCCGCATCGGGTCGAATGCCGGCGGCCTGCAGGAGCACCTGCCCGCCGCGATCGATCGCCAACGCCTTAAGGTGCCCGAATGCATCGCGCACGAAATCGATAGCCGCCGACTCGGTCGACAGCCGCCTGGCGCCGTCCTCGGATAACAGGATCGCCACGGCGTCGAATAGTACCGAGGGCGTACCCGCGAGTTGACCGTCGACCGCCAGCAAAGCGCCATCGGCAAGCTTGGCGCCACCGACCTTGGGCGCGACGATCTTGACGCTGGCGCCGGCCCCGATCGCCGCGGCCATCAACGCCTCGACCGCGGTACGGTCGGAGCCATCGGCAACCAGGATGCCGATCACCCGCCCGGCAAGGGTGTCCTTCATCTTGCCGATGATCTGCAACGCGGGCGATGGGGGAAAATCCTGCACCGGCAGCGCCGCCGTTGGGGCACTTGGGAGCGAGTCGAGCCCCAGTCCGTCGGCCACGCGCCGGGCCAAGTCCTCATCGATGTGGCGCAAGTGGCCGACCATCGCCTGCGGCACATGCGCGTGCTCGACCTTCGACAGCTCGAATACCAGCGCCGAGGCGATGTGGGCCTGCTCATGACCGGTCTGGCTGCGGTAGAACTGACGCGCCTGGCTGTAGTGGTCGGCGAAGCGTTCAGCACGAATCCGGCCTTTGTCGCCGCTCTCGGTCAGCGCCGCGGTCCGAAATCCGACGTCAGGTGACTCGCGCGGCGAGTCCGGCGCCAGCGAGCTGGGTTCGTAGGCGACCCGCCCTTGGGGCCGCGCCATCTGCATGTGGCCGTCGCGCTGCTGATTGGCAAAGGGGCATTGGGGCGCATTGACCGGGATCTGGTGGAAGTTGGCCGAGCCCAGGCGCGACAGTTGGGTGTCCAGGTACGAGAACAGGCGGCCCTGCAGCAACGGATCGTTTGAGAAATCGATGCCGGGCACGATGTGCGAGGGGCAGAACGCGACCTGCTCGGTTTCGGCGAAAAAATTGTCCGGCCAGCGGTCCAGCACCAGGCGCCCGATCACCTGTAACGGGACCAGTTCTTCCGGAATCAGTTTGGTCGCGTCCAGGTGGTCGAAGGGAAAGCCATCGGCTTCGTCCTGCGTGAATAACTGCACGGCGAGCTCCCATTCCGCCGGGCGACCGTTGGTCAGGGATTCGAACAGGTCGCGGCGGTGAAAGTCTGGATCAGCACCCGCGATCTTGACGGCCTCGTCCCAAATCGTCGATTGCAGGCCGAGCGTTGGGCGCCAGTGGAACTTCACGAAGGTCGACTCGCCGGCCGCGTTGATCAGGCGGAAGCTGTGGATGCCGAAACCCTCGATCATGCGCAGCGAGCGCGGCAGCGTGCGGTCAGACATGATCCACATCACCATGTGCATGGCTTCGGGCGTCAACGAGATGAAATCCCAGAACGTATCGTGAGCGGAAGCCGCTTGCGGGAAGCCGCGGTCGGGTTCCATCTTGACGGCATGGATGATGTCCGGAAACTTGATCGCATCCTGGATGAAAAACACCGGAATGTTGTTGCCGACCAGATCCCAATTGCCTTGCTGGGTGTAGAACTTGATGGCGAAGCCGCGGACGTCTCGCGGCGTATCCACCGACCCGGAGCCGCCGGCCACGGTCGAGATGCGGGCGAACAGAGGTGTTTTCGCGCCGACTTCGGTCAGTACCTGGGCCGTCGTATAGGGCGCGAGCGACTCCTTCAACTCGAAGAAGCCGTGTGCCCCGGTGCCGCGCGCATGGACGATGCGCTCGGGAATGCGCTCATGGTCGAAGTGGGTGATCTTCTCGCGCAGGATGAAGTCTTCCAGCAACGATGGGCCACGCGGGTTGGCCCGGAGCGAATTCTGGTTGTCCGAAACGGGCAAACCCTGGTTGGTCGTCAGCGACGGGTGGTCGCCCTGCGCCGGCTGATGCAGCTCACCGCCAGCACCCCTCGTGTGCGCGCCCTGCGGCGCTGGCACCGACGACTCGCTCGTTGACCTTCGCTTGTTCATGTTCGGACTCCGGGAGGTGTCGCAGGGGTAGCCGCCACTGAGCCCTCAGCGACTCTGGGCGGCGAATGCAGCGAAAGGCACACGGCCTCATCCAGGCCGAGACAGCGCCTCGATGAGGCCGTAGCCACCCGCGTTAGTGACGCGGTGCGTCCGTAGCGGGTTCCGTACCGTAATAGGCGTGGATGTCCTTCGCCCACTCCGGGTCGGCCATGTCGGGCCAATGGTCCTGGTCGAATCCCGGGGCGCGCTCCAATTTTTCCTTTTCCGCATTCAGCACGAAGCGCTTGTGCTCGGTATCGAGTGTTAAGGCGCTCCAGGGCACAGCGAAGAGTTTCTCTCCCACACCAAGAAAACCACCGAAGGACAGTACGGCATAAGCCACCTGGCCGCTGCGCATGTCCAACATGATCTCTTTGATTTCGCCCAGATCTTCGTCGTTCTGGTTGTAGACGTCATTGCCCACAAGGGTATCGGCGCCCATCAACTCAGGGCCCGGCCCACCGCCTTCTGCACCGGCTTCGCCCTTGTACATGCCGTACGTATCGCGTTCTGTGTAGTTCATGCGTATCTCCAGAAAAAACATCATTTGAATGAGCAACAGGCACATCGTTGAAATCATCAACACCTGCTGGCAACCGCCAGCAGATGTGCCTCCCGAGTCGCCGGAGCGCGACTTTATTGAGACCTTTTTTTGCGCGGCGCGCGCGTTTCGCGACCACCTCCTCTTTACGCGACGCAATTCTGGCGCCAAGCTGCAGTGGCGATGGTCGTCCGACACCTAGGCTCGCGCAGCGAGAAGCTCCGCCTTGCGTTGGTTGAGCTTGGCTCCGAGCTCCGCCAAATCCACGTTGCTGGACTTCGCCTTTGGGAACATCTCGTTCTGCTCTTCCTTGACGTG
>JBGSOR010000482.1:0-2163 GCA_041738985.1 Chromatiaceae bacterium | reverse complement strand
CCGACGGGCGTCGGAGGCTCTGCTCGAGAGCCACCATCTGCCGGCTCAGCTCCTGGCGCACCTGCTGGACCGCGAGGATGCGCCAGACGAACCGGTAGTCCCGGATCGAGTTGGCGAACAGGAGGACGGCCAGGACCCCGCCGGCGATCAGCCAGGCCGTCACCCAGCGATAGGTCCGCGCGAGGTCCCGCTTGCTGGCGGCGGACGAGCTTCGGGTGAGTCTCACGTGCCCTCCTCGGACTGGACGCCGCGTCAGGATACATGCTCACCGTGGCCCGGGGTGAGGTCGTATCGGGTAGACATCAGGACGGGTCGGATGGTTGAGGACCGGTTGAGGACCGAGGGACAAAGCATGGTGCCTTTGCCTCTCGCGCCCGGTGGCCGACCTCGCGTACCCGTCAAGCCATCTAAGAAGGTAACCAGAGAAGGGATCGTCGCGCCATTAGAGATGTAACCGGGCGCTGGGGGCTGTGGGAGCTGTGGGAAACGCGGAGCGTTTTCCAAGCCCCTTGTGGGAAACCGCGTCGTTGCGGTTTTCCACAGGGGCGGCAGCTTCCATAGCCCGGCCGCGCGGATTGTGTCGCGGGTTCGAGAGGGCATGGGTGGTTCGGAGCCTGCGATCGACGGTGGCGGAGACCTTGAAGGGGTCGAGGCGGTCGCGAAGGGCACGCAGCGTCGCGAGACGGGGATGCTTGGGACCGGAGCAGGCCAGCAGTCGATCCAGTGGAGTCCGCGGTAAGTCGTAGCGTCGGCGTAGCCGTGAGCCGACTCTGGTCTTGCTCATCAGCTTGACGGAGGGCAGGAAGAGGTTCTGCAGGGAGCGCAGGTCGCTGCCGTAGAGATCATTCATCGTCGCAAGTGCCCGAGGGCTGTCGTAGCGGAGATAGCCCATGAGCCGGCGCACGTGGGTCCAGTTCTTCTGCTCGACGTGGGCGTTGTCGTCCTTCTTGTAGGGCCTTCCTCGCGTGAACTCGATCCCCTGTAGCTGGCAGTAGGCGTGTAGGTGATGGTTGATGAACTCGGAGCCGTTGTCCGAGTCGATACCCCGCAGCTCGAAGGGTAGCCGCTTGCGGATCTGCTCGAGTGCTTGCAGCACGAAGGCTTGGCTCTTGCCCATTACGGCCTGGTTCTCCGTCCAGGCCGTGTGAATGTCGGTCAGGGTCAGCGTGTGGATGAACTCCCCGTCCGCTCGGTCCCCCGAGTGCGACACCAAGTCGATCTCGGTGTAGCCAGGCCGGCTCACGTCCCACCGCTCCGCCCGGATGGGAATCTGGTGCTTGAGCAGCGTCCCCGGCTTGGTCTTCCCGTAAAGACGTCTCTTCGCCCGTACCTTGTATGGCTTGAGTCGACGGTCAATCTGCCGTGGGCTGATCCGCAGCAGCTGGCCCTCGAGCCGCGGCGAGATCGACAGGCGTTTCTTCAGCCATGGCAGCCACTGAGGCAGCAGCGCCTTCAGCCTCACCGACCAGGGGTAGTTCGCCGCCTCCCACACCACCCGCAGCGCCTGATCCACCGCCTTGCCATAGCTGGGTCCTCGCAGCCGACGACGCGGAGGACGGGCTTCGGGAGCAGGACCGTTCAGTCGCCTCACTGCGTACTTCCGGTGATACCCCGTCACTCGGCAGACCTCGTCCAGAAGCCGCCCCTTCTCCAGCCGACCCGCCTCCCGGTACATAGGCCAGATCCGGCACAAGTACTCCCACCGAGCCTGTCGTCCCAAGCTGTACCCCCCGCTCGGAGGGTTACATCTCAGATGGCTCGACGTACCCCCCTTCGGTTACATCTTGGACGGCGCGATACGCGCCCTGCTTTCTGCGATTCGCCTGGGTTAGAATCAGAGGCTGTTTTCAGCCACGGCCGGGCGCGCGGAGAGGTGCGAGAGTGGTTGAATCGGGCGGTCTCGAAAACCGTTGTACCCAAAAGGTACCGTGGGTTCGAATCCCACCCTCTCCGCCATCATGGCCACGGGCACGGGTCTCGGGCTGCAAGACACGGAGAGATGCGAGAGTGGTTGAATCGGCGTGACTGGAAATCACGTGTAGGGGTAACCCCTCTACCGAGGGTTCGAATCCCTCTCTCTCCGCCACTTCCTCAGTAGCTTGCGTGCACCGCCGCGCGAGCCGCCCGCACCACGGGTGAGGTACGGACGCGCCCGACCTGGTC
>JBGSOR010000446.1:0-5911 GCA_041738985.1 Chromatiaceae bacterium | reverse complement strand
CCGCGAGGCGGCGCTGGCCGTCGAGACGGTCCTGGGGCAGGCAGAGCCCGGCGACGCCGTGTGGTTCCACCGCGGGGTCGTGGCGATGAACCCGGAGATCCTGCTGCCCAAGATCGTGCGCCTGAGCTGGGAGCGTCGAGTACCCGTATTCGACGAAGAGGCGGACTACGTGGCGCGCGGCCTGCTGTTCGCGCTGACACACGACTACCTGGAGTTGGGCCGGGCTGCCGCGGCCATGATCGATGGCGCCGCAGGGAGCATCGTGTTCGCGACGCATGCGAAACGAATACTCAATGGCCGGACGGCACGGGCCATCGGCATTTCGCCACGGGCTGTGCAAGAGGGGTCGTTCAACTATGTCTACGAATGACTCGCCGCTAGCGCGCAAGAGCTTCTTGCGCCGGTTGCTGGAGGTGCTGTTGGCGCTCAGCCTCGGGATCGGGCTGGTGTCGCCCTTCATCGTCTATTGGACGTCCTGGCAGCAGTCGCGCCTGTACAGCGAACGCACCGCGGGCGAGATCGCCGCGGTCTTTTCCAGCGATGCCCGCTATGCGTTGCTGGTCGGCTCCGAGCACGACGCCCGCGCCCTCCTCACAAACATCCTGAAGTTTCCCGATGTCCTGTCGGCCACGCTTATCGACGAGCAGGGCCGCCCGATCGCGGAGGCGAGCGACCCGGAGGTCGAGCGGGCGCGTCGCACCTATTTCCTCGAGGAGCCCGTGATCGCGGAAGAGAGGGAGGCCTTTTCTGCACTCGAAGAGTCCACCGGCACGCCGAGGGAGGTCGGCCGGGTCCGCCTCACCGTTTCGCTCGACCGTGCCCACCGCAGCAGCGTCGACACGGCGTTCTATGCCGCTCTCCAGATCGCGGCCATTACCCTTGTCCTATCCGTCGCCTTGGCCCGGGTCTCGATGACGATGCTCGCGCCGCTGGCGGATCTGGTGCGGGTTCTCCGGGTGGGTGAAGTCGACGTTCGGCTCCCGAGGATCGCCGACGGCAGCCCCTCGGAGGTGCATGTCATTTACGGGGCCATCGAGGCCATGCGGCAACGCATCGCCGACGACAACCGTCGGCTGCAGGAGTACGCCAACGGTCTGGAGGCGATGGTCTCCGCGCGCACGCGCGACCTGGAACGCGCCCGCGACGAGGCGGAGCGCGCAAATCGCGCCAAGACCCTGTTCCTGGCCAACGTCAGCCACGAGCTTCGCACACCGCTGCAGGCCATCATTCTGCACGCCCGGTTGATCGGCGGCAGCGCCGATCCGGCTGTCGTGCGCGGGAGCATCGACACCATTCTGCGCTCGTCATCCCACCTCCTCGAGCTGATTGAGCAGCTACTGGACCTGTCCAAGGCGGAAACGGGCCATGAGCTGGAGGTCTCCTACAGCAGCTTTTCCCTGGGGGAGCTGATCGAGGAGGTCGCCTCCGCAATCCGACCGACGCTCGCTGCCGGGAACACCCTGGCGGTCCACTGCGACGCGCCCGTTGCTGTCGTGTCCGACCGCACGGGCCTGGTGCAGGTCCTCTACAACCTCCTGCGCAACGCCGACAAGTTCACGCAGGACGGCCACATCGCCGTTCGCCTCGATCGATTGGCCGATCCCGATCGGGCCCTACTCACGGTTGTCGACGACGGGATCGGCATCCCCCAGGGACACATCCACCGCATCTTCGAGCCCTTCTTCCAGGGCGAGACGGTGCGCGGAGCCGTGTCCAGCGGGATCGGGATCGGTTTGTGGCTGACCAAACGCATCGTCGACGCCCTGGGTGGCCGTATCGAGGTGTCCAGCACCCCCGGCGTCGGGACGACCTTTCGCGTCGAGATCCCGGTTGCGCCCGCCGGCGAGGCGATTCCACTCCCCGGCACTCCGACTACCCTGGATCGAGTTGCCATCGCCGCGTGCCCGTCCGCGACCCGAGCCATCCGCGTCCTCTTCGCCGAGGACGAGGAGGTGGTGCGCGGGGCCATGAGCATCTTTCTCCGGGAGGCTGGATTCAAGGTCGAGGAGTGCGCGGACGGCCTGTCCGCGCTGGCCATGCTGGAGCGCGGGCCGGCCCGGTTCGACGCCATCGTCCTGGATCACCGAATGCCCGGTCACACGGGTCTCGAGATCCTCCGGACACTCCGCGACTCGCTGAAGGCGGACACGCCCGTGATCGTCCTCACGGGAAACGAGACCTCAGAGATTCTCGCGGAGTGTTTGCGTTACGGCGCCACGCTCGTGACCAAACCCATCCAGCCAGAGCGCCTGATCGAGGCGGTCGCCCGGTCGCTCGACCGTGCGGCGATTTCAACTCACCCGAAGCGAGGGCGGACATGAGATCACTCGACACCAACCAACTCGGTCGCCGCGCCTTGAGCGTTATCCTGGGCATGGGCGTGGCGGAGTGCGCCGTCGGAGAGTCCGCCGAGGAGCTGTTCGGTTCCACGGAGACTGTTACCATCGCGACCGGCCGAGAGCAGAGCATTCGCACGGCGCCCGCGGTTGCCACAGTGATCACCGCCGAGGACATCCGCAACTTCGGCATCCGCAATGTCGTCGAGGCCCTGCGGCTCGTGCCCGGCATCCACCAGAGCTGGTACCCCAATTACTACCCGAACCTGACGGTCCGCGGGTTTTCCAGCCTGCGCTCCAACAACGTTCTGTTTCTGCTCGACGGTATTCCCCAAACCGATTTGTTCGACGGGGACCAGATCTCGGTGCTGGGCACCATCCCCATCGACGCTATCGAACGTATCGAGGTGACCCGCGGACCGGGGTCATCCGTGTTCGGTGCCGACGCCTTTTCCGCGGTAGTCAACGTCATGACCAAGCGGAAGGCCGAGGGCGCACGGATCGCGCTCAGCGGCGGGTCTTTCGACACGGCCGATGCTCGGCTGTTGGCTGGGGGCACCTGGGACCGAGCGACGATCGTCCTGGCCTTGGAGGGCATGGAGACGAACGGCCATGCGCCCTGGCTGCCACTCGACCGCCAGTCGGCAATCGACGCACTGTTCGGCACCTCCGCGTCACTCGCACCCGCGAACCTCAACACCGCTCGCAAGGAGCTGGGCGCCCTGTTCAATCTGTCGGTGGGCGACACCACCGGAATGCTTCGGGCGTCGCGCTGGGACGACCGGGGCTTGGGGGCGGGAATCGGCACCAGCATCGACCCCGTCGGCAGCCTGAGCTTCGACAGCCTGGAGGGCCGCCTTGCCCATCGGATCGATCTCGGGCCCGACTGGGACCTGACCCTGACGGCCGATGCGGCGCGGACGAGCCGCACCCTGGACAATGTCCTGCTGTTTCCGCCCGATGCCTTCTTTTTCTTCACCGAGGGCGCATCGTTGAGCACGGAGGTGGAGCAGGAGCGCCTGCGCCTGCAGGCCGACGCCCGATACGACGGTTTCGAGCGCCACTCTCTCGCTGCCGGTATCGGTTACGAGCATGCCGGCTTCAAGGTGGACAGCGCCACGCTCAACTTCCTGATCCTCAACGACTTCGTCGTGCCCACGCCGACGACCACATACACCGATACGGGGGACATCGGCGACTACAGCCGGAAACTGCTCTATGCCTACGTCCAGGACGAGTGGTTCTTCGCGCCCACGTGGAGCCTGACCTGGGGCGTGCGGGTCGACGATTACTCCGACTTTGGGACCCAGGTCAGTCCCAGGGCGGTGCTCGTCTGGACCCCGAGGCCCGAATGGACCGCGAAGCTCCTTTACGGCGAGGGGTTTCGCGCGCCCACGCTGCTGGAGACCACCCCCTTTCCGATTCCCATCTACCGGCCCACCCCCGACCTGAAGGCAGAACGGCTGCGCACCGTCGAGCTCGCCCTCGACTACACGCCGAGGTCCAATCTGGGCTTCCGAATCAACGCCTTCCGCCATGAGACTACGGACCAGATCCGCCAGCAGGACCGCGGGACGTTCGGCCAGCCCGAGAACGTGGGGCGACAGGTGGGGCAGGGGGTGGAGCTGGAGATGCGCTGGCGGATCACGCCGGACCTGCTCGTCCGGGGCTGGTACGCCTACCAGTACAACACCGACGAGACCACGGGCCGCGATGCGGGGTTCTCGCCGCACCATCGCCTGTTCGGCTCCTTGCAGTACACCTGGCGCAAGGTATTCCTCAACCTCCAGGGCACCTACGTGGGCGACCGTGCCCGTGTGGCGGAAGACCCCCGCGACGAGCCGAACGAGTACGGTCAGCTCGACCTGCTGGCACGTTATCAGCTCGCCAAGCGCTTCTCCGTGCAGCTAGACGTGCGAAACCTCCTGAATGCAAACCTCGAAGAGGCGGCGCCGGGCACGAGCCTGCCCGTGGACCTGCCGCTCCCGGGTCGCAACTATTACCTCACCTTAGAGGCAAATTTTTAGGCTTGGATTCGGTACCACGTCCCGCGTCCCCGACCTGACCAAAAGAAATTCCCGCCGACAGTAACGGCGGTGGGAGGAAGCTGATGACCGAGGGCCCCCAGGGCGGTCTCGTCCCCCCCCGGGTCGCTAGTGCGGGACGGCCAGTCAGGGTTGGTTATCCGACCGAAGGGTTCCGGCCAGGAGCCGTCACCGATCGTGATGGAGCGAGTGACCGCTCAACGCGCTTTGCCGACGCTGGCGGTCACACTCCGGATGGGCCGGTTATGTTAAGGGTTATCAGACGCCTACCGCCGCACGCAGTGACCCGCCAGCCTCCTCAGATCCTCCCACCACCGTGCCGCTATCAACCGCCTTCCCACGGCGGCAGGCATCTGATAACCCTTAACAGGAGCAGCCGCCCAGATGCCCGGAAGCAGCGACTGCAGTACGAGGTACAGCGGTCGCTCGGGAGGCTGGGACGAGGAGAGGAGGCAACTGCTCCAGCGTTTTCGTGGTCTGGCACCGACGCTGCCGGCCAGGGAGAGCGAAGCGATGGCCGGTAGTCCCGGGTAGGCGTGGGCGCGAGCGTGTTGTCGCAGTGGCGAAGGGGCGGTAGTCCCGCAGCCGCGCAGACAACATGCAGAGCGCATCCCACACGCCGTAGAGCCATTTGCGGGCGCTTCTTCATCGTAACCGGCAACTACGCGCCGTAGTTGCTTAACGCCCGAGCTTGTGCAGATCGGAGCGCAGCGGAGAGTCGGCGAAGCGCTGCTTCCACCGTCTGGGGATGAGCTGCTCGACCTGGCTTGCCGGATGGCGGTCGATGCGCTGCAGGACATCGACCAGGTAGGTGTAGGGGTCGATGTCGTGCAGCCGGCAGGACGCGATCAGGCTCTGGAAGGTGGCCACCGCCTCGGCGCCGACCTCGCTCCAGCAGAACAGCCACGCCCTGCGGCCCATGGGGATGGGGCGCAGGGCGCGCTCGAGGTGGTTGGTATCGATGGGGACATCGGCATCGTCGAGGTAGACCATCAGGCCCGCACGCCGCTCCAGGGCATAGTTCAGTGCCTTGGTGAGCGGATTGCTTGGCAGCAGCGCGGCCTGTTGGAGCTGCTGCTCGGCCCACTCGAAGAAGGCCTCCACCACGGGACGGGCATAGGTGGCACGGTAGTGCGCCTTGGCCTGGCCGGCGAGGTCCTCGGTGCGGAGGTGCTTCTCGCAGGTGTAGAGCGCAGCGATGTGCTCCAGGGCCACGGCGACCGCCTCGGGCTCGATGTCCTTGGCATGCTCGAAGTGGCGCCGGGTATGGGCCCAACATTGGGCATGGGTGATGCCGGTCTGCGCGGCGTAGCGGGCATAGGCGCTGTAGCCGTCGCTGATCAGCACTTGGCCGGCCTGCACCGTCTCCCCGAGCCCCTCGCGCACATGCTGCGCCGCACGCGAGGGCCGAAAGAGAAACACCAGGTCGCCCCCGCCGCCGCCGTCGTCGGTACCGCCCCAGATGGGCCAGAAGTAACCGGTCTTGAGCTTGCCTTTCGGCACGCCGCGCCGTCCGGCCTTGATCGGGGT
>JBGSOR010000438.1:0-22734 GCA_041738985.1 Chromatiaceae bacterium | reverse complement strand
GCCTCGCGCAGGAGGGTTCCGGCACCGAGGAGCTGCACGCGCGGCCCGTGCTGGCTGTCCGCGGCCGCCCGCAGCCGGTACATGCCGCGCAGGATGCACGCATGCGCGCCCTCCGGCATTGCGGGGTGGGGAAAGTTCTCGTTGGTCACCGTGACGTAGTAGAAGACGTCTTCCTGGTCCTCGAGCATCCGCCGCATGCCGTCCTGCAGGATGGCGGCCAGCTCGTAGCCGAAGCAGGGGTCGTAGGCCACGCAGTTGGGCACGACGGAGAACAGCAGGTGGCTGGAGCCGTCCTGGTGCTGCAGGCCCTCGCCCGAGAGTGTTGTGCGACCGGCGGTGGCACCGATCAGGAAGCCCCGGCAGCGCGAGTCGCCGGCCGCCCAGATCAGGTCGCCGATGCGCCGGTAGCCGAAGGCGGAATAAAAGATGTAGAAGGGCAGCATCGGCACGCCGTGGGTGCTGTAGCTGGTCGCGGCGCTGATCCAGGAGGCCACGGCGCCGGCCTCGGTGATGCCCTCCTCGAGGATCTGGCCCTCGCGGGCCTCCTTGTAGTAGAGCAGCTCGTCTTTGTCCTCAGGCTCGTAGAGCTGCCCGACCGACGAATAGATGGCGACCTGCCTGAAGAGCGCCTGCATCCCGAAGGTACGCGCCTCGTCGGCGACAATGGGCACCAGCGTCCGGCCGAGCGCCGGGTCGCGCAGCAGGTGCGAGAGGATCTGCACGAACACCATGGTCGTGGACTCCTCGCGGCCATGCGCGCCCTCCAGAAACCGTGCGAAGGCGGTCAGCGCTGGCGCGGTGCGCGCCGGACCCTGCGCGATGCGTGCCGGCAGATAGCCGCCGAGCGCCTGACGGCAGGCGTGCAGGTATTTCATCTCGGGGCTGTCGGCGGGCGGCCGATAGAAGCTTAAGGCCGTGACATCGGCGTCCGAGAGCGGCAGATCGAAGCGGTCGTGGAAGGCGAGCAGCGCTTGCGTCTCCAGCTTCTTCTGCCCGTGGGAGCCCATCTTGCCCTGGCCCCAGTGTCCCATCCCGTAGCCCTTCTTGGTCTGGGCCAGGATCACGGTCGGCTGACCCCGGTGGGCCACCGCCGCGTGGTAGGCCGCGTAGATCTTCACCGGATCGTGGCCGCCGCGCTTGAGCCGGTCGATGTCGGCGTCGGAGAGGTGGGCGACGATCGCCCGCAGCTCCGGGTACTTGTTGAAGAAATGCTCGCGGTTGAAGCGCCCGTCGGTGGCGGCGTACTGCTGCAGCTCGCCGTCGACCGTCTCGTGAAGGCGCTTGAGGATCGCGCTGTCGCGGTCGCGGGCGAAGAGCGGGTCCCAGTCCGAGCCCCACAGCAGCTTGACGACGTTCCAGCCCGCCCCGGCGAAGAGTCCTTCGAGCTCCTGCACGATGGAGCCGTTGCCGCGCACCGGTCCGTCCAGGCGCTGCAGGTTGCAGTTCACGACGACGATCAGGTTGTCGAGCCGCTCGCGCCCGGCGATCGACAGCCCCGCCAGGGACTCCGGCTCGTCCATCTCGCCGTCGCCGACGAAGGCCCAGACCTTACGGCCCGCGGTGGCAGCGATCCCGCGGTTTTCGAGATAGCGCATGAAGCGCGCCTGATAGATGGCCTGGAGCGGCCCGAGCCCCATCGAGCCGGTGGGGAACTGCCAGAGCTGCGGCATCAGATAGGGGTGGCAATAGGAGCACAGGCCCTCGCCCCCGACCTCGCGCCGGTAGTGGTCGAGCTGGGTCTCACTCAGCCGCCCTTCGAGGAAGGCGCGCGCGTAGACGCCAGGCGCGGAATGGGGCTGGAAGAACACCAGGTCCCCGTCCTGGCCGGCGCGGAAGAAATGGTTGAAGCCGACCTCGAAGAGATCCGCGGCGGAGGCATAGCTGGCGATGTGGCCGCCCAACTCGGTAGAGAAGTTGTTCGCACGCACCACCATCGCCAAGGCGTTCCAGCGCACCAGCGCGACCAAGCGCTGCTCGGTCTCCAGTGTCCCCGGGAACTGCGGCTGGTCGGCAAGCGCGACGGTGTTGCAATAAGGCGTGCTCCAGACCGGCGGCAGCGCCACGCGTAGCGCCCGCGCCCGGTCGAAGAGCTTGCGCAGCAGGAAGGTGGCGCGCTCGCGGCCCTCGCACTCGACGACCGCATCGAGCGCTTGCAGCCATTCCTCGGTCTCGGTCAGGTCCGGGTCCGGCGGGAGAACGGCCCAGTGGCCCGAGAGGCTGAAGTCGGCGCTGTCGTTCATAGCAGGCTCGGCGGCTCGATGGGGGGGCCCCAAGTATCCTCAATGCCCGCAAACTGTCCAAGGCCGAGCGAGCACGCGCCCGCCAGCGCAGCCCGGCCAGCAGGGACGGACCCATCGGGGGACGGTCGCTGCGACGACGCACCGAGGCATCCCGGCGTCTGCAGGTCCCCGCTCCGCCAAACTCGCTAGTCGAGGGGCGCGGCGACAGCGGCTCCGTCAACCGCACGTTTGCCGCAGACCCGGGCAATCCGCACAATAGGGCCGCCAGGTCCCGCAGCGACCGCGGCGGCCTTATCGCGCAAGGAGCCCTCGTCCGATGAGCCGCGGCATCCTGATCCAACAGGCGGCGAGCAACAGCCGCGAGCAGTTCGCCGACTCCCCGAGCCTGGACGAAGTGCTGATCGACGCGGTCATCGAGGCGCTGGACGCCCACACCTTCATGAGCCGCCAAGCGCTCGACTCGGACAAGGTGCGCGCGGGGCTGATGCGCATCCTGCCCGGGCCGGGACAGTTGTGGGAGGCGCTGCGGGCGAGGGCCGGGGCTTAGCCGGGCTTGGAGCCTGACCCGCCGAATCCTCCGGGGCGCGGTCGACTACCGGGGAGCCTGCCCGCCTCCTTGGCTCGGGGTGGCTCCCTTGGGCATCTCCGCGCTCGCCCGATCCATCGCCTCGGTCGCCGCTTCACTCGCAGCTTGCGACTTCCTGATGGCCTCGGCGGCCTCCGCCTCGGCCTTGTCGCGGGCGATCATGTTCGCCTGCGTGCGATTGGCGTGGAATTTGTCGTCCGCGGCGGTCGCCTCGTCGATCTTCTGGCGCATGTACGCCCGGGCGGCGGCGGCCTCCTCCGCAGCGGTCTGGGCCGCCGCCTGGGCATCTGTCAGGGCGCCCGTCTGCGCCCAAAGTGCGCCGGACGCCGAGAGGGTTAGGGCCACGGCGGAGCTGACGATCGCGTGCTTCATCGACATTCTCTGGTTCTCCTCGAAGTGAGTGTTTCGGCGAGTCCAGTCCGTCCGCGAACCCGCTGGCCGCAAAGTCCTTGGCGAGGCCAACCTTTTCTGGGGTGGACGCGCGCGCTGGGCAGGGAGCCGCCGGTGTGCTGAGTATAGGTTCGACGGCGATACCCGGTCAGCAGCACAAGGGGCAAGGCGACGACCAGTGTCGGAGGATGGCGGCCATGGCATGCGCTCTCGCGGGGCTTGGCATTGGACCCGGGATCTCAGGCCCCTTCGTAGACCCGCGGGACCCGCGGATTCAGGCCCGTGAAGAGCTCGTAGCTGATGGTGCCGCTGGCCTCTGCCACGGCGTTGGCGCTCACCAGTCCGCCCCACAGCTCCACCGGGTCCCCGAGATGGGCCTGAGGCAGATCGGTCAGATCCACCATCAGCATGTCCATGGAGACGCGCCCGATCAACCGGGTGACCTGGCCCGCCACCGCGACCGGGGTTCCGTCCGGGGCATGGCGCGGATAGCCGTCCGCATAGCCCATGGCCACCACCCCAACCCGAGTCTGGCGCTCGCAGACATAGCGACCGCCGTAGCCGATGGGCTCCCCTGCCGACACCTCCCGCACCGCAATCAGCGCCGATTCCAGGTGCATCGCCGGCCTGAGCATCCGAGCCGACACGTGATCGTCGCCCAGTGGCGAGGCGCCGTAGAGCATGATCCCGGGCCTGACCCAATCGGCAACGGCATCGGGCCACGCGAGGATGGCAGCGGAGTTGGCAAGGCTGCGGGGGCCGTCGAGACCGGCCGTGGTCTCCGCAAAGACGGCGATCTGGCGCGCGGTATACGGGTTTGCGGGCTCGTCCGCCCGGGCGAAATGGGTCATGAGGGTCAGGCTGCCGACGTGAGTACAGCCCTTCAGGGCGGCGTAGGCCGCCGCGAAGTCCCGCGGCGGGAAGCCGACGCGGTGCATCCCGGTGTCCAGCTTGAGCCAGCAGTCCAGAGGACGCTCCGGCCGGGCGGACAGGATCCACTCGACCTGCTCCCGGCTGTGCACCACCAAACGCAGCCCCAACCGATCCGCCGGAGAGATCTCCGCGGGCGAGAAGGGGCCCTCCATCAGCAGGATCGGAGCGGCAATGCCGGACTCGCGGAGGTCCATCGCCTCTTCCAGGCAGGCCACCCCGAGCATGTCCGCGCTGCCGTCCAAGGCGCGCGCGACCGGCGTGGCCCCGTGTCCGTAGCCGTTGGCCTTGATGACGGCGACCACCCGTGCCCCGGAGGCGAGAGAACGGCAATAGGCAAGGTTGTGGCGCAACGCATCGAGGTCGATGCGGGCGCGTGCCGGGCGGGACATGCGGGAGCTCCTTCAGGGGGGGTAGCCGGGTCGCCGGAGATGCGGTCGGATCGGGTCAGGGGGAGAGCAAGAAGCATGAAGCTACAGCATACCCGGCGGAGCGCGCCGCGCCATTGGGAGATCTCCCGAGGAACCGCCTCAGACCGCCTCCAGGGCCTGCTCGGCAGGCAGCAGCGCGTAGCTCAGGGCCGCCGCCACCGCCGGATGGGTGATCCGCCCGGCGCAGCAGTTGAGCCCATCCCGCAGGTGCGGATCGTCGCGCAGGGCCTGCCTCCAACCCTTGTCCGCCAGGGCCAGCACCGCAGGCAGGGTCGCGTTGTTGAGGGCGTAGGCGGACGTTCTCGGGACCGCCCCGGGCATGTTGGCCACGCAATAGTGGACCGTTCCCTCTTCGACATAGGTGGGGACAGCATGCGTCGTCGGTCTGGAGGTCTCGAAGCAGCCGCCCTGGTCGATGGAGACGTCCACGAGGACCGACCCCGGGCGCATCCGCGCAACGATGGATCGGCTGACCAGCCGCGGGGCCGAGGCCCCGGGCACCAGGACGGCGCCGATGACCAGATCGGCACCCAGGACCTCCGTTTCGACGGCGGCCCGGGTCGAGTAGATGCAGCGGATGGCCGCGCCGAAATGGCTCGATAGCCGCTCCAGGGTGGCGGGGTCCCGATCCAGCACGGTCACGTCGGCCTGCATCCCGATCGCCATCTGGGCGGCGTTGAAGCCCACGGTCCCGCCGCCCAGGATGACGACGCGCGCGGGGGCGACGCCCGGCACCCCGCCGAGCAAGAGACCGCGTCCGCCGTGCTCCCGCTCCAGGGCAGTGGCCCCCGCCTGAATCGAAAGCCGACCCGCCACCTGGCTCATCGGCTTAAGCAGAGGCAGGCCGCCATGGGGATCCGTGACCGTCTCGTAGGCGATGCATACGGCGCCGGAGGCAAGCAGATCGCGGGCTTGCCCGGGGTCCGGGGCCAGGTGCAGATAGGTGAAGAGGACCTGACCTTGGCGGAGCTGGGCACGTTCCGCGGGCTGGGGCTCCTTGACCTTGACGACAAAGTCGGCCTGGGACCAGATGGCCGCAGCCTCCCCCGTCGCCTGGGCGCCGGCCGCCAGATAGTCCCCGTCGTCCGCCCCGATCCCGGCCCCGGCACCGGTCTCGACCAGGACCGCGTGGCCCCGATGGATCAGCTCCGCCACTGACTCCGGGGTCAACCCGACCCGATACTCCTGGGGTTTGATCTCGCGCGGCACGCCGATCAGCATCTGCTCGCTCCTCTGGGACTGGAATGAGGATCCGGGGTCCCGGTGCCCCGCGACCCGCCGCGTATCGACGACCCAACCCAACCCGAAATGCGATGGTCTGGCATGGTTCGCAGTCGATCGTCAAAGACCCTGATCCAGGCCCTGGGCGGCGGCGATCACCGCCTGACCCAGGGACAACCCGCCGTCGTTGGATGGGACTTGGCAATGGGTCAGGGGAACAAGACCCTGACCCCGCAAACGCCGTGCAATCCCCTCCAGCACCAACCTGTTCTGAAAGACCCCGCCCGACAGCGCAACCTGGCTCAAGCCCCGCCCGCGGGCCAGGTCCCCGGCCAGGTCCGCGACCGCGGAGCAGAACCCCGAATGGAACCGCGCGCTGATCCGCGCCGGTAGCTCGCCTCGCGCGAGGTCGTCGAAGATGGCCGGCCAGATGGGCGCCGGGTCGAGCAAGATCCCGCTGTCACGGTCTATCCGGTCGAAGCGATAGCCCTCTCCATCGCCGACCGCCTCCATCGCTCCCGCGGCCAGTGCCTCCAGCTCGATGGCTGCCTGGCCCTCGTAGGCGATGGTCTCGCCCCCCAGGTCCAGAGCGGCAGCCACCGCATCGAATAGACGCCCGGCGGAGCTGGTCAGGGGGGCATTGAGACCCCGCTCCATCATGGCTAGCAGGACGCCGATGGGTCGGGCGGCAAGCCCATCGGCCAGCGTCAACCCAGGCCAGCGCGCGCGGAACGGATCCCAACCCAGGCCCGACTCGATCTGGGCGACCAGGTTCCGCCAGGGCTCCAGGATGGCCCGGCTGCCGCCTGGCATAGGCACGGGTTTGAGCCAACCGACGCGTTGGCAGTTCCGATAATCGGCGACCAGGATCTCCCCTCCCCAGATGGTCCCGTCCGCCCCGTAACCCAAGCCGTCCAGGGCCACCCCCAAGACCGGCCCGCTCTCCAGGGCCCAGCCGTTGTCGGCCAGGACCGAGGCGATATGGGCGTGGTGGTGCTGGACCGCGACCAGCTCCAAGCCGTCTCTGGCAGCCCGCTCCCGACCGGCGAGCGTGGAGCGGTAATCGGGGTGCAGGTCCACGGCGAGCGAGCGGGGCCTGTGGTCGAAGAGCTGGAGATAGAGGTCCAGGGTGCGCTCGTACTCCCGCGCGGTACGTGCATCCTCCAGGTCTCCGAGGTGCTGGGTCAGGATCGCCTGGCCGTCTTGGAGCAGGCAAGCGGTGTTTTTCAGCTCCCCGCCCAGGGCTAGCACGGGCGGACAGACATCGAACCCGGGTGGCAGCGGGATGGGTGCCGGGGCATAGCCGCGGGCGCGCCGCAGCAGGCGCGGCGCCCCGTCCATGATCCGCACCACCGAGTCGTCGACCCGATTCACGATGGCCCGGTCGTGGAGCAAGGCGAGGTCGGCAAGCCCGGCCAGCCGCTCCAGTGCATCGGCGTTGTCCGTGCACTGGGGCTCCTCGCTCAGGTTCCCGCTGGTCATCACCAGGGGACTCGTCCAGTCGGCCAGCAGAAGCCGATGGAGCGGGCTGTAGGGGAGCATAAAGCCCAGTGTCGACTGACCCGGTGCGATCTCCGGCGCCAGCTCGGCGTCGGACTCGGTCGGCCCCCTTCGCTCCAAGAGGACGATCGGGGCGGCCGGGCTCCCAAGGAGCGCGGACTCCCGCTCGCCCACCCGGCAATAGCGCCCGATCGTCTCCAGATCCCGGGCCATGAGTGCGAAGGGCTTGAGAAAGCGCCGCTTACGACTGCGCAGCTCCGCCACCGCGGCCGCGTTGGCGGCATCACAGGCCAGATGGAAGCCGCCGATGCCCTTGATAGCCAGGATGAGGCCCTCGCCCAGACGCCGGCTGGCGAGCGCGATGGCGTCCGCCGCCCCCTCTGGCGTCGGGTCGATCTCGGTCCCCAAGGGGTCTGCAAGCCAGACCCGCGGTCCGCACACTGGACAGGCGTTTGGCTGGGCATGGAAACGCCGGTCCGCCGGGTTGCGATATTCCGCCAGGCATGCCGGACAGAGCGGAAACGCCGCCATACTGGTGTTGGCCCGGTCGTACGGGATGGCGCGAACGATGCTCAGCCGCGGTCCGCAATGGGTACAGTTGGCGAAGGGATAGCGGAAGCGCCGATCTGCGGGGTCCCGGATCTCCCGGGCACACGCGGGGCAGGTGGCTGCATCCGGGACTACCCCCGTGCGCACGGCCGTGGTTTCGCTCGCGAGGATGGCGAAGCCGTCGGTCTCGGGATCGCCTGCCAAAGGCGCCCGCTCGATGGAGTCGATGCGCGCCAGCGGGGGACACTCCGAGCGCAGCCGGGCGCAGAACGCCTCGATCGCGCGGACGTCCAAACCCAGTCCCGGCCAGACCCGGATCAACACCCCCTGCCCGTCGTTGAGCACGTCTCCCAGGAGGCCGCAGTCGCGCGCCAGCCGCCAGACGGTCGGCCTAAAACCCACGCCTTGAACCAAACCGCGCACCCGAATCGACTCGCCCATCTCGCACCGCCAACGCCATCCCGCCCGACCCCGACTCTGACCGGAAGCGTGGGCCACCGCAACCGGCACCATTGTCTCGGGCGGGCCACCGCTGGAGGCTTCAAACCGGTCTTTGCGGCCTCCCCCGCCGATGGCGGATCATGGACACCCGACCGCCTGGAGCCCGATCCAATGCCAAACCCCTTCCCCCACGCTGCCCTCGACTTGGCGCGCGAGTTTCCGATCGACCCCGACCTTTGCCACCTGAATCACGCCGGGGTCGGGCCCTGGCCACGACGCGCCCAAGAGGCGGTCGCGCGATTCGCCTTGGAGAATGTCCGCCAGGGCTCGGAGCGCTATCCGGAGTGGCTCGCGGTGGAGCAACGCCTGCGCGAGCGGCTCGCCCGGCTGGTCGGCGCCGACTCCCCTGGCGACATTGCCCTGGCCAAAAGCACGTCCGAGGCACTCTCGACCATCGCCTTCGGCCTCGATTGGCAGGCGGGCGACAACATCGTGGGCATCGCCCAGGAGTTCCCGTCGAACCGCATGGTCTGGGAGTCCCTGGCGGACCGAGCGGTTGCCTACCGCACCCTGGACCTCGACGCCTCCCGCGACCCAGAGTCCGACCTGCTGGCACTCTGTGACCAGGACACCCGTCTGATGGCGGTGAGCTGGATCCAGTACGCCCGGGGGCGACGGCTGGACCTGGCCCGGATCGGGGCCGCCTGCCGCACCCGCGGCGTCCTGCTCTGCGTGGATGCCATCCAGGGCCTGGGCGCCCTGCCCTTCAGCCTGCCGGAGTCCCAGGCGGACTTCGTGGTGGCAGATGGGCACAAATGGATGCTGGGACCCGAGGGCCTGGCGGTGCTGTATGTGCGCCCTGAGCTGCGGGGGCGCATCCGCCTGCACCAGATCGGCTGGCATATGGTGGAGCACCGGGGCGAGTTCGAGCGGACCGACTGGACTCCGGCCAAGGATGCCAGGCGCTTCGAGTGCGGGAGCCCTAACCTGCTTGGGGCCTATGCCCTGGAGGCAAGCCTCTCGCTCCTGGAGGAGGTCGGCGCCGCTCGGGTCCAGGCGGAGCTGGAGGCGCGGGTGGACCATCTCATTAGGCTACTGGACCGGGCGGGGCTGGAGCTTCTGTCCCCCCGCGAGCCTGGGCTGCGGGCCGGGATCGTCACCTTCCGAGCACCCGGGGCCGACCACGGGGAGCTCCATCGCGGGCTCGCCGCCCGGCGGGTCCTCTGCGCCGCGCGGGGGGGCGGCATCCGCTTTTCCCCGCATTTCTATACCCCTTATGAGGCGATCGACCGGGCTACTACAGCGGTCGCAACGGTACTGGCCCGATAGCGCCTACTCGAGGCGAAGTCGACCCCCGGCAACCTCCTGCGGCGCTACACCCGCCCCCGGCTCGGCCCGGCGCGGGGCTCAGAGGCTGTGAAAATACCCGTTTTCGACGGGCGAATCCGCGATTTCCGTAGGTTGGGCCGACGCAGGAGGCCCAACGATCAGAGTCGTTGGGCCTCGTTCCTCGGCCCAACCTACAGGGGGTTCTTTCACAACCTCTCAGTGGTCGCCGTCGCCTTCCGCGGTGTCGTAGGTCCGGTGAGAGGCGAAGGCGAGCCGGTCCAGCACCCCCATCATCAGGGCTGACACGACGAAGGTCAGGTGGATAACGACGTACCACAGGAGCTTGTCGTTCGGCGTCTGCTCGATATTGACGAACTTCTGCAGCAGGTGGATGGAGGAGATCGCCACGATCGAGGCCGCCACCTTGAGCTTCAGGGTGCCCGCATCGAGCTTGCCGAGCCAGCCCAGCTTGTCCTCCCCCTGCCCGATGTCCAGGCGCGAAACGAAGTTCTCGTAGCCCGAGAACATCACCATCACCACCAGGCTCGCCACCAGCGCCAGGTCGATCATGGCGAGCACCACCAGGATCATATTGGACTCTTCCATGGTCCAGATGTGGGCGAACAGGTGCCACAGCTCCTGGAAGAACTTGATGCCGAGGACCAATAAGGTCAGAGAGAGTCCAAGGTAGATCGGGGCCAGGAGCCAACGACTCGAGAACAACAGACGTTCGATTAGACGTTCCAACACGAGGCACTC
This sequence comes from Chromatiaceae bacterium, assembly GCA_041738985.1. Classification (GTDB taxonomy): domain Bacteria; phylum Pseudomonadota; class Gammaproteobacteria; order Chromatiales; family Chromatiaceae; genus Thiodictyon. Next base: position 12,358 of record JBGSOR010000438.1, on the reverse strand, counting down.
CAGGGGCCGGACAACGAGGGACCATTAGTTTCTTGCGGGCAATCCGGGGCGTCAACGCGGCGCCCGAGACCGCGGATGTTAACCTTTTCTTGCGACAAATCATCGAAGGCACCGGCCGTGAAGCGCATGCTTTCCAGCCGTCGACCCCGGCCGCTGTACCACCGGGTCTTGTTATTTTCCCTTTGGCCATCGAGGTGTACAGCCATGCGCCGTTTGCTCGGCAAGTTTCTCGCCCCTCGGCTTGCCCTGGGTGTCGCCTTGGCGCTCGTCGCGACATTTGAGCCCGTGGAAGGCATCGGCGCCCGCGACAATTGGCCGACCCCGCCGGTGGTCGTCGACCGGGCCCCCCAGGTCTCAGGCCCCCTGACCGGCGGCACCGCCGACCACACCAAATTCGAGGCCCTCAAAGGCCCCTTCACCTCAGGGCCCGAAGTCACCAAGGCGTGCCTGAGCTGCCACACGGAGACCGGCCAGCATTTCATGAAGAACGTCCACTGGACCTGGTCCTACAAAGACCCCAAAACCGGCCAGCAGCTCGGCAAGAAGTACCTGATCAACAACTTCTGCACCAATGCCCGAGGCAACGAGGGCATGTGTGCCCAGTGCCACGCCGGCTACGGCTGGAAGGACGAGACCTTTGACTTTACCAACGAGCAGAACATCGACTGCCTCGTCTGCCACGACCAGACCGGGACCTACTACAAAACCCCCAACAGCGCCGGGGCCGCGGCCTGCTCCGTGATGTTCGAGGGCAAGCCCGTCATCGATCTCAGCACCATTGCCAAGAGCGTGGGCCTGCCCGAGCGCGCCAATTGCGGCACCTGCCATTTCATGGGCGGCGGCGGCGACAACGTCAAGCATGGTGACTTGTCCACCGCGCTGAAGAGCCCGCCGCGAGAGCTCGACGTGCACATGTCGCCCAAGGGTCAGAACTTCGCCTGCACCGCCTGCCATGTCACCAAAGATCACGTCTGGGCCGGCAGCCGCTACGACGTCGTCGCCAAGGACGTCGACCAGCCCGGTCCCGGTCAGCGCCGCGACGTGGCCACCTGCGAGTCCTGCCACGGTCTGGAGCCCCATGCCTCGGGCTCGGTCAAGCACCGCAAGCTCAATCACCACGTCGCCTCCGTCGCCTGCCAGACCTGTCACATTCCGGAGTTCGCCCGCGGCGGCGTTGCCACCGTCATGGACTGGGACTGGCGCACCGCCGGCAAGACCAAGAAGGGCGAAGGCTACCACGAGCACGGCTACACCCAGGGCAACGGCGAGGAGCGCTACACCTACAAGTCCATCAAGGGCAACTTCACCTACGCCGAGAACGTGGTCCCCGAATACGGCTGGTTCGATGGCCAGATGCGCTACACCACCATCGACACCAAGTTCGATATGAATCAGCAGCCGATCCCGATCAACGCCTATGAGGGCTCCCGCGACGACGGTCGCTCCCGCATTTGGCCCTTCAAGCGGATGCACACCTGGCAGCCCTTCGACACCGGCAATGGCACCCTGGTCTATACCCACCTGTGGGGCGACGATCCCGACGCCTACTGGGGCAACTACGACATGGGCAAGGCCATCGCCCACGGCATGAAGCAGTTCGGACTCCCTTACTCCGGTCAGTACGGCTTCCTGGAAACCGTCTCCTACTGGCCCATCACGCACATGGTCGCCCCCAAGGAAGGCGCCCTTGCCTGCCGCGACTGTCACGCCGAAGACGGCCGGCTGGACGCGGTGGAGGGCATGTACCTGCCGGCGCGGGACCGCAACCGTTGGGTGGACATCGGCGGCCTCTTCCTGATCGTCGGCGCCCTGGGCGGCACACTCACCCACGGCGTGATCCGAGGCATCTCCAAGAGCAAGCACAAGCCCACCGACGCAGGAACCCACTCATGAGTATCCGCCAGGTCCTGATCTATTCGGTCTTCGAGCGCTTCTGGCACTGGACCCAGATGGCCCTGATCGTCACCATGCTGGTCACGGGCTTCGCGATTCATGGCCTGCACGATTGGGTGGATTTCGACGTCGCCGTCACCCTGCACACCCTGGCCGCCTTGGCGCTCCTGGCGCTGTGGATCCTAGCCACCTTCTGGCTCTTCACCACCGGCAACTGGAAGCACTACCTGCCCACGGCCAGCGGGCTGGGGAAGGTGATGCGCTTCTACTCCTACGGGATCTTCCTGGGGGAACGTCACCCTTACCGCAAGGCGTTCTGGCGCAAGCACAACCCGCTGCAGGCCATCGCCTACCTGGCGCTTAAGGTCGTGCTGTTCCCGCTCATCTGGGCATCCGGGCTCGCCTACCTCTTCTATTTCGCCTGGGGCGATGGCCCAAACGCCACTGCCTGGCTGGTGTGGGTCGCCCAGATCCACACCGCCACCGCCTATGCCATCCTCGCCTTCGTCATCGTCCATGTGTACATGCTCACCATCGGGCACTCCTTCGCCCAGCATGTGAAGCCCATGCTCACCGGCTTCGACGAGGTCGAGCTGAGCCCAGAGGAAGAGGCGTACCTGGTCAAGGACGAGCCCAGCCACATCCGCTGATCCTTAGCCCGAACCCCGGCCGCGCCGGGCTAGGTCGCGAGAGGTCGGTACGGAGATCAGCGGCGCCGACGCTCCCTGGATTGATCTCGCCGATCCCCTCCGCCGCAGCGCTCGCCCTGGGGCGAGCGGGGCCAGTCGCCCCAGTATCCCGGGTCCTGCGAACGGCGAGGGACTTGGTGGCCGGACGGGTGATCGTACCCCCTGCTGTCGTACAGGCTCTCCTGACGCCCACCGGAGTGCCTGCTACCGCTGCCGCTGATCTGGCTCCAGCCGCCGGTCTGGTTTCCCGCTTGGAGGGGCACGCCCGGCAGGGCTATCGACAGGGCCGCAGGGATCCAGAGAATCAGACGAGCCGCGCGCATAGTGCACTCCAAAATTGAGCAATTGAAGGGCCAAGGCACCCACCAGTGCGGATTCCGAATCGGGGCTCGACTCCAAGGGATCTCTCTACCCGAGACCTTGCGCCGATCCGGTCCCAGACTCCGCGCCTCCGGCCGAGCTTGACGACGCGACGAGATAGCCGCACCCAGAGAATCGCCGTCGCTCTGGAACGCTAAACCAGAGTCCGCATCCGAGACCGAAGGTTCCGACGGCTCCGAGGACTTGGCCAGCCGGCAATCTGCGGCCACCGGCCCCTTGGGCTAGGTGCAAGGTTAGCGGCGACCGAGCCCAGCGTCTTGCACGTTGGGAGCAAAAAGGCTAAGTCGTAGCCGCCGGACCTGGGGGACCGTGCCCCGAGCGAGGGGCGCTCACCCACGGGCGGCCAGCTCCCAAGCCCAGAGTCGACCATCCGGCCACACCCAGCGAATCGAATCCACCCGCCTGCCCGATGCCACGGATCTTCGCCATCGCCGCCCTGATTGTGGTCGCCGCCTGCGCCAAGCCCCAGCTCCAGGAGCAAGGCGCGGCCTGGCGGGCGCCGCGGCTCCTGCCGGACGCCGTCCTGATGGACGACGGTTACCGCCTACCGTTGCGGCGTTGGGGAGATCCTGCCGGGGCCCGGGCGATCGTGCTCGGTCTGCATGGGTTCAACGACTACGGAAATGCCTTCGCAGGCCTGGGAGCCTACTTGGCAGAGCGGCAGATCCTGACCTTTGCCTACGATCAACGGGGATTCGGAACGACCGACCGCCGTGGACTCTGGGCCGGCGAGGACCGCATGACCGCGGATCTGCGCGCGGCGATCGGCCTGCTGCGCGAGTCCCACCCGGAGCTGCCGCTCTACCTGGTCGGGGAGAGCATGGGAGGCGCCGTCATCCTGGCCGCGGGACCGGATCTCCCCGGGGTGCAAGGCATCGTGCTGATCGCCCCTGCGGTGTGGTCTCGGAATACCATGAACCCGCTCCAGCGGCTTCTGCTGTGGTCCGGGTCGAGGATTGCGCCCGGGCTGGCGCTCACCGGCAAAGGACTGGGGCTCCAGCCAACGGATAATCTGGCGATGTGGCGCGCGTACAGCAGCGACCCCCTGGTGATCAAGGCGACCCGGATCGATGCATTGTGGGGAGTCACGAATCTGATGGACCGAGCCGCGGCGGGCGCCGGCCCCTGGCGCCTTCCGATCCTGATGCTTTATGGCAAGAACGACGGCATCGTTCCAAAGGCGGCAATCTGCTCCTGGCTCCGCACCTTTGATCGCGCAAACGGGCTGGGGGTGGTCATCTACGAGAACGGCTGGCACATGCTGACGCGCGACTTACAGGGTCGACGGGTCATGGCCGACATCGCCGCTTGGATCGAGGGCTCCAGGTCGCCAGCCCCCCGAGACGGCTCGGAGTCCGGCAGCTCGCCCGTCCAAGGATTCTGCGCCGGTCTGGCTCCGGAAATGCGCGAGTCCAGCCGCGGGAGCCGATCGCTCGCTGCACTCCGGACGGCCGGTATACTGTCCGCCCCTGACTAACCATCGCAGTACCCGACATGACTGCCAATCCCGTCTCCGGTGCCGGATATCTGCTCGAAGGCATCGGGCTGATCGCCCGGCCCGGACTCAGACGCTTCGTCGTCGTCCCGCTGCTCGTCAACATCCTTGTCTTTTCGGCTGGGATCGGCGCGGGTGTCCATTGGTTCGAGGGCTACGTCGCCTGGATGGACTCCCGGGTCCCGAGCTGGCTCCAGTGGCTCGATTGGGTGATCTGGCCCCTCTTCGTCCTCTTCCTCCTGGTGCTGGTCTTCTACGGTTTCAGCCTTTTGGCAAACCTAATTGCCGCCCCTTTCAACAGCCTGCTTGCGGAGCAGGTGGAACGACACCTGACCGGCCAGCCCCTGGATCAGGAAGGTGGAATCAAGCGGATGCTCAAGGAGCTTGTGCCTACCCTGTTCGACGAGCTCAAAAAGATCCTGTACGCCCTGGCCCTGGGCATCCCGTTCCTCCTGCTCCTGCTCGTCCCTGTGGCGGGTCCGATACTCTGGTTTCTTTACACCGCATGGATACTCGCGGTCCAGTACGCGGACTATCCGATGAGCAACAACGGACTCAAGCTCCGGGAGATGCGCAAGCGGCTCAATGGGCGGCGGCTCCTGAGCCTGAGCTTTGGCGCCGCAACCGCGGGACTCTCGATTGTGCCCGTGCTCAACTTCATCGCCATGCCAAGCGCGGTGGCCGGGGCCACGGCGCTATGGGTGCGGGAGCTCAAGGGCGGGCGCAACTACCAGGGACCGCACGAGTCCCGCGTGGCGACCCGCTACGTGCTGTTGGTCATCGACCAGCTCTCCGGCCGCATGGGGGGACGGGTCTTAGAGGGGGTACACCGGGGCCAGCCGCTGGATCAGGTCCCGACCGAGGATCTGCTGGAGTTGCTGGATCGCTGCTATGGGACGGACATTGCCTCTGCCGAGGCCCTGGAGGTCTATCTGGAGCTGGAGCGGGGGCGCAAGGTCCGACGCCCAGCGTCCAACCCGCGCAACGGGGAAACGCCCAAGTCGCCGGTCCAGCGTATGGTGGACGACGAGGCCCGGGCGGTGCTCGGGGTCGGCCCCCAGGCCACTGAGGAAGAGGTCCGCGCCGCCCATCGGCGCCTGATGCAGCGTATGCACCCGGACCGCGGGGGATCGGACTACCTGGCGGCCAAGATCAACCAGGCCAAAGACGTGCTGCTCGGGTGAGCGGCGACTAACGGCTGAGGCTTAATCGGCCCGGCGCAGCAGGTCGACCCGATGGGGCTTTAGGAATCGGGCACCGGACGGCGTGAGATGCGCCTCGAAGGCGGCGCGGATCTCCGCGCGCCGCTCCGGGCCGATCCGGCGATCAGTGTGGGTGACATCGACGAACCGGGCCTCGAAGCCCCGCCAATCCGGGTAGATCCCCTCGGACTCGAAGAAGACCTCCCGCTCCAAGGCGAAGAGCCCGCGCTCCACCGCGCCCTGCAAGGCGGCGAAGGCGCACTCCCGCACCGCCCGCTCGTCTTCGATCAGACGCATGAGGTCGTTAAACTGTCCCCAGTAGACGGGCTCGGAGCAATAGAGCCGACCGCCTGGCTTCAGCACGCGATGGATCTCCCCAAGCGCCTGGTCCATCCGATGCACCGGGACATGGTGCAGGGACTTGAGCATGACGACCAGGTCGTAGGTCCCATCCGGATCGGCGATGCGCTCCGCACCCCCGTAGCGGAAGGTCACCCGGGGCAGATCCGTCAGCTGGAGGTTTTTCTCGTGCTGAAGGCGATCCACCTCGGTCGCGGTAACCCACGCGGCCCCCAAACGCTCCACCAGAAGTCGGGTGGTCCAGGCCGCCCCGCAGCCCAGCTCCAGCACCTCGAGGCCCGCCATCGGGACCAGCTCGCCCATGAGCGCGATCTCCTCCTGGCGCCGATAGGCATCCGGGCGGTTGATGGACATGGCGGGGCTGGTGCGGGACGGCATGGCAGGGCTACCTCGGCGGTGCACACGCCACCATAGAACGGGCGCTGGGTGCATGATTATCCGTGAAAGCGCGGAAGGGACAATGCAGTTTCTCCGATTAGACTACTGGGCATTTGTCCGCTGTCATGCGGTCAAACCGCCGTGCGCGCGACTTGCTGCGCTGCAACACTTATACTCTCGTCTTCGTTATGTTAACGACCCGGGCACCTTCAGATCCCCGCCCGCGGCCCAGCCATCGGAAGAATTTTCATGTTTGCGCGCTTCGTCCTGGTGCTTCTCGTCCTTCTTGCCCTGGTGGGTGGCCTCGCCTGGATCAAGTTTGGCCAGATCCAGCGAGACATCGCCATGTTCTCCCAACCGATGCCCGCACCCGCCGTGTCGGCGGCCGAGGTTCGGGAGACCCGGTGGGAGCCGACCCTGGAGGCCGTGGGCACGATCCAGGCGGTCCAGGGTGTGGAGGTCAGCAACCAGGTGGCCGGCCAGGTGGAGGAGATCCTGTTCGAGTCTGGCGCCGAGGTGAAGGCGGGTGACGTGCTGGTGCGCCTGGACGTCGACGTTGACCAGGCAGATCTGGAGGGACTCAGGGCGGCAGAGCGACTTGCCGAGATCAAGCTGTCACGCAACCGCAGCTTGCTCAAGGACCGGGCCGTTTCTCAGGGGGACTTCGACGAGATCAGCGCCCAGCTTGACCAGGTGCGCGCCCAGGTGAAGGCCAAGCAGGCAACGATCGAGAAGAAGGTGATCCGCGCCCCCTTCTCCGGTCAGCTCGGTATCCGGGCGGTCAACCTGGGCCAGTTCCTGCCGGAAGGCACCCCGGTGGCGCCGCTTCAGGCCCTGGACCCGGTCTATGTGGACTTCTCCTTACCCGAGCGGGAGCTCTCGAAGATCTCAGTGGGCCAGAGGGTACGGTTGCGGGTGGGGGCCTACCCGGAGCGGAGCTTCGAGGGGACCATCCTCGCGGTCAGTCCGGAGATCGACCGGGGGACCCGTAACCTCAAGGTTCGCGCCGAGCTCAAGAACCCGGACCATCGGCTTCGCCCTGGCATGTTCGCCCGGGTCTCCGCCCTGCTTCCCGCGGAGGACCGGGTCCTGACCCTGCCCCGGGAGTCGATCTCCTTCAATACCTATGGGGATTCGGTCTTCCTGATCGAAGAAAAGGACGGCAAGACACTGGTACAGCGCCGCCAGATCGAGACCGGGGCGGTGCGCGGAGACGAGGTGGCGGTCCTCCACGGACTCAAGGCCGGGGACCGGGTGGTATCCGCCGGTCAGGTGAAGCTCACCAACGGCCAGGAGGTCCAGATCAAGCCGGCCGAGACCCAGGCGGCTGCCGCGGAGAAGCCGGTCGCACTGGAGGCGCGAGCCGAATGAAATTCACCGACGTCTTCGTCCATCGGCCGGTGCTCGCGAGCGTCGTGAGCCTGATGATCTTGATCCTTGGGGTGCGCGCCTTCGTGGAGCTGGACGTGCGCCAGTATCCCAAGACCCAGAACACCACGGTCACCGTCACCACCGCCTACCCCGGGGCGAGCAGCGACCTGGTCCAGGGGTTCATTACCCAGCCGCTCCAGCAGGCCATGGCCGAGGCGAGCGGGATCGACTTCCTGACCTCTACCAGCTCCGCCGGGGTCTCGGTCATCGAGGCCCACATGCGCCTCAACCACGACCCCAATGCCGCGGTGGCGGAGATCCAGGCCAAGGTAGCCAGCCAGCTCAACGTGCTCCCGGAGGCCGCCCAGAACCCGGTGATCGACTCCACCACCGGCAACGACATGGCCCTGATGTACATGGCCTTCTACAGCAAGGAGATGAGCCTCCCCCAGATCACGGACTACCTGATCCGGGTGGTGCAGCCCCAGCTTCAGGCGATCCAGGGGGTGGCGAAGGCGGAGCTGATCGGCAACAAGACCTATGCGATGCGGATCTGGCTGGACCCTGCACGGATGGCGGCCCTTAAGGTCAGCGGGGAGGAGGTCTCGCGGATCCTCCAGGCCAACAACTATCTGGCCGGCGTGGGACGCACCCAGGGGGAGCTGGTCCAGATCGATCTCTCCGCCACCACGGACGTAAGCAGCGTGGAGGACTTCCGGCGCCTGGTGATCCGGGCCGAATCCGATACCCTGATCCGGCTGGAGGATATCGCCGAGATCGAGCTGGGCGCGGCGGACTACAACTCGACCACGCTCTACAAAGGGATCCCCGCCATCTTTATCGGCATCGAGCCCGCCCCCGGCTCGAATCCGCTCGACGTCGCGGACCGCATCCATGCGCTGCTGCCCAGCCTCAAAGCCGAGTTCCCGGAGGGACTGGAGGCATTCATCCCCTACGACGCCAGCGAGTTCATCAAGGACTCCATCAAGGAGGTCTTCAAGACGCTGGCCGAGGCCGTGCTCATCGTGCTCCTGGTGATCTTCCTGTCGCTGGGCTCCATGCGCGCCGCGCTGATCCCCTCGGTTGCCGTCCCGCTTTCCATCGTCGGGGCCGGGTTCCTCATGCTGCTCATGGGGTTCTCCATCAACCTGCTGACCCTGCTAGCCATGGTGCTTGCCATCGGGCTGGTGGTGGACGACGCCATCGTGGTGGTGGAGAACGTCCATCGACACCTGGAGATGGGCAAGCCCCGTATCCAGGCGGCGGTAGACGCGGCCCGGGAGCTGGCACTCCCCATCATCGCCATGACCACAACGTTGGTGGCAGTCTATGCACCGATCGGGTTCATGGGCGGACTGGTCGGGTCCCTCTTCACCGAGTTCGCATTCACCCTGGCGGGTGCGGTGCTGGTCTCCGGCGTGGTGGCGCTGACCCTCTCCCCGATGCTCTCGGCGGCGGTGCTTCGGGAGGGCGGTCAGCAGGGGCGGTTCGAGCGGGCGGTGGAGCACTTTTTCGACGGATTGGCCCGAGGCTACCGGCGGCTGCTGCATGGCTGGCTGCGCTATCCGAGCGCCACCATCCTGGTAGCCGTCGTGGTGCTGGCGTCCATCTATGCCATGTACACCATGACCAAGAAGGAGCTGGCACCGACGGAAGACCAGAGCATCCTCTTCTTCATGGCCAGCGCACCCCAGACTGCGACCATCGACTACAACCAGCGCTATGTCTCGCAGATGCTGCCCATCTTCGAGTCCATCCCCGAATACGAGGAGAGCTTTATCCTGATCGGCTTCGGGGACTCGACCACCACCTTCGGCGGATTCAAGATGCCCCCGCCTAACGAGCGGGAGCGCTCCCAGACGGATATCCAGCCCTTGCTCCAGGGCGCCCTGTCCCAGATCACGGGTCTTGAAACCGTCGCCTTTCCGCTGCCCAGCCTGCCGACCCCCGGGAGCGGCATCCCCATCGAATTCGTGGTGCTCTCGGACCGGGGGTTCGAGGAGCTCTCCGGACTTGCCGACCAGTTGCTCGGCAAGGCCATGGCCAGCGGCAAGTTCATGTTCCTGCAGAAGGACGTGAAGATGGAGCGGCCGCGCACCGTGCTGGAGGTGGATCGGGACCTGGCCGGGGACTTAGGAATCAGCATGCAGGAGCTGGGACGCAGCCTCTCCGCCATGATGAACGAGGACTACGTGAACTGGTTCAGTCTGTCCGGCCGGAGCTACAAGGTCATCCCCCAGGTGGACCAGCGCTACCGTAACGACGCGGGTAAGCTCACTGACTTCCAGGTCCGCACCGCGGCCGGCGACCTGGTACCGATCAGCGCGCTCGTGAATCTCAAGCAGCAGGTGGAGCCATCCAAGCGCACCCAGTTCCAGCAGCTGAACGCCATCACCCTGTCCGGCGTCATGCTCCCGGGCGTCACAGTGGGCGATGCTCTGGCCTACCTGGAGCAGGAGGCCAAGACCATCTTCCCCCGGGGCGTGCGCTTCGACTACAAGGGCGAGTCCCGCCAATACAAGACCGAGGGCGCGGCACTGGAGGTCACCTTCTTCCTCTCGCTCCTGGTGATCTATCTGGTGCTCGCCGCCCAGTTCGAGAGCTGGCGCGACCCCTTCGTGATCCTCATGTCCGTGCCCCTGTCCATCGCCGGGGCCATGGCCTTCCTGTTCCTCGGCTTCTCCAGCATCAACATCTATACGCAGGTGGGGCTGATTACCCTGATCGGGCTCATCGCCAAGAACGGCATCCTGATCGTGGAGTTCGCCAATCAGCTGCGGGAGCGTGAAGGACTCGACAAGCGCGAGGCGGTGGAGCAGGCATCGGCCATCCGGCTGCGGCCCATCCTGATGACCACGGTCTCCATGATCGTCGCCATGATTCCGCTGCTCACCGCAAGCGGACCGGGCGCCGTCAGCCGATTCGATATCGGGCTGGTGATCGTGACCGGACTCGGCATCGGCACCGTCTTCACCCTGTTCGTGGTGCCGGCATTCTATGTGCTGCTCTCTCCCGCGCGGCACCGTGCAACCCATGTCCAGGAACGGTCGGCGGAGGGTAGCGCCGCGACCTCCGCCGGCTGATGCGGCCTGATGGGCTCCGTGCATTCGTCGCGCGGCATAGTGAGCTCTACCGTTCGCCGAGCGATGCTGCCTCGATGATCGCGCAGGAAGACCTGGCGCGAATAGCTTAAGACCATGACGAAGGCCATCAGGGCGCGGGTGGCACGCCCGATGGCGATCTGACCGGCGGGTCCTTCTCTTAGGCGACTTCTGTCAAATCATGTACCACCTCGCTCGTCTTTTCGCCCGCCTTCGGCGTCGCACCGACAGTCACATAGCCCAGCTATGCTCCAGGCGGCGCTCCTTGAAGGCAGACGAAAATCCTTCGCGATCCGGTACATGATTTTCCGGCAATCGCCTTAATCTCACAGGAGCTGCACCGATGCTTGAAGATACTCGGGTCGAGTGCCCCTACTGCGGCGAGAGCTTCGACACAGTGGTGGACTGCTCCGCGGGCAGCCAGCGCTACATCGAGGACTGCCCCGTGTGCTGTAGGCCCATCGAGCTCCAAGCCGAGGTGGACGGCGCGGGTATCCTGATCGGCCTGACGGCACAGCGCGACGACGACTGACACTGACCGCCCAGGCGGGCATCCTCGCGGGGACGGCCGGCGATCGATCCTCCAGGGGCTCCGGTGGCCAAAGTGGAGCGGGCTGAGGGTCGGCGGGAATTCTGAATCGAAGCGGGGCCGGGATCGTCGGTCGATATCTTGACGGCGGTCTCGATTGGCCATCCCGTGCTCGCTTAACCTTGAGTCGACCTCCTTGCCTTTCTCAGTGTGGTGGGGTTGCGCAAGATGCCCCCTGGGCCTGTGCCTGTCGCACCTCAGCGGCGAGACACCGGCGGGGGGCTCCTGTGCCACCTGGGGGCTTCGGCCCCCAGGTCTTTCTACCAGCCCGCGGGCTTACCCGCCGCTCGCCGGAATGCCGTTACCCCCGTGAGCGATGTTCGCAACCGCGCGCCAGCTTGCCGCTCTTCTCGTCTGTCTGCTGATCCTTCCCCAACTCCACGCCGAGACTCTCACCGGCAAGGTCGTCTGCGTCCTGGACGGCGACACACTCGAAGTCCTCGACGGCCGCACGCCGCACCGCGTGCGCCTAGCAGGAACCGACACGCGCGACAGCGGGTAGGACTGGGGGACCTGCGCCCAGCAGATGCTCCTGGCTCTGGTTGTGGGCCACGAGGTAACGGTCGACTGACCAACACCGACCGCCAGATAGCGGTTCCCGCGCGCGTCGACCGCGCACCCCGACCTTGCCGTCCTCGCCCACCGACTAGGCATCGAGCGGGACCTCGATCACGCCTCGGTCGGTGCGCACGCAGGTCAGGGTTTCGCTGCGCAGCAGCGCCGGAGTGGGGTCCTTGCGCGCCCCCTGCCCCGTCGGCGCGTAGAGCCCGAGGAGCAGGACCCCGCTCAGGATGGCGCCAGCCGGGACGAACAGGGCGTTCTGCGGCTGAGCGGATGCCCCGCCCCCGCCCTCTTGGGCCGGGGCACTGACAACCCTGATCCGCCGCGAGCAGGCCGTG
>JBGSOR010000426.1:0-5325 GCA_041738985.1 Chromatiaceae bacterium | reverse complement strand
GGAGGCGCAGGGACGCGCCCTCCTCTCCGCCAAGGCCGGCCCAATTCGAGCCCTTCGCCTCTCCGGCCGCACGCGGCCCCACATCCCAGCTCCCAGGCCCATGTCCGCACCAGATCGCACATCCCGACCTGTCGCCCTTTCCGCCCTGCTCACGCGAGCGCGCGTGAGGGGACGTCTCGCGCCCGTGCTGTTGCTGATCGCGGGTCTGATCGCGGCCGACGCCTTGGCCGCCCCCGAAGGCAAGGGCACGGACGTACCCCTGCCGGCCAGCCTGACGGCCGCCCCGACCGCAACGTCCCTCCCATCCAGCCGCGAGGTCGAGTCCCGCATCAAGGAGGCGGAGTCCGCCACCGAGCTGGACGCGGCGGCGAAATCGGCCCTAGTGGAGACCTACAAACGCACCCTCTCCTACCTTGAGACGGCCGCAACGATGGGTGCCAAGGCCGCGGACTATGCAAGCGCCTTGGAGAATGCACCTGCCCAAACCACGAAGATCCGCAAGCAGCTCGCCGCCGAAGCGAAGGACCGGGGGCCGTCCGAGCTGGACGCGGACCCGAATCTGTCTGGCGACGAGGTCGCCCAGCGCCTGGCCAAGGCCGAGACGGCGAAGACCCTCCAAGAGACCCAGATCGAGGAGCTGGATAAGCTCATCGAGACCGGAGGTAGCCGACCCAAAGAGGCCCGGGAGCGGATCGCCGAGCTCCGCCAGGCGCTGGATCGGGGCGAGGAGCAGCGCCAGCTGGCCCCGGCGACCGGCCAGTCCGCGGACCTGACCCAGGCCAACGCCTGGGTCCGGGCGGCACGCCGCCAGGCCCAGTTGGCGGAGATCCGCGCGCTGGAGCAGGAGCTGGCAAGCCAGGGTGCGCGCGAGGACCTTTATCGCGCCCAACGGGATCAGCTCACCCTGACCCTGGGGCAGATTAAGACGCGCCAGGCCCGGCTGGAGTCCCTGCAAGCGGAGCGTCGCAAGGCCGATGCGGAGCAGGCCCAGCGGGCGACCGAGGCAGCCCAGCGGGAGGCGGCCGACAAGCACCCGCTCGTGCAAAAGGCCGTGGAGCTCAATGCAGAGATCACCGCTGCCCTCGCCCATCGCGCCGAGCAGCTCGCCCAGTACAACGACGAGCTCACCCAGATCGAGCGCGAGCGCAAGCGCGTGGACGAGGATTTCCGCGGCGCTCGCGAGCGCGTTGAGGCGGGGGGGCTCAACCAGGCCCTGGGCCAGATCCTGATCGACCGACGCAGCCAGCTTCCGGACCTGCGCCAGTACGGCAAGGAGATCGCGAAGCGGGAGGATCGGATCGCCGAGGCATCGCTGAGCCAGATCCGATATCGGGAGGAGCAGGTCCGTCTCCGCGACATGGACGAGGCCATCGACGCCCTGTCCGTGGGCGACACGGACGCCCAGACAGCGCGGGTGCGCGCCCAGCTCAAAGAGGCGCTAACCCAGCGCCGCGCACTGCTCGACAAGGCGGTGGCAGCGGAGGACGACTACATCCGCAAGCAGGGGGAGCTGAACTATGCGGCCGATCAGCTGATTGCCGGAGCCCGGATCTACGACGACTTCCTGGCCGAGCACCTACTCTGGGTCCGCAGCACATTGCCGGCCGGCATCGACACCCTGACCAATCTGCCTTCGGCGGTGGCCTGGCTGCTGTCCCGGGCGGGGTGGACCGAGGTCCTCCGCGCACTCGTCTCCGACCTGCAGCGCTACCCCCTGACCTGGCTGGGGCTGGTCGCGGTCGCCTTGCTCTTCTGGGGCAGCTCGCGCCTACGCCGGGCCATCCTGGACACCGCCGAGCCCCTGCGCCGGGTCCGCACGGACCGATTCCGCTACACCCTGAGGGCCATGGGACTGACCCTGGTAGCGGCAGCACCCATCCCGCTCCTGTTCCTCGTGATCGGGCGGGCGATCGCCTACTCCCCGGAGGCCACCCCATTCACCCGGGCCCTCGGTAGCGCCTTCATTGACGTCTCCATCGGCTTCTATTACCTGCGCGCCTTCCGGCTCATGTGCCTGCCGGGAGGTCTCGCGGACCGGCACTTCCGCTGGGAGAGCTGGGCGCTGGTCCTGATCCGCCGCAACCTGCGCTGGTTCACGGCCTATATAGTCCCGGTCTCCCTGGTGGCAATCGCCGTGTACAAGATCAACGAAGTCGCCTACACCGGGAGCCTGGGCCGGTTGTCCCTGATTGCCGCCATGATCGGGTTCGCCGTCTTCTTCAGCCGGCTCTTCAGCCCCGGCACCGGCGTCTTCAAACAGGCGATCGCCGCCCAACCCGAGGGCTGGCTCAATCGTCTGCGCAACCTCTGGTACCCGCTGGTGGTCGGCACGCCGTTGGCGCTCGCCGTGCTGGCCCTCATGGGCTACCTCTACACCGCCGGCACCCTGTTCCAGTCGCTGGTCGCGACCGCCTGGCTGGCCCTTGGGTTGGCCGTGCTTCACCAGGCGATCGTCCGCTGGCTGGTGGTCACCCGGCGCCGCCTGGCCCTCCAGGCCGCCCTCGATCGGCAGGCCGCCCGGCGTGCCCAGGCCGAATCGGAGAAATCCGATCACCCCGAGTCCGGTGCGACTGCAGGCCCGGCCCAGGTCGAGGAGCCGCAGGTGGACTGGGCCTCCCTGGACGAGCAGACCCGCAAGCTGATCAACGCCTTAGTGGTCTTCGCCTCGCTGATCGGCACGTGGCTGATCTGGGCCGACATGCTGCCTGCGTTCAACATACTGGACCAGTTCGCGCTCTGGCATACGGAGCAGGTCGTGGATGGGACCACCAGGCGGGTACCGGTCACGGTCGCCGATGTGGCGCTCGTGCTGGCGATCACGGTAGCGGCGATCGCCGCAGGCAAGAACCTGCCCGCGCTCATGGAGATCGTGCTGCTCCAGACGACCAGCGTCACCGCTGGCTCGCGCTATGCCATCCGCACCCTGTCGAGCTATGCGATCGCCATCGTCGCCGTGCTGGCCGCCTTCGGTGCGCTGGGTCTCAGCTGGTCCAAGGTGCAGTGGCTGGTGGCCGCCTTGAGCGTCGGTATCGGCTTCGGACTCCAGGAGATCGTCGCCAACTTCATCAGCGGCATCATCATCCTCTTCGAGCGGCCGGTGCGGGTCGGCGACGTGGTCACCATCGGGGATACCACAGGGGCGGTCACCAACATCCAGATCCGCGCCACCACCATTCGCAACTGGGACAGACAGGAGCTCCTGGTCCCCAACAAAGACCTGATCACCAAACATCTGCTCAACTGGACCCTGACCGATCAGATCAATCGGCTCGTCATCCGCGTGGGAATCGAGTACGGAAACGATCCCCAGCTGGCCATGGACCTTCTCGCCCGGGTGGCGGAGCAGAACCCGCGGGTGCTCAAAGATCCGGCGCCAAACGTCGCCTTCGAGGCCTTCGCCGACAACTCGCTGACCCTGGTACTGCGCTGCTTCGTGGAGCTCCTCGAGCAACGGATGCAAGTGACCACCGAGCTGCACCTGGCGATCGACCAGATCTTCAGGGAGCACGGCATCGGCATCGCCTTTCCCCAGCGGGACATCCACCTGGTCGCCCGGGAGCCGCTGGATGTGCGGCTCAGTCGGGCGGGATCGGGGGCGGTGGACGAGTTAGAAGGGAATGCCAGGCAGACCACGGGCCGGCCTGGCTCCGCGCAGGCCTTCGAGCCGCCGACAATGGTCAGGCTCGGGGACCGCCCGGCGAACCGATAAGTCCGCGGTCAAACGGGTAGACGCCGCGCCGGGATCCGGAGTCGGACCGTCAAGGTCGAGGAAGGCGCAGAACGAACCCTGATCGACAAGGCGGATACGGGATAGCGTCGCAGACCACCCATCCCCGTAGGAGCGGCCCCCGGGCTGCGACCGAGCGTCTTCCAGACACCCAGCGGGTCCGTCACCCGGATGCGGTCTGCCATCGAAGTCTCCGGAGCGAGCGCTGCAACGTCCAGTGGCGCGGCCAGGGGCCGCTCTACCGCAAGAAAGCGACGCGGGCGGCTTGCTGAGCGCGCGTGCTGCCGTCTCGGAGCGCGGAGTTTCCCTACACGACCGAGTCGGCCGTTCGGATAGCCCGGAGTGTCACTTGCGGCTATGCTTGGGGCCAATCGGATCGTTAACGGCAGGCTCAGCGTGGACCAGCGCATCGGGGCTCGGTCGATATCCGCCCGGCGGCAGCGGTCAGTGCCGAGATCCAGCAATCCTTCCGGCAGCTGCCGCTCGCGCTGGCTGCCAACGTGCTCATCGGGCTGCTGCTGGCGATCCTGCTGTGGCCGGTCATCGACCGCACCAGGCTGATCGTGTGGATTTCGGCCCTGGTGCTGGTGAACGGGGGCCGCCTTGCGCTGCTGTGGGCCTTCAAGCGGGCGCCCCGGGTCGGCAGCGACCTCGCGATCTGGCGGCGCCTGTTCGTCCTCGGAGCCTGCGCGGCCGGCCTGGTGTGGGGGGCGGCGGGTGTGCTGCTCTTTCATCCGACATCCTTTGTCTACCAGGTCCTGCTCGCATTCGCCCTCGGCGGCTTGATGGCCGGGGCCGTGCCCTTGCTCTCTTTTCTCGATCGCGCCTACTCCTGCTTTGCGATCCCGATCCTGGCGCCGATCTCGGTGCAGATCCTCGCGATGGGCGACCGCCTGCATCTGTTCATGGGACTCATGGTACTGATCTTCGGTTTCACGATGCTGGCCACGTCCGCTCGGATGCGGCGGTTCTTTCAGGACTCCGTGGAGCTGCGGGCGCAGCTTTCGGTGTCCATCGAGACGAGTCAGGAGCTGGAGCAGATGCTGCGCATCGACACCCTGACCGGCATCGCCAACCGGCGCCTGTTCGATGAGATGCTGGAAGAGGAATGGCGGCGGGCGCAGCGCGACGGCACTGTGCTGGCCGTCATCATCGCCGACATCGACCACTTCAAGTCCTTTAACGACCGTTACGGACATCCCGCTGGCGACCGTTGTCTGATCGCCGTGGCACATGCCATGCGCGACGCCCTGCACCGGCCCGGAGACCTGGTGGCGCGCATCGGCGGCGAGGAGTTCGCCTTCTTGCTCCCGGATACGCCGCTTCCAGGCGCGCGTGCGGTCGCCGAGCAGGTCCGGCGGGGCGTGCTGGGCCTCGGGCTGCGTCATGAGGCACCGTCAGTCGCGGGTCAGGTGACCGTCAGCCTGGGACTCGCCGTCGCCGACGATCCCGCCATCGCATCCCCGGACGACCTGTTGCGGGCCGCCGACCAGGCGCTCTACCGTGCGAAGCGTGGCGGACGCAACCAGGCCGCCGTTGCCGCGCGCCCAACCGCCTGACCCGGCCGCCAAGCCGAAATCGAAAGGAGATCGGAGGCC